>CAJANN010000312.1 GCA_903941095.1 uncultured Rhodospirillaceae bacterium | reverse complement strand
CCCCCCCGCTTCCGCAGGTGTTGGTTGTGGGTGAGTGGCGGGTTCTGGTGGTCGACGACAACGCGTCGGCCCGCGCGTCGATCGTGGGGATGCTGTCGGACCTGGGCTTCGCCGCCGAGGCGGTGGAATCCGGCCCTGTAGCGGTCTCGCGTCTGTCGCAATCCGCCGAAGCCGGAACGCCCTATCAGTGCGTTCTGGTCGATTGGTGCATGCCGTCCCCTGACGGGCTGGAGACCATCGAGGCCATTCGGGCGGCCTTCCCCGGACAATGCCCGGTCCTGATCCTGATGTCCGAAGTCGGCGTGGAGGTCGAGAACGTGCCGGTTCTCGCCAAGCCGGTGATGCCGTCCCGGCTGCAGCGCGTCCTGACCGGCAGCGCGCCGGACGCCGCCGAAGAGGCCGCGATTCCGCAGACCCGGCACGCCATCCTGCGCGGAACCCGGGTGCTGGTGGCCGAAGACGACGCCACCAATCAGGTGGTGATCCGCGGATTGCTGCATGCCGTCGGCATCAAGGCCGATATCGCTGCCGACGGCATTGCCGCCGTCGACCTGGCCATCCGGGGCGATTACGAGATCGTCTTGATGGACATGCAGATGCCCAACATGGGCGGACTGGAGGCCACCGGGCTGATCCGCGCCGAACCGCGTCTGGCCGAACTGCCGATCGTCGCCCTGACCGCCAATGCCGTCAGCGGCCACCGGGAAACCTGTCTGGCCGCCGGCATGAACGATTTCGTCAGCAAGCCGTTCCAGCCCGGAGAATTGTACGGCGTCATCGAAAAATGGGTCACCGGCTCGGCCGATTCCCTGATGGACGATGCCGTCGACCTGGCCGAACTGTCGGGCGCAGATATCGCGCTGCCGGCGGACATCCCCGGTCTCGACGTGCGGGCCGGCTTGCGCCGGGTGTCGGGTCTGAAGGGGCTGTACGTCGAATCGCTGGCAAGCTTCGTCCGCAATCAGACCGACGCCGCCGACCGGATCCGGGCGGCCATCGGGCGCGGCGACATCGTCACGGCCATCCGTGATGCCCATACCCTGAAAAGTGCGGCGGGCATGATCGAGGCGGGTGTCGTTCGAATGGTTGCTGCGAATATGGAAGCGCAGCTGCAATCGGGGGTGGTGGAAGAGGCGATGGCCGGCATTGACAATATGGACAATGTTCTTGGCACTCTTGTTGCAGATATTGCCGACAATGTTGATTTCTCGGCATTGATGCTTTGACAGGTCTTTGTTAACATTACGGGTGGGAGATTAAGGGGATGAACACGAAGATTGAGCGGGCGGTTATTGTCGAGGATGACCCCCAAACCCGCAGGCTGATCCAGGTCGTCCTGTCGTCCCTGGGGATCAAGGGCATCGTCGAGGCCGAAAACGGCGCGGCGGCCATCGAGGCGCTGAAGGGATCGGCGGCGCATCTGGCGATCATGGACTGGACGATGGATGTGATGGACGGGCTGGAATGCACGCGGCGCATCCGCGCCGGGGTCGAGGGCATCGACCCCGCCCTGCCCATCATCCTGCTGACCGGCAATGTCGGGGCGAGCTTCGAAGCCGAGGCCTATGCCGCAGGCGTCGATCTGTTCGTCGAGAAGCCGTTTTCCATCAGGAAGCTGCACGGCGCCATCACGACGGTTCTGGCCGCCCCGGGGCGGGCATGATCTGACGGCGCCAAGCCTTCCTTTGGGAGGGGTACGATGGAAAAGTTCCATGTTTCGACCGTCAGGGCCCTGGTCATCGACGACGATGCCTCATCGCGGTCCCTGCTGGTCAGGCTGTTGACAAAGATGGGTGCCGCGACGGTGCAGGAAGCGGACAATGGCAGCGACGGCCTGCGGCTGGCCTTCAGCGAGCCCTTGCCGCATCTGATCATCAGCGACCTGCACATGGACCCGGTCGACGGGTTGTCGGTGCTGGGGGCGGTGCGTGCCAGCATCAATTCCCGGATCGCCGCCATTCCGGTGATCATCTTCACGGCCGCGGCCGATCAGACGCTGATGCAGCGGGCGATGCAGGAAGGGGCGACCAGCGCCATTCCCAAGCCGTTCAGTCCGCGGGGATTGTCCGAATTGCTGCGCCACGTGGTGAAGGAACAGGTGCGCAATCCCGGCTGAGCCTGTCTCTCGGAGGAGAGCCGTCGCGAACATCTGGACTTCGTCCCCCCGGCCCCCCTATATAACCCGGATCATGAGTGCTGCTGGCCGCGAATTCCTGAAGATGCACGGGCTGGGGAATGACTTCGTCATCCTGGACGCCCGCAGCCGTCCGCTGGCCCTGACCGCCGATCATGTCCGCGCCGTCGCCGATCGTCATACCGGCGTCGGCTGCGACCAGCTGATCGTCGTCGAACCGGCCCGCAATGCCGTTTCCGACGCCTGGATGTCCATCTACAATCCCGACGGGTCGCAGGCCGGGGCGTGCGGCAACGCCACCCGGTGCGTCGCCTGGCTGCTGATGCAGGGTGGCGGCGGCGACCGGGTGGTGATCGAGACCGTGGCCGGCCTGCTGGATGCCGAAAGCCGGGGCGACCGGATGGTGGCGGTGGATATGGGGCCGGCGCGGCTGGACTGGCGCGATTTGCCCCTGGCCCGCCCCGCCGACACCTTGCACCTGCCGGTCCAGGCCGGGCCGCTGGCCGATCCGGTGGGGGTCAGCATGGGCAATCCCCATGCGGTGTTCTTCGTCGACGACGTCGACGCCCTGGATCTGGCGGCGCTGGGACCCGGGCTGGAACACCATGCGCTGTTTCCCGAGCGCGCCAATATCGAGATCGCCCAGGTGCTGCGGCCGGGCCGCATCCGCATGCGGGTGTGGGAACGCGGTGCCGGCATCACCAGGGCCTGCGGCACCGGCGCCTGCGCGGTGGCGGTGGCGGCGGCACGGCGCGGCCTGTCGGGGCGCGAGGCCGAGGTGGTGCTGGACGGCGGCACCCTGTCGATCCAGTGGCTGCCCGACGACCATGTGCTGATGACCGGGCCGGTGGCGGTCAGCTTCGCCGGCCGGCTCGACCTGTCCCTGCTGCCATGAGCGAGGCGCGGATCGTCACCTTCGGGTGCCGCCTGAACGCCTATGAGTCCGAGGTGATGCGCGAGCATGCCCGCGCCGCCGAAAGCGGCGTCGAGACCATCATCGTCAATACCTGCGCCGTCACCGCCGAGGCCGAGCGACAGGCCCGGCAATCGATCCGCCGGCTGCGCCGCGACAATCCACAGGCCCGCATCGTGGTGACCGGCTGCGCCGCCCAGGTCAACCCCGGCCGCTTCGCCGCGATGGACGAGGTCGATCAGGTCCTGGGCAATGCCGAGAAGATGCGGCCGGACATGCTGGCGGTGCCGCCGGCCGAACGCATCGTCGTCACCGACATCTTCCAGGTGCGCGAAACCGCCCTGCATCTGGTGTCGGGCTTCGAGGGCCGGGCCAGGGCCTTCGTGGAAGTTCAGCAGGGCTGCGACCATCGCTGCACCTTCTGCATCATCCCCTTCGGGCGCGGCAACAACCGCTCGGTGCCGATGGGCCGGGTGGTGGAACAGGTGCGCGCCCTGGTCGGACAGGGCTTTTCCGAGGTGGTGCTGACCGGGGTCGACGTCACCGCCTATGGCGCCGACCTGCCGGGGCGGCCCGGTCTGGGGCAGCTGGTCCGCCGGCTGCTGGCCCAGGTCCCCGATCTGCCGCGTCTGCGGCTGTCGTCGCTGGACCCGGTCGAGGTCGATGACGACCTGCTGCGCGCCATCGCCGAGGAAGACCGGCTGATGCCGCATTTTCACCTGTCGGTGCAGGCCGGCGACGACACCATCCTGAAACGCATGAAACGCCGCCATCTGCGCGCCGACGTCGTCGCCCTGGCCGGGCGGCTGCGGGCCTTGCGCGGCGATGTCGCCCTGGGGGCCGACATCATCGCCGGCTTTCCCACCGAGGACGAGGCGATGTTCCGGCGGTCGCTGGATCTGGTCGGCGAGGCCGGACTGACCCACCTGCACGTTTTCCCGTTTTCATCGCGGCCGGGGACGCCGGCGGCCCGCATGCCCAAGGTGCCGGGCGACGAGGTCAAGGCCCGCGCCGCCCGCTTGCGCGCCCGCGGCGAGGCGGCCCTGGCGGACTTTCTGGCCACCCGGATCGGCCGGACCGTGTCGGTCCTGGTCGAGCGTGACGGAACCGGGTTCTGTGAACATTACCTGCCGGTGCGCTTGCCCGGCAGCCCGCCGGAAGGCACCATCGTCCGCGCCCGCGTCACCGCCGGTGCGGACGGCGTGCTGTCGGCGGAACCGCTGGGAGACAAGGCATGAGGATTTTCGGTTTCCTGGGTGGCAAGAAGGACAAGCCCGAGGTCGCGGACGAGGTGGCGTCCGAGGCAGCCGACGCCGAAATGCCTGCCGAGCCCGAGCCCGAGCCCGAGCCCGAGCCCGAGCCGGAACCGGAACCCGAAGCAGGGCTTGAACCGGCCGCGGACGGGGAGGCGGCGGCCGGCGGTTGGCTGGGGCGTCTGAAATCCGGCCTGACCAAGTCGTCGTCCCGGCTGAGCCAGGGGATCGGCGGCCTGTTCACCAAGCGCCGCCTGGATGACGAGGCGCTGGAAGACCTGCAGGACCTGTTGATTTCCGCCGACCTGGGCGTGGCGGCGGCCGGCCGGGTCACCGCCCGTCTGTCCAAGGCCCGCTTCGGCCAGGATGTCGACAGCAGCGAGGTCAAGACCGCCCTGGCGGAAGAGATCGCCGCCATTCTGGCGCCGGTCGCCCGGCCGCTGCAGCCCGAATTCTCGCACAGGCCCCATGTGGTGCTGGTGGTCGGCGTCAACGGCGCCGGCAAGACCACCACCATCGGCAAGATGGCCAAGCAATTCCGCGACCAGGGCCGTTCGGTGCTGCTGGCCGCCGGCGACACCTTCCGCGCCGCCGCCGTCGAGCAGTTGAAGGTGTGGGGCGAACGGACCGGCAGCCCGGTGATCGCCCGCGAGACCGGCGCCGATTCCGCCGGCCTGGCCTTCGACGCCCTGGCCGAGGCCCGCCGCCGCGGCGACGACCTGCTGTTCATCGACACCGCCGGGCGGTTGCAGAACAAGGCCGATCTGATGGAGGAACTGCGCAAGGTGGTCCGCGTCATCCGCAAGCAGGACGAAACCGCCCCGCACGACGTGCTGCTGGTGCTGGACGCCACCGTCGGCCAGAACGCCCATTCGCAGGTCGAGGTGTTCCGCGATATCGTCGACGTTTCGGGGCTGGTGCTGACCAAGCTGGACGGCACCGCCCGGGGCGGCGTGCTGGTGGCTCTGGCAGACAGGTTCGCCCTGCCTGTCCACGCCATCGGCATCGGGGAAAAAGTCGATGATCTGCGTCCCTTCGAGGCGGGCGCCTTCGCCCGCTCGCTGGTGGGACTGGATTAGGCCTCCTCGGTGTCCTGCGCCAGGGTCCGGACCAGCTGGCAGACCAGCTGGCGGCGCTGCTCGCTGCCGATGCGGACGAAATTGCGGACCAGTTCCAGCTCCTGCCGCCCCAGCGGCACCGGCGTGTGCACCACCCGCGACGACGGCAGCAGCTCGGAAATCTCCACCTCCAGGATGCTGGCGATCTGCAGCAGGCGCGATGCCGAGGTCCGGTTGACGCCGCGTTCGTACTTGTGTGCCTGCTGATAGGTGATGCCGATCCGCTGGGCCAGTTCCGACTGGCTCATCCCCCGCTTGATCCGTTCCTCGCGGATTCTGCGGCCGATGTGGCTGTCGACTGCAGCGGCGTCATGGACTGAAAACGGCAAGGTCATTTTTTGCTCTCCGCTCGGTCCGGCCGTGACGGCTCGGACCGGAATCGATTTCTCCGCTACGATGGTCTCGATTGTCTGGTAAAACACGATCCATGCAATGTATCATCCGATCATCAATGAACGGGCTTTCATGTCCGAAAGATAGCGCCTTGTGGTTGATTGTCCTGCGGGGCCGGGGTGGCGTGCCGACACTATGACCCAAGCGCATATGGCCCGGTCGATGGCCCCGCGGATCAGCCTGATCTACGCCCTGGTTGGGTTGGTCTGGATCGGCGGCTCGTCCCTGATCGTGTGGGCCGACAGCCCCGCCGGACCGGCTTTGGCCGAAATCGCCAAGGGAGCCGCCTTCGTCGTCGTCACCGCCGGCTTGATCCATGCGTTGGTCCGGCGGGGCGAGCGCGAACTGTCGCTACGCAACCGGCGCATTTCCGACCTGCACGCCCTGCTGGGCGGCATTTTGGACGAATCCCACGATCTGGTGGCGGCCTGGGGGCGCGATAAGCGCCTGACCGTGCTCAACCCCAGATGCCGGCAAGAAATTCTTGCCCTGTTCGGGACCTGTCCGGATATCGGCGCGACACTGGCCGACGTCTGCGGCAACGCCTTCGACCGCTGCCAGGGACTGGATGCCGCCTTGGATCGGATGCTGTCCGGGGGGCGGTTTACCAGGATCCACTGCATCGAGGGCTTATGCGGTACCCGCTGGTATGAAATCAGCTTTTCCCCCCTGATGCGCGACGGAGAGATCGCCGGCGGTTTCTTCATCGCCCGCGACACCACCGACCGCATCGTCGCGGAAAACCAGCTGGTCGACCGCAAGAAGCGGCTGCTGGCCATCATCGACAATCTGGCCGATTACGTGGTCATCATCGGCGGTGACCTGAGAAACCGTTCCTATTCCGCCGGAATCACCCGGGTCACCGGCTTTTCCGAGGAGGAGGCCTTGGGCCAGGATCTGGCCTCCTATGTCCATCCCGACGACGTCGAGCCGGTGCGGTCGGCGATTCTGGGCAGCATCGCCGATGGCCGGCCGGTGCGCGACCTGCAATACCGGCGCCGACACGCCGATGGCGTCTGGCATTTCCACGTCCTGAACGGCGGGCGGCTGGAACAGGGCGGCGAAACGGTGTTCCTGGCCGTGGTCCAGAACATCGACGACCGCAAGCGGGCCGAGGACAAACTGGCGCATTCCGCCAAACTGGCCACGGCCGGGGAGTTCGCCGCCGGTCTGGCCCACGAGCTGGCGCATCCGGTGGCGGTCATCCGCCTGGCCGCGGAAGGGGCGCTGGAACAGTGCCGCGGCGACCGGCGGCCTTCCCCCGCCCTGCTGGAGCAGCTTGAACTGGTGGACGACCAGGCGCAGCGCATGGCGTCCCTGATCGAACATGTCCGCTCGTTCAGCCGGACCGGCAGCACGGCGGCGGTGGCGTTCTCTCCCCAGCAGACCCTGCGGTCGGTCGAACGCATGGTCCGCAAGCAGATGGAGATCGACGCGATTGTCCTGCAGACCGATCCGTGCCCGGCGGGGGTGCAGGTCAGCGGCAATCCGGTCCGTCTGGAAGAAGCCGTGCTGAATCTGGTTTCGAATGCCCGCGCGGCGATCGAGGCCAGAAAGAAGACCGCGCCCGAGGGATACCAAGGGCGGATCCGGCTGATTTGCCGTTGCGGCGACGGCATGGTCGTCCTCTCGGTTCAGGACAATGGACGCGGAATCGATCCGGCCGTTTCGCCGCGGATCTTCGAGCCTTTCTTCACCGACCGTGGCGGCGGGCTGGGGCTTGGCCTGTCCATCAGTACGAGCATCGTAAAATCCTTCGGCGGCGCCATCGGTTTTCACAGCGTCCCCGGAGAGACGGAATTCCAGTTGCAAATCCCTGTCATCGGGTCTGGCGCAACGGATACCGACGATATATCTTTCGAATAGGCTGTGCGCCGGCAATCGATCCGGGGCACAGGGGTTCAACAAAGGGCGTCGGGAAATGATGATTTTGCTGGCGGATGACCACAAGTTGCTGCGCGACTGCCTGCGTCCGCTGCTGGGCCGGGTCGAGGCCCAGGTCACGGTGATCGAAGCCAGCGATCTGGCCGGGGCGGTCGCCGCCGCCGAGGCCGCGGGTCATCTGGACCTTGCCCTGCTGGACCTGCGGATGCCGGGGATGGACGGCCTGACCGGGCTGATGGCGTTCATGGAGCGGTTTCCCGCGACGCGGGTGGTTCTGCTGTCGGCGTTCGGCGATCTCGACACCGTCCTGGCGGCGATCAAGGCCGGTGCCGCCGGTTTCATTCCCAAGACCATCGGCGGGCAGGGGTTCGTCAACGCCCTGCGCCTGATCATGTCGGGCGAGGTCTATGTCCCCGGGCAGACGCTGCTGGAGGCGGGGGAGCATCTGTCTCCGGCGGCGGAGGGCGACAGGGGCGCCGTCGCCGCGGCGGAGCCGGTGGTGAGGGACAGGGCTTTCACTCCCCGGGAAGGGCTGGTGATGGATTTGCTGGTGGAGGGCATGCCCAACAAGGAAATCGCCCGCCGCCTGCATCTGCACGAGGCGACGGTCAAGGCCTGCCTGCGCAGCATCTATCGCAAGATGGGGGTTCTCAACCGGACCCAGGCGGTCAAGGCCATCCTGTCGCGGGCCGGGAATCTGAACTGACATTTGCCCGGCCGGTCCCCGTGCGGGCCGGGATCAGGCGGATAGCCCCCGGCGGATGACGAATTGCGGCTGGTCCCGCTGCTTCGAGGCGAAGAACTGGCGCATCTTGCGGTCTTCGCGCAGGACGTGGCCGATCACCCATCGGCGCAGCAATGCCGAAATGTCGGAAATGACCTCGGCGTCGGCCCGGCCGCCCTGGACGAAGGCGCCGCGGATGACCGCGGTCAGCTGGTCGATGATCTGGCGGTGGTCGTTCTTCTGTTCGTGCCGGAGTGGGTAGCGGAACTGTTCCTGGATCGCCTCTTCCCGCCGGAAATGGGATCGGGTGTAGAGAAAAAGCTTCCTGGCGGCGGTTTCCGCGCACTGGCGGGTCTGGCAGGTGTCGAATTCGTTGATGATGGCGAACAGCGCCTTGTGGTCGTCGTCGAGGATGCCAACCCCGACGCTCATTTCGGCACGCCAGACGATCATGGCTACCCTCCGCCATCAGATATCCCAGACTATCCGATATCTTGATTATGCCCAACGTATTGGGTGCGGTCATGCCGCAAAATGGATCGGAATGTGACGGCCGGCCTGGGGTGAACAACTGATCCGGCGCGATGCATGCGGGGAACATCCTGATATTGGCGCAAGCAGAGATGTTCTTTTGGGGTATATAATAACAAAAAAGAGTCTTTGCTGATGAAATTTGCCCCTAAAAGGGGTATTCCCTATGGGGTCGCGGGCCAAACGGGGAATTTCATGCGCATAGGGATTCTGATTTTCGCTGCCGCGCTGTCCGTGGCGGCCTTGTCCGTGCCGGCGTCCGCTGCCGAGGACCCGGTCGAGCGCGTCACGGTTCAGCATGAGCCGCGGGCCGAGGCCCCGCCGATCCCGCCGGTTCTGTCGTCACCCCGGGACGTGGTCCTGCCCAGCGCCGCCCAGGTGCCGCAGGAGGCGACGTTCTTTCCGCCGGGGCTGGTGCCCTGGGCGCTGTTCTTCACCTTCTTCGCCTTCACGGTGGTGGTCGGCTTCCAGCACTGGATCTTGTCGTCCGAGGCCGGGCGGCTGGGGTTCCGCCCGGCCCGCCACTCGCCGGAATGGCGTCTGATGAGCATCTTCACCGCCGCCCTGGCGGCGATGACCATGATCCAGCTGGGCTATGCCGCCTATGCCAGCGCCGCCTTCTTCCAGACCCTGGCGCGGGCGCCGTCGTTCCTGTGGCTGGTCTTCCTGTGCGGGTTCCTGCCGCTGCCGGTCCTGCTGATCGAGGCGTTGTGCACGGTCCGCCATCCCGGCCTGGGGGCGACCCGCCACTATTACAACAATGTCCGCCTGTCCGAGGGGCGCGACCGCTGGCTCGCCCGGGGACTGGAACGTCTGGAGGACTGGCACCGCCATTGCGCCGTCACCCGCTTTCCCGGGGCCATGCCGGTCCGCTGGGGGCTGGCCCTGGCGCGGCTGTTCCTGGTCTATATCCTGGCGACGGTCTGGCTGGGCCTGCATGTGCGGCGGACCAAGGGGCGCTATCTCGAAGCCCGGCCGTATCGCGCCTGGGGGCAACTGGCGATGGATCTGCATATCCTGCTGGTGGTCATCCTGGCTTTGTTCGGGTTGGGGTTCGGCCTGCTGGGCATGGATCCGGCGACCGGGCCGATGCTGCTGGGAGTGCGGGTGACCGGCACGATGGTCATCCGCGGTTATCTGGTCAGCCTGGGCGTCACCGCGCTGCTGATCGCCTGGCTGGCCCTGCCCAGCGACGACACCGATTCCTTCGCCCGCGGCAGCATCGGCAGGCTGGGCATGCTGGCCGCCCTGGCGGTTCTGGGGCTGATCGCCGCCGACATCTGGATTTCGACCCTGCCGCTGTCGCGGCGGCTGCCGTCGTGGGAAGACCTGCCGCAGGGCGTGTCGTTGCTGGGGCTGGTGCGGGAGCTGGGCAAGGTCAGCTACAGCATGCGGCAACTGGTCGGGGGCTGGGCACCGCCCGGTTTCGCGGTGGCGACGCTGGTGCTGGCGGTCATGCACCAGCGGGCCATCGGCCGTATCTGGCAGACCCTGGGGGTCAATGCCGGTCAGCGTCTGCCGTTCGGTTTCATGCTGAAGGTGCGCCATCGCGGCCTCAACCTGCTGGGGCCGATCAAGCTGGCGCTGAGCGAGGCGCAGATATTGGCCGCATCGCCCGGCCAGAGCGATCCGCAACTGGTGGCCCGTTTGCTGGAGCGGGGGCAGGAATCATGCGGGCGCATGGAATTCTGGTTCGACGACATCCGCAAAGGGGCGGCCGCCCTGGATTGGGCCTTTACCGGCGAGTCCTCGGGGCAGTGGGTGGCGCTGTCCGACATCCTGACGCAACTGCAGGATTCGATCCGTTCGTTCATTCTGGTCGAGAATCGTCAGGGCATCATACCTCCTGAGAATGTCACGATGTCGATATCGAACGATCTAAAAGGTGCGAAACTTGACATTAACGCGGCTTCATTGCATGATTGCCTCTCAAACATAGCCCATAACGCATGCGAAGCCATATGGTCACAACCTCAGCAAGATAATTTTGTCGGGTTTGTCTCCATTCTTGCCCGCGCTCAGGACGATCCCCTGTACCCCTTGGCCCTGGTCATCGAGGATAACGGTCCCGGGATTGCCCCGTCCCTGCGTCAGCGGGTGTTCGATCCGTTGTTTTCCCACGGCAAGGACAAGGGAACCGGCATGGGACTGTATCAGGCGCAGGCCTTCATGCGCAGCATCGGCAGCGACGTTTCGATCCGGGTGTCGGCTTCCGGCGGGTGCTCGGTGGTGCTGCCCTTTCCCATCGACCTGCTGGTCATCCCCACGCAACGGGAGGTTCCCGCGTGAAAAAACAAGGCGATACGATCGTCACCCTGGTGGTCGACGACGATCCGGTCTATCGGGCCTCGGTTCGTGACATCCTGTCCAGCCTGGGCGAAATCCGGGTCGGACGGCGCTTCGACGTGCACGAGGCCCACAATCAGGCCGAACTGAAGACGCTGGTTCTGGAACGCGGCCTGCAGCCGCGCCTGATCCTGCTGGACAACAATTTCGAGTTCGGGGCCGACATGGCCGTTCCCGACGAAACCAAGCGCAATGAGGGGTTGGACGTGATCGCCGTCGTCATCCAGCAATGGAAGCTTCATGGCAAACTGCCTTTCGATACCGAGATCATCCTGGTGACGGCCGGCGACCATGTGCAGGGCGACAATCCCAAATGGCTGGACATCGGGCAACGGGCGGCCGATTTGGGGGTTGCCGAGATCGTCCCCAAGCCGTTCGATTCGGCCCGCCTGTTCGGGGCGATCTCGCAGACCCTGGGGCTGGCCGTAGGCGGGGGGCGGGCATGAGCGCGCAGATGTCGCATCGCAGTACGGCCGCGGTCGCGCCCCTGGGCAAGCGCCCCGGCGCCGACGGTTATCTGCTGTGCCACCTGCTGGAGCGAAGGGAGGCGTTGCTGCCGGTTCCGACTGATCGGCGCTATGCCATGCTGGTCGCCGACAACCGGCTGCGGTCGCTGCTGTACATCGCCCATGTCGCCCTGCGCCGCCACGGCTATGATCTGCGCTTCGACGCCGCATTGAATCTGGCGAGGCGAAATCAGGGGCTGAATTTCTTCTCGTCCGTTGCCGTCGGCAGGGCTTTCGAGTTCGGCCTGGAGCAGGGGTGGCTTCGTCTCAACGACGATTTCACCGAGACCCTGCTGACACCGGCGGGGCGCCGGGTCGTGCTGGAAAGCGGGGCGTGGGGCCTGCACATTCCGTGGACTGATCGGGTCGAGGCTGACGGGGAAGTGGGACGCCCCGACATGATCATTCCCATCAGCGATCCGCGGGTCCTGGCGGCCATAGAGCGGGAGTTGGCCGGCCTGTTCACCGCTCCGATCCGCGATCTTCGCAACCGTGTGCTGTCGGCGGCCGCCGAAGTGGCCAACAGTTGCGATCCCGGCGGCGCTGTGCGGTTTGTGACGGAAAATCCGTCTATTTTGGATTGTATAGAATAAGGCGTCCGGCCATATTTAATTGACATCGGTGTGTGGCAACCTATCATTGCAATAATATGCGATGGAGGTGGTCATGGCGGACTGGTCGGTGGGGCATGCGCTGGGGGCATCGGCTTTCGACGTTGCCGATCTGACCGTACCGCAGAAGGATCGAGCCCTCCGCGTCCTTGGCTTGGCCGATTTTCTGGCTGGTCTGCACGCCGCGCAGCAGGAAAAGGTGTGGCGGCTTGAACGGGAGGGGGGGAATCCGCCACGGCCGGCGGCGGCAGGGCGACCGCACCAGACCATCGTCCTGGCCGGCCAGCGGGGCACCGGCAAGACCAGTCTGCTGCTGACTATCCGCCGCCTGCTGGAAGTGCTGTCCTGGTCGGGTCGGGGTGAATTCCACAAGCTGGCCGAAGACCTGCACCTGCCCGCGAATTGGGGGCAGCAGGCTCCGAAATGGGGGCATGCCGTCGTCCTGCCGACCATCTTTCCCGCCCTGCGCGAGGCCGATACCGGCCTGATGGAAGAAATTTTCGGCGCCATCCAGAATTCCCTGAACGAGCAGGCCGGCCGCGGCGCCTGCGCGCCGGTCCGGTCGTCGGACAAGGATGGCGAAACGGCCGACCGGCTGATCCTGGCCCTTCGAACGGTGTGGAGCGGCTGGGTGTTCGGCTGCGACCCCGGGGCGGCGGTGCTGGGCCGCGACAGCGCCGACTTTCCCGATTACGTCGAACAGCGCATCGATGTGGCGTCCAATGCCTGCCTGCGGCAGGACAACTGGTTCCGGTTCGTTTCCGACTTTCTGGACGCCCGGCGCTGCCACCTGCTGGTGGTCTGCATCGACGACAGCGACCTGAAGCCCGGCGTCGCCATCGAGGTCGCCGAAACCATCCACCAATATCTCGGCCATCCCCGCATCCTGACCATTCTGGCCGCCGATCTGGAAGAATACCGCCAGCATCTGTGGAACTATGAATTGGGGGAACAGCGCGACGAGATGGAAAGCATGTCGCGCATCGTCCGTTCGCTGCACGAGGCCAAGCAGCCCCGGGCGGCAGTTCTGGCCGACGACATCGACCGGCGCCTGCGGTCCATCGACCAGCAGACCCAGGAATTCCTGCGCAAGATCATGCCGCCGCCGATGCGCTTCGACCTTCCACAGGGTCTGGATAACCAGGACATCCGCCGGATTCTCGGCCTGCGGACCGACGATCCCGACCAGTCCGGCGACTGCGCCGCCGCCGCCCCGCTGGACGGCCGCCGCGGCCGCTGGCTGCTGGTCAACCGGCACGCCCGCCTGCTGCGCGACATGCGTCTGCGCCAGCTGAACCAGTTCAAGCTGTGGCTGCGGCTGAACGACCAGGACATCGCCTCGGGTTACTGGCATCCCCGTGCCGCCCTGGATTCCTTCTTCGACGATGCCGAGACGCATCGCATTTTCCTGCAGTTCCTGTCGGTCCTGCAAGGGGACAGCCTGGCCCGGCTGGGGCTGGAGGCCAGTTCGCTGCGCTGGGGGCTGGATTCGTCAGGCCGGCGGCTGCCCAGCCCGAAACACGACGGTGTCCTGGGGGCGGCTGCCGACTTTCTGGCCCTGCGCACCGGCTGGTCGCTGCGCAATGCCTGCGAGTGCCACGATCTGGCCGATGCCGTCACCCGCAATCTGGCCGCCGCCTTCCAGGGCGGCACCAGCCCGCTGTCCGAGGCCCTGCCGGCCAACGCCTGGTACTATGCCGATCTGGCGGCCATCGCCCGGATGCCGCTGCAATCGCAGCAATCGCGCACCGCCCCGGTGACCCCGCTGACGCGGGCGGTGATCGTCGACGACATGCTGCCCAAGCGGATGAACCGCTTCGTCACCGTGCTGGCGGAATCCGCCCCCGACAACGACCGTCTGGTCGGGGCCTGCTTCAACGCCTGGCTTTACTTCTTCCACCGCGACGACGTGCTGGCGGGAACGCCGGTCCTGCGCGGCATGGCCAGAAGTTTCCTGCACAAGGCCGCCGCTTACCAGCGGTCGCGCCAGGCAGACCCGTCCTTTCTGGCCTATGTCGAGTTCCTGGCCCGGCTGAGCCTGGAAGGGGCGCAACTGGAGCAGGGGCTGCACAAGGAGGAAACCGGGCAATTGTCCCTGGCCTTGCAGGTGGCGCTGGCTCCGGCGGCAGAGGGGCGGCTGGACAGCCTGCGCGGCCGGATCGGCGAAGGCGAGCTGTCGCAGCTTCTGGACATCCTGGGGCGGGTGGTCCGGGGCTGGGGGGATGTCCGCGACCGTGCCAGCTGGCGCGATCGTCTGATGCTGGCCCTGGCGGCGCTCGATCCCTTGCGGAAATTGGGGGGGCTGATCCTGAGCGAGGACGAGGCGATGATCTGGGAGCGGACCATCGAGGATATCAAGGCGTTCCTGGCCGCTCCCCCCGATCGCGCCCCGGCCTCGGCCTTCGACCTGATCACCGTGCTGGATGCGGATGACGACGGCCGGGGCTGGCAGCATGTGGTCGAGCGCATGGAAGGATTGCGGGCCGATTATGAAAGCTGCTCGCGCCGGTCGTTCGACATGACCGAACCGGAGGGCGACGACGAGGCACACTGGCTGGGGGTCGTTCCGGCCGCCGTACGGAAGCTGCGCGATGACTATTTCCCCCGCTAGGATACTCACCCATTACCTGACCTTCCGGCCGCGCGCCGGAAGCGGATATGTCCGCTTTCCCGCCGGGGCCGGCCTGGCTTCGCCGGTCGGGCCGCTGGGCGAGCCCTTCCAGGAACTGCTGGCGGGATTGTGGCGCAGCTACCGCCGGGACGACCTGCGCGAGATGACCCGTCAGGCCTTTGCCGGTCACGGCGGGTTGAGGGACTGGTACATCGCCTGCCTGCGCTATGCCGGCATCGACATCGTCTTTCGCGACGCCGCCCCGCGTATCGGGGCCGGGGGCTTCACCGCATGGCGCGACCTGACCTGCCGACTTGACCCCGACGCCCTGCTGACCGCCGCCTTTACCCTGCATTGCGGCCGCATGCCGCAGCAGGCCGACCTGTGCCGCTGGGGGGTGCATGCCCTGTACGACAGCCGGGAACTGGACCGCATCTGCGCCGAGGGCATCAGCGACATCCATGTGCATCTGGGCGGCTGCGAGCCGGTGCCGCTGCTCTGGCTGGAAGTGATGTGGGGGCGTATCCGCCCCGAGCAATTGCCGCAATACCAGCCCAAACGTCTGGACGCCCTGGCCCGGCAGACGGTGCCGTCACCGTTGCTGGACGAACTGCGCCTGGATCTTGCCGCCATCGCCAAGGCCCGCCACTGGGCGCGGGGCTGGCTGGGTCTCCGTCCTGCGACGCTGGATTGCGACCCGGACCCGTTTCCGTCGCCCCTGGCCAAAGCCCTGTGGATCGAGCGGAAGATGCTGTGCCGCCTGTGGCTGGGCGGCGGCGACGCCGACCTGAGGGCGCTGGATCTCTACCTGTTCGCCAAGAACAGGTTCCTGGCCCGCCATCAGCAGTTTCCCGGCGGCAATCCCGGCCTGGACAATTTCCGCGATTATTTCGACCGGCCCAAGCCGGTCGCCCCGCTTCATTCGGTCCGGGTCGAGCACGAGCGGTATTTGCGGCAGATCGCCACCTGCACCGAAAATCCCCGCATGCACCGCATCGAGTTCCGTATCGGGCCGTCCAATTCGGTCGGCAGCTATGCCCGGTTCTTCCGCGATTGGGAAAAGCATTTCGCCCGCAGCCGCTATCTCGTCAGCCGCAAGGACCTGATCCGCTTCGTCATCCATTTCGTCCGCCGGCCGGGCGGCGACGATGACGGCGAGGCGGTGCCGCACGCCCGGCTGCGGCGGATCATCGACCAGCAATCGGCGGCCCTGCACCTGTTCCGCCTGAAGTATCACGGCAAACGGGAAGCGCTGCACCGCCATATCTGCGGCATCGACGTGGCCAGTGTCGAACGGCAATGTCCCGTCGACGTCTTCTCGCCCTATCTGCGCATGTTGCGCGGGATCTTCAGCCGGCCCGGCGGCGAGCCGGCCGTGCTGGATCACGCCACCATCCGGTCCGAGCTGACTTCGGACTACGCCTCGCACTGGCGGCGCATCCTGGACGAGGGCAAGTTCATCGCGCCGGCCCTGCCGCGGCTGGGGCTGACCTATCATGCCGGGGAAGACTTCTTCCATCCCCTGGACGGCATGCGCAGCATCGGCAACGCCATCGAGTTCTGCCGGATGCAGCCCGGCGACCGGATCGGCCACGGGCTGGCCGCCGGCACCGGCGTCCGCGCCTTCACCGAACGCTACGGCCGGTCGATCCTGATCCCCCGGGGCGAGATCCTGGATTCCCTGGCCTGGCTGCACCGCATGCTCAGCCGGTTGCCCGGCCACGACGCCGCGTTGCGCAGCATCGAGACGGAACTGGACGATCTGGCCCAGCAATTGTTCGGCCGGACGGTTTCCGTCCACGACATCAACCGCCTGAAGCGGCGGCGGCACAATTTTCCGGATCGCCCGGACAATCAGGTCCGGGATCTGTGGGAGCTGGAAAACAGCGCCGATGTCCGCCGCAGGCGCAAATGCCAGGTTCAGCTTCCCTCGATCTACGATTGTCTGGTCGAGCCCATCCACCGGGCCCAGCAGGCCCTGGTGGGGCAGGCCGCCGAACGCAATGTCGTGTTCGAGATCAACCCGTCGTCCAATCTGGCCACCAGCCATCTGGATTCGCTGCGCGACCATCCGATGTTCCTGATCCGCGACCATGCCCGGGCCGAGGGGCGGACCTTGCGCATCACCATCAACAGCGACGATCCCGGCACCTTCGCCACCCGGCTGGAAAACGAATATGCCCTGATGGTCGAGGCGATGCAGGGGCGCTGCGACGCCCCCTATGCGCTGATCCAGGAAATGATCCGCTGGGCCAGGGAATCAGGCTTCGGTAGCGATCTCGCCGCCTGACCGTTCCAGGATGGCGGCGAAGAAGCCGTCGGTGGCGTGGCTATAGGGGCTGAGCCGCAGGTAGGGGCCGTCCACCGGGCAGGGGGTGCCGACCAGTTCGGGCCACAATCCGGGAACCGGCACGACCCGGAAGTCGGGATGGGCGGTCAGGAAGGTGTCGACCTGCGCCTCGTTCTCTTCGCGCAGAACCGAGCAGGTGGCGTAGATCAGGCGGCCGCCGGCCTTGACCAGCCGGGCGGCGCTGGACAGGATGACGCGCTGGCTTTCCACCAGTTCCAGCAGGTCCGTCTCGCGCAGCGACCATTTGCCGTCGGGATTGCGCCGCCAGGTGCCGGTGCCGGTGCAGGGGGCGTCGACCAGGACGCGGTCGAACGATCCGGCCGACCGCTTGATCCACTTGTCGGTCTCGCCGCTGATGACGCGGCGGGTGACGTTGTGGATGCCGGCCCGGCGCAGCCGCTCCTGGGCCTTGTCCACCCGCCAGCCGGCGACGTCGCAGGTGACCAGCCGTCCCTTGTTCCGCATGCTGGCGGCCAGGGCCAGGGTCTTGCCGCCGGCGCCGGCGCAATAATCGCACACCGCCTGACCGGGCCGGGCGTCGGCCAGCAGCGCCACCAACTGCGATCCTTCGTCCTGGATCTCCACCATGCCGGTCCGCCAGGCCTGCAACTGCACCATCGGCGCCCGCACCGTCAGGCGCAGGCCCAGCGGCGACAGGGCGGTCGGGGTGGCGGCGACCTGTTCGGCGGCCAGGGCGGCGACGGCCTGGGGCACGGTGGCCTTGACGGTGTTGACGCGCAGGTCCAGCGGCGCCTCGTCGCGCATGGCGCCGACCTGCCGCGGCAGGTCTTCGCCCCACAGGGCGTCCAGGCGCGGGGTCAGCCATTCCGGGAACTCGCCCCTGACCCAGGCCGGCATGTCGCGGTGGAAGATGTCAACGCCTTGCAGGGATTCCATCATGCGGCGCTCTTCCCGGCCGGGGGGCGGGGCGGAATGCGGTCCCTGGAACAGTCCGGGTTCGGGCACGCCGCCATCCAGGGCCAGGTTGGCCAGGACGCGGGCGCGCGGCTCGGCCGGGTGGTCGACCCGCTCCAGCCACCAGTCGATGCGGGCCTTGCGCCGCAGGATCCGCCAGACCGTATCGGCGACGGCCCGGCGATCCTTGGCGCCGATATAGCGGCGGATCTTGAAGAACAGCGATGCGACCTGATCGGCCGGCCGCGATTCGGATTCGATGGTGGCCAGCAGCTCGATGGCGGCGGCAATGCGGGCGGCTGGCGTCACGTCCTGAAGGCACCCTTGCTGTTCGGCTGGACTGGCGGCGGCAGGCGGGACGCCGCCGTCGAAGCGGCCCGACCGTAAGGGGATTCTGTGTCAAAGGCAAGCCCAACCGGGCGGTCCGGCAGGGCTCCGAATCCAGGTTAAGAAGTGGCTAATTTCCCCTGGTACATACTCGTCATGCCCGCGCAGGCGGGCATCCATACGACGGTTGGGCGAGACGCAGCTGCGACTCATGAAAACACCATGCGTCTATATTTTGG
>CAJANN010000311.1 GCA_903941095.1 uncultured Rhodospirillaceae bacterium | reverse complement strand
CCAAAATATAGACGCATGGTGTTTTCATGAGTCGCAGCTGCGTCTCGCCCAACCGTCGTATGGATGCCCGCCTGCGCGGGCATGACGAGTATGTACCAGGGGAAATTAGCCACTTCTTAACCTGGATTCGGAGCCCTGCCGTTTGCGCCGCCGCCATCGTCGGGCTTCGCCGGGGTGGCGCCCGGTGGTATAAGCGGGGCCTGTCAACCAAGGGAGTGCGCCTGCCGTGACCGTCTCCAGCATGACCGGCTATGCCCGGGCCGAGGGCCGCGACGCCCAGGTGTCGTGGGGTGTGGGAAGCCAAAAGCGTCAACGGCCGGGGGCTGGAACTGCGCTGCCGCCTGCCGTCGGGATTCGATGCCCTGGATCAGGCCGCGCGCGAGGCGGCGGCACGGACCCTGAAGCGCGGCAATGTCCAGCTGTCGCTGACGGTCCAGCGCACCGCCGAGATTCCGGCGGTGCGGATCAACGCCGACCTGCTGAACCAGCTGGCGACCCTGGTGGCCGAACAAGGTGCCCGCTACCCGCAGATCCAGCCCGCCCGCTGGGACGGCCTGCTGGGCATCAAGGGCGTGCTGGAGCAGGTGGAGCCCGAGGCGGCGGCCGATTCCGATTCCGGGCTCCAGGCCCGCGAGGCGGCGATGAAGGTGACGCTGGAGCAGGTGGTCGGGCAACTGGCCGACATGCGTCTGGTCGAGGGTGGGCGCATCCGCCAGGTCCTGCTGGACCAATTGTCCGAGATGGCCGCCCTGGCCGACAGGGCCGGAAGCTGCGCCGCCCTGCGCCCCGAGGCGGTGAAGGCCCGGCTGCAGGCCCAACTGGCGGCGGTGCTGGAGGCGGCGGCGCCGCTGCACGAAGAGCGCATCGCCCAGGAAATCGCCCTGCTGGCGGTCAAGGCCGACATCCGTGAAGAACTGGACCGGCTGCGCGCCCACGTCGCCGCCGCCCGCGACCTGCTGGCTGCCGGCGGCGGCGTCGGCCGCAAGCTGGACTTCCTGTCGCAGGAATTCAACCGGGAAGCCAATACCTTGTGTTCGAAGGCGCAGGATGTCGACCTGACCCGGATCGGTCTCGATCTGAAGGCGGTCATCGACCAGTTCCGCGAGCAGGTTCAGAATATCGAGTAAGGGGGAGCATCCATGACCGTTTCACCGCCCGCCAACCTGCCCACCGTGGCCCGCCGCGGCCTGATGCTGGTCCTGTCGTCGCCATCGGGGGCCGGGAAAAGCACCATCGCCCGCGCCTTGCTGGAGCGCGACCCCGACATCGCCATGTCGGTGTCCTGCACCACCCGGCCGCCGCGTCCGGGCGAGGTGGACGGCACGGATTACCATTTCGTCTCGGTGGAAAAGTTCCAGGCGATGGTCGCCGGCGGCCAGTTCCTGGAACATGCCCGCGTCTTCGACAATTTCTACGGGACGCCCCGCCAGCCGGTCGAGGCGGCCCTGGCCTCGGGCCGCGACGTCCTGTTCGACATCGACTGGCAAGGGACCCAGCAACTGGGGCAGAACGCGCGGTCCGATCTGGTCACGGTGTTCATCCTGCCGCCGTCGGTCGAGGAACTGGAACGCCGCCTGCGCGGGCGCGCCCAGGATTCCGACGAGGTGGTCAGGAAGCGCATGGCCAAGGCCGGCGACGAGATGAGCCACTGGTTCGAGTACGACTACATCCTGCTCAATACCGAAGTGGAGCGGTCGTTCGCCCGGGTCCAGTCCATCCTGGACGCCGAACGGCTGAAGCGCGACCGCCAGGTCGGCATGGCCACCTTCGTCAACCGTCTGCGTGGCGAGGGCTGATGACCCCCGCGCCCGCGACCGTCCTGGTCTATGTCGGGCTTGATGCCGTCGGCGACGGGCTGATGAAGCTGCCGTTCCTGCGGGCGCTGCGGACGGCCTTTCCCGCCGCCCGCATCACCTGGATGGCCGGCAAGGGGCACACCGTCTATGCCGGGGTGCTGGCCCCGCTGATGGCCGGTCTGGCCGACGAGGTGATCGACGATGCCGGGGTCGGGTCGCGGCCGGCCGAGCTGTTCGGACGGCGGCCGCTGGCCGGGCGGGACTTCGACCTGATCATCGATACGCAGCGGCGCCTGCTGACCACCCTGATCCTGCGGCGCATCCGTCACCGCGCCTTCATTTCCGCCGCCGCCGGCTTTCTGCTGTCGGCGCGCCGTCCGGCCGGCGGCTACCGGCGGCCGCCGGCGATGGCGGCGCAATTGCTGGATCTGGCGGCGCTGGCCAGCGGCGCTCCGGCGCGGCCCGACGCCCCCCGGCCCGCCGACCCGGCCATCGCGGCCGAGGCCGCCCGTCTGCTGCCGGACGGTCCGGTCTATGTCGGGTTTGCCCCCGGGGCCGGTGGCCGGCACAAATGCTGGCCGCTGGACCGCTTCATCGACGTCGCCCGCCGTCAGGCGGATGCGGGGCGGGTGCCGGTCTTTCTGCTGGGGCCGGCCGAAGCGGGGTGGGCCGACACCATCCGAAGCGCGCTGCCCCAGGCCCGGCTGCCGCTGCAGGAAGCTTCGGCGCCGTCGCCGATGCTGACCGTCGCCCTGGCCCGGCGGATGGCGGCCGCGGTTTCCAACGATTCCGGCACCGGCCATATGCTGGCCCTGGCCGATATCGCCCTGGTGTCGCTGTTCGGTCCGACGCCGGCCGGCAAGTTCGCTCCGGCGGCCCGCGACCTGACCGTGCTCGATGCCGCCACCTGGGGAGGGGCGGGTATGGACGCCATTCCCGCCGATGCCGTGGCCCAGGCCCTGAACCTCCGTTTGCTTTGACCGCGCTGCGGGGCAAGGGTACCATCGCCGCCGGATCGACATCCGGACCATCAGGGGACCTGACACTCATGGACATCAAGGACCATATCCGCGGCATTCCCGACTTTCCCAAGCCGGGCATCCTGTTCTACGACATCTCGACCCTGCTGGCGCATCCCGATGCCTGGCAGGTGGCGATGGGGCGGATGGCGCGTGATGTGCGGAAATTCCAGCCCGATCTGCTGGCCGGGATCGAATCGCGCGGCTTTCTGGCCGCGGCGCCGCTGGCCCTGAAGCTGGGCTGCGGGTTCGTCATGCTGCGCAAGAAGGGCAAGCTGCCGGGGCGGACCATCGCCCATGAATACAGCCTGGAATATGGGACCGACGTCATCGAGATCCAGGAGGATGCGGTTCAGCCCGGACAGCGGGTGGTGATCATCGACGACCTGCTGGCCACCGGCGGGACGATGGCGGCCGGCGTGCATCTGCTGCGCAAGGTCGGGGCCAACGTGGTGGGGGCCGCCGCCATCATCGAGCTGACCTTCCTGCCCGGGCGCCAGCGCCTGCTGGATCTGGACGTGCCGGTGACGTCGCTGGTCGCCTACGACGAATAGGGCGTCGACGGGGCGACGCCTTTTCAACGGATGCCTGTGACCGGCCGGGGTGGGGGTGACAGGCGGAAGGACCGCGACGGATGGATTTCGCGTTACAGGCGGCACTGCTGGGGGCGGTGATGGGGTCGGCGGTTCTGGCCGTCTCCACCATCTATGGCTGGACGCAACCCGGCGCTCCCAAGGCGTTCGGCTGGTGGGCCGGGGCCTTTCTGCTGGAAACCGCCAGCAAGGCGGTGTTGCTGGGCGGCGGCGACGTTTTCATGGTCGAGGCGTCGGACTTCTTCCACGGTCTGTCCACCGGCCTGTCCCTGTGTGCGGTGTTGTCCTTCACCGGACGGTCGGTTTCCCCCGTCGTGCTGGGGACCGGGCTGTTCCTGGCCGGCGGCTGGGCGTTGATCGTCCATATGCTGCGCGAGCGGCTGGGGCTGTCGGGCCTGCCGATGTTCGGCATCGGCGGCATTCCCATGCTGCTGGCCGCCTGGGCCTTCCTTGACCGCGGCCAGCCCGACCATCGGCGCCAGCCCAACCCTTTGGCCTCGCTGTCTTTCGCCGCCAGCGGAGTTCACCAGCTGGCGGCGCCGGTTCTGCATGCGCACCCGACTTCGGCGACCTTGAGCTTCGTGGTGTCGCAATTCCTGTCGATGGTCATGGCGGTGGCGCTGTTGCTGGTGGTGATGCGCGGCCAGCGCGATCGCGCC
The DNA here is from genome assembly GCA_903941095.1 of uncultured Rhodospirillaceae bacterium. Taxonomy (GTDB): domain Bacteria; phylum Pseudomonadota; class Alphaproteobacteria; order Rhodospirillales; family Magnetospirillaceae; genus Magnetospirillum. The sequence continues at coordinate 14,117 of CAJANN010000311.1, read as the reverse complement.
GAAAGCGAGGGGCAGCGGGCCAGCCTGCTGCAGCGGCGGCTGGTCGATGCCCTGGACGGCGTCCAGGACGGCGTCGCCCTGTTCGATGCCGCCGGCAATCTGGTGACGTCGAACGACCTGTTCCGCGAATTCCTGGCCCCGGTCGCCTCGTCGATCCATCAGGGGCGCAGCCTGCAGGACATTTTGCGGGCCGAAGCGGAATATTGCATCATTCCCGGCACCATCGGCCTTGGAGGCGGGGCTCCGGCCGAGGATGACGATGGCCGCGAAGTCCAGTTGTGGGACGGCCGCTGGGTGTCCATCACCGCCTACGGCACCGCCGACGGCGGGCAGCTGCGCATCCTGCGCGACGTGACGGGACGCAAGCAGAGCGACCTCGCCCTGCAGGAAAGCGTCGGCTGGCTGCGCGGGATCATGGATACGGTGGTGGACGGCATCATCACCATCGACGACACCGCCACGGTCCTGTCCTTCAACCGCTCCGCCGCCCGCATCTTCGGGTACGAGGCCGAAGAGGTGGTGGGGCGCAACATCAGCATACTGATGCCCGAGCCCTATCGCTCCCAGCACGATTCCCACATCGCCCGCCACAGCCGCACCGGGGACGGGCGCATCGTCGGCATCGGCCGGCAGGTTCAGGGGCAGCGCAAGGACGGGTCGGTCTTTCCGCTGGAGCTCTCGGTCACCGAGATGCGGCAGGGCGACATGGTCACCTTCATCGGGCTGGTGCGCGACATCACCGACCGCAAACGGGTCGAGGATGCCCTGGTTCAAAGCGAACAACGCTTCCGCGATCTGGCCGAGTCGGCATCGGACTGGTTCTGGGAACTGGATGGCGAGCTGAAATTCTCGTTCGTGTCCGGGCGGGTCCGCCAGGTTCTGGGGGTGGGGCCAAACCACTTCATCGGACGATCCTTCCTTGAGTTGGGGGACGCTTGCGAAAATCCGGTGGACTGGCATGCCCAGGTCGGCCTGATCCAGGCGCACCGCCCGTTCCGCGGATTCGTCTTTCTGCATCGGGTCGACCGGGGCGGCGTCAAGTATGTCGAAATGGCCGGCCGGCCGGTGTTCGACGGCGCCAGCCAGTTCTGCGGTTACCGCGGCACCGCCAGCGACGTGACGCCGCTGAAGCGGCATGAACAGGAACTGGCCGCCCAATCGGCCTTGCGCCAGGCGATCATCGACAACATGGCCCAGGGTGTGGCGGTGTTCGACGGAACCGAACGGCTGGTGGCCCTGAACCGTCACGCGCGGGAGATGCTGGATCTGGCCGAAGGGGATTTCGACACCGGGCAGAGCAATCTGGAAGGCATGCTGCTGCACCTGGCCATCCAGGGCGAGTTCGGGCGCGGCAACGCGCTGCGCAAGGCCGGGCAGCGTCTGGACCGCCTGCGCAGCCGCCCCAACCGGGTTTTCGAACATGCCCGCCCCGGCGGCGCCTTCATCGAGGTGCGGGTGTCGAGCATGCCCAGCGGCGGCCTGATCCTGACCTTCACCGACATCACCGACCGCAAGAAGGTCGAGGACACCCTGCGCGAGGCGAAGAATTCCGCCGAGCGCGGCAACCGCGCCAAGGCGACCTTCCTGGCCAACATCAGCCACGAGCTGCGCACGCCGCTGAATGCCATCATCGGCTTTTCCGAACTGATGAAGCACGAGATCTTCGGCCCGCTGGAGCCTGCCTCGTATCGCACCTATATCGACGACATCCACGAAAGCGGCATGCATCTGCTGGAACTGATCAACGACATCCTGGACATGTCCAAGGCCGAGGCCGGGATGACCGATCTGGTGGATTCCCTGGTGGACGTCGCGGCGGTTCTGCGCGCATCGATGCGCATGATGACCCGGCGCGCCCAGACCAACCATGTCCAACTGGTGGACCATATCCCCGACGACCTGCCGCTGCTGCGCGGCGACGAGCGCCGGTTCCGCCAGATCGTCCTGAACCTGCTGTCCAACGCGGTCAAGTTCACCGAGGACGGCGGTGCGGTCACCGTTCGGGCCAGGGCCGACGACGGCGGCTATGTTCTTGAGGTTTCCGATACCGGAATCGGCATGAGCGCCGAGGAACTGGAGCGGGTGATGGAACCCTTCGTGCAGGCGGATTCCCGGCTGTCGCGCAAGTACGAGGGAACCGGCCTGGGCCTGCCGCTGACCCGGGCGCTGATCGTCGCCCACGGAGGCACCCTGACCATGCAGTCGGTGCCCGAGAAGGGTACGACGGCGACGGTGTGGCTGCCGCCGCAACGCATCGTCCGCAATCCGGCCGATGCCGCCGCCATCGAGGAAAGCCTGCGGCGGGGATGACGCGTGCCGCCCCGGCGGGGCGTCCGTATCCGCGGCCTAGCCGATCCGCCCCAGGGACATGCCGCCGCCTGCCGCGGGTGCGGGAATTTGCGGTGCGGCCCCGGCTGCGGCCATTTTCATCAGTTTGTCGATTTCCTCGATCACCCGGGTGGCGGTGGTGACGATGGGGGCGAATCCGTTGGGATCGACCATGCGCTCCAGCAGCGCCTTGTAGTGGGCCAGGATGGTCAGGGCTTCCTGATAGCCGGCCGGCAGCAGCGGCTGGACCTGCTTGCGCAATCGGGTCGGGATGCGGCGCAGCAGCCCCATGCGGCGATTGGACAGGACCTTGAAGTTCATCACGCCGGCCATCAGGTCCATGTGTTCGGCCGGATTCAGGGCTTCGAACAGATGTTCGATCAGTTCGATTTCGCCGAATTCCAGAATCAGGAAGTCACGCTGGGTTTTTTGCCAGTCGGCGATGAACTGCCCCAAGCCCTGCAGCTGATTGGCCATGTCGCTGCGGAAAGTCGTGGTGTCGAGCATCCGCCACGCCCGCGACGACGCCATCGGCAAACGTCCCGGCAGGCCGAAATTGCGGGTCAGGTTGTAGGCCACCGCCAGCAATGCCGGGTTCGAGCTGTTCTGCAGCGATTTCCCCCAGGCGGCGCTCAGCATGTCCAGGGCGGAAAAGTCGGTGGCCGGCGGTGGATCGGCCAACAGGTCGGCCAGGGCGTCGACACGCTCCGGCATGGTCAGCTCTCCCTCGATCCCGGTATCGGCGATGCCGGGACGGTGGGCAAGAATGATCGCCTGGATCAGGCCGGAAAGCTCGCCGGACGGTTCTGCCGCCGCTTCTGCCGCGACGCCGGCTGCTGCCGGTTCGATGGGGGGCTGTTCGGGCTCGGCGGCCGGCTGTTCAGCGGGCTCCGCGTCGGCCCGGTCCGCGTCGGCCAGTTCCGGTTGGGCCAGTTCCGGTTGGGCCGGCTCCGCTTCGGGCGCCGCGTGGACCGGGGGCTCGACCGCTTCCGCCACCGCATCGGACGCGCTGTCGACGATGGCGGGGGGGAAATCGACCGGCTCAGGCGCCGCCGTCGGGGTGATCGGCTTCAGGATCGCCTTGATCGGCTTGGTCCGCTTGCGCTTGCGCGGTCCCGCCGCCGGAACGCTTTCGGCGGTCGGGACGTGTTGCGCCGTATCCGGCTGGGCCGCGTCCAACTGTGTCGGGGCCGGCTGTGCCGGGGTGGTCTGGGCCGGGGCGGTCTGGGCAGGGGCGGTCTGGGCCGGGGCGGCGACCGGCTTCAGGATCGCCGTGATCGGCTTGGCCCGCTTGCGCTTGCGCGGCGCCGCCACCGGAACGCTTTCGGCGGTGGGGACGTGTTGCGCCGTATCCGGTTGTGTCGGGGGGGGCTGGGCAGGGGTGGTCTGGGCCGGGGCGGCGACCGGCTTCAGGACGGCCTTGATCGGCTTGGTCCGCTTGCGCTTGCGTGGGGCAGCCGGCTCGGGATCGGCGGCCGGAGCAGGGCGGTGCGGTCCCCGCCGCCGCAGCCGGGCCGGGGGTGGAGCCGGCCGGTTCCATTCGGGTGCGCTGTCGCCGTGCCCGGATCCGAGCTGGTCCGATCCGGCCAGCAGGGCATCGACGATCCGCAGTTCCGGCAGCAGATCGTCGGCGCTGGCGGATGAAAACGGCGGCAAGCCGGCTGCGGCGGCCTCGGCCACGGCCAGCAGGCCGCAGGACGACGGCGCGGCGTGCCGCTCGGCATTTTCCGCCAGGCTGCGATCAAGCAAGTCAAGCAACTGCTCGGCCGGCATCCCGACGATGTCGGCCGACGGCAACGCATGGGCGTTTTCCGATTTGGCTTTCATGGCCGGATCATACTCCACGCATGGTCCATCCCCATAGGGATAATTAGGCACGGGGCCGGCTGCGACAGTTCAGGTTGCCGCCGATCTGGCCAGGGCACAGAATTCCTCGACCGTCAGTTCTTCGGCCCGTCTGGTCGGGTCTATGTTTGCGGATGATAACAACGCCTCGGCATTCCCCAGTGATTTGAGACTGGAGCGCAGCATCTTGCGCCGTTGTCCAAAAGCCGCGGCGGTGACGCGCTCCAGAACATCCAGCCGGGCTTCGGCCAGGGGCTGGGGGCGGGGGATCAGCTGGACCACCGTCGACATGACGTTGGGGGGTGGGGTGAAGGCGCGGCGGTCGATATTGAATAGCGGGCGGACGTCGCACAGCCATTGGGTGATGACCGACAGGCGGCCGTAATCGGGGGTCCGCGGCGCCGCGGCCAGGCGGTCGACCACTTCCTTCTGGAACATCAGGGTCAGGCTGGCGAAGGCGTCGATGCGGCGCAGCCACTGCAACAACAGCACCGTCGAGATGTTGTAGGGCAGGTTGGCGACCACCCGTCGCGGCGCGTCGCCCAGGCCGGCGATATCGACCTCCAGCGCGTCGCCGGCGATGACCTGCAGCCGGCCGGGATAGGCCGCGGCGATTTCCGACTGGATGGCGATGGCCCGTTCGTCCCGCTCCACGGCGATGACCCGGCGGGCGTCGGCATCCAGCAGCGCCCGGGTCAGGCCGCCGGGGCCGGGACCGATCTCGATGACGGTGCCCACGCTCAGGTCGCCGGCGGCGCGGGCGATGCGGCCGGTCAGGTTGAGGTCCAGCAGGAAATGCTGGCCCAGCGATTTCCGGGCGGCCAGTCCGTGGGCGGCGATGACGTCGCGCAGGGGCGGCAGGCCGTCGGACATGGGGCGTCCGTCAGACATGCGGCACCACCCGGCGGCGGTTGGCGGCGATGGTCGCCGCGGTGGACAGGGCGGCCATCAGGCTGGTCTCGACGGCACGGCCGGTCCCGGCCAGGTCGAAGGCGGTCCCGTGATCGGGCGACGTGCGCACGAAAGGCAGGCCCAGGGTGATGTTGACCCCGGCGTCGAAATCGATGGTCTTCAGCGGAATCAGCGCCTGATCGTGGTACATGCACAGGACGGCGTCATAGGTCTGGCGGGCGCGGGCGTGGAACAGGGTGTCGGACGGCAACGGGCCGAAGGCGTCGATGCCGGCGGCGCGCAGGTCGGCAATGGCCGGGGCGATGATGTCGATTTCTTCCCGCCCCATGCCGCCGTCCTCGCCGGCATGGGGGTTCAGGCCGGCCACGGCCAGACGGGGACGGGGGATGGCGAAGTCGCAGACCAGCGAGCGGGCGGTCTCGCTGCCGACGGTGACGATCAGGTCGCGGGTCAGCATCCGGATGGCTTCGGTCAGGGCGACATGGATGGTCACCGGCACCACCCGCAGGCCGGGACAGGCCAGCATCATCACCTCGCGGCCGGTCAATCCGGCCAGGTGGGCCAGAAATTCGGTATGGCCGGGAAAGCGGAAGCCGCCCAGATACATCGCCGCCTTGTGGATGGGATTGGTCACCAGCCCGGCGGCTTCGCCCCGGCGGCACAGACGGACGGCGATGGCGATGGATTCGCCGATGGCGGCGACGTTGGCGGGGTCGGGGCGGCCGGGTTCCACCGGCGCCGGCAGCGTGACGGGCAGAACCGGCAGGGCGGTGGCGAAGGCGGCGGCGGCGTCCGCCGGCCGGTCGATCTCGACGATCGGGCAATCCAGGCCCAGCCGGTCCGCCAGACGGCGCAGCCGGTGCGGATCGTCGATGACGAAGAAGGGCGCAAGCCCCTCGGACCGTCGCCGCCATGCCTTCAAGGTGATGTCGCCGCCGATGCCTGCGGGCTCTCCCATGCTGACGGCAAGCGGCGGGGACGTCATTACAGGCGGATGTCGATGAAGGCCTGGCGGCGCAGGTCCCGCAGATAGCGGCGCGACAGCATGTCCAGGCGCTCGTCCTCGATGATCCGGCGGACCTGCTCGCGGGAGACTTCCGAGAATTTGGTCGATTCCTCGCGCGAACAGACCATCATCACCTGAATGCCCTCGGGGATTTCGCTGGGCGGGCTGACCCGGTTGGCGGGCAACTGGGTGATGATCTGGCGGGCTTCGGCGTTCAGTTCCGCAATCTTGGCGGGGCCGAGGCGTTCCACCTTGGTTGCCCCCAGACGGTGCCCGGTGGTATCGAGATCGCCGCAGGTCTTGGCGCTGGCGGTCATGTTGGCGGCCTGCCCCAGCAATTGCTGCTTGGGCGGCGCACCCGGCCCGCGGGGAATCGGCAGCACGATGCGGGCATAGGATACCACCGTCGCCCCGGTGTCGACGGTCTGGCCGGCCAGACGCTCGTCCAGCAGGGCGATGATATGAAAGCCGCCCGACGTGCGGGTCAGCGGCGATATCTCGCCCTTGTGCAGCTTGGCCGCGATGGCCTGGATCTCGTCATCCAGCCCGTCTTCGCTCATCCAGCCCATCGTGCCGCCGCTGGCGGCCGAAGGCGCCCGGGAAAACTGCCGGGCCAGGGCGGCGAACGGCGTTCCCGCCCGCAACTGGCCGATCAGCCCTTCGCCCAGGCGCTGGGCCTCTTCTTCGGCGGCGCCGCTGTCGACGGGCAGATAGATTTCCGCCAGCAGCGATTCCGGCTGTCCCTGGCGCGAGCGCAGCACGTCCAGCCGGTCGCTGATCTCTTCCTCGCCGATGCGGACCTGCGGCTGCAGCGCCCGCGCCACCAGGCGCATCCATGTCAGGTCGGCCTTGACCTGCTCGCGGACGATGACCGTGTCGACGCCCTGGCGGGCCAGGGTCGGCAGCAGCGTGCCCTTGGGCATCCTGTTCTGCTGCTCGATCATGCCGATGCCGGCGTCGATGTCCGCCGCCGAGATCGAGACTTTCAGGCGGGCGGCCTCCTGGGTCTGCAGCCGCTCGTCGACCATCTTGCGAATGACCTGGGGCAGAACGCGGCGGCGGTTTTCGGTGCTGTCGGGCAAATTGGCGGAAATCAGCGCCAGCCGGACACGGCCGCCGACGTCGGCCAGAGAGATCGCTTCGTCGTTGACGACGGCGGCGACGCGGTCGACCTCCTGGGCGCCGGCGGGGGCACTCAGGGCAATCGCGGGGGCCAGGGCCAGGACGGCGATCATTCGACGCAGCATGGGTCTTCCTTCAACAGCCGTCCGGCCGGCGGACGCGCATCAGAACACATTGATGGGGACTTCGCCCAAGGTCTTGAACACGATGTTCAGTGTCAGTTCGTACCCTGCCAGCAGATCACGGTCCTGGACATAGAAGCGGCGCATATTGGTGACGAAGGCGAAGCATTCGTCGGAATAGGTCAGGCGGGCGGTCCAGCCCAGCGGGCCGGCGCCGTCGGTGAGGTCGTGGCTGGCGCTTCCGGCCAACGCCCAATAGCGGGTCATCTGCGAGGTCAGGCTGTAGGACAGGGCCTGACGGGCCAGGATGGTGACGTCGCCTTCTCCGGAACGGTCGAAGCGCAGATAGGAGACGTTGGCCCGCAGCAGCGGGCTGCCGACGCTGAGGGTGTTTTCGTTGCGGCGGACCTCGCCGGTATCCTTGTCCAGCCGGACGCGGTTGAGGAAGGACAGGTTGCCGGTCGGGGCATAGTCGAACCGGCCGACATAGTCCGACAAGGTCTCTTCGAACCCGCTGTCCTTGCCATAGGCACTGTCGGGATGGGCCCGCCAGCCCTGGGCCACCTGAGCCGTGACATAGCCCAGACGGCGGGGATGGGCGCTCCAGCGCACGCCATAGGCGCCGCGCAGCCCGCCTTCGACGCGGTCGAGGCCGGGAAGGCGGTTGGCGCGCAGGATGCTGACATCGTCCAGCTCGGTATCCAGGGAATCCTCGTTGGGGATGTCGGATGAATTGCCGCCGTTGGGACTGGCCGCCACCATCAGCATCGGCTCGATGATCTGCGGCAGGGTCGCGCTTTCCCGGACGAAGGGATAGCGCCAGTTGGCGGAAACTTCCGGAATGACGCGGCCGGCCGCTGCCGATCCCTGGTTGTCGTTCAGGTGGTCGGTGTGATAGCCGTCGCCGCGCAGGGACACCGCCAGATCGGTCATGTCGCCGCTTCTGCCGCGGAACGGACGGTTCCAGGCCATTTTCGAGGACAGGCGCCGGGCCGACAGCCCCTCCTGACGGGTGTAGACCAGGGCGTCGGAATCGAAGCTCCAATAGCCGCCCCTGGTGTCGGGATGGGACAGGTGGTGGAAGACCGCGTGGGGCAGGACCAGCGGAGACGTGCTTTCGTCGTCCTGCGCCCGCATGCCCTGGAACGACATCGCCTCGACCATCGCGTAATTGCGCCGGCCGAACCCTTCGACATAGGGACGGGTGGTCAGCCAGGGCCGGTTGGCATTGAGCGGGAAGCCGTACAGGGCGGCATAGGTTCCATCGGTGACGCGCTGCAGCTGATAGCCGCCGCGCCAGCTTCGATCCAGGTCGAACTTGCCTTCGGCGTCGATATGGCCGCGATTTTCGGCGGTGCGGCGGTCCTGGGTGAAGCTGGCGGCGGTCCGGGTCTCGCCCTGCCGGCCCTGCCAGCGATGCTCGCCGGCCAGGACGGCCCGCTGCATCAGACTGTCCTGCGCGGCTTCCAGGGTCGCCGGGGTCTTCGTGCTTGTCGCCACCGGGAACAGGAAGCGCGGCGAGAAGGTGACGTCCTGGTTGTCGGCGATGGCCCAGAAATAGGGAACCGTGATGTTGGCGCCCAGGTTGGACGACAGGCCGGGCATCGGGGTCAGGAAGCCGCTCTTGCGCTTGACGGTGGGATCGGGGTGCGACAGGTACGGCGTGTAGGCGACGGGGATGCCGCCCAGTTCGATCCAGGCGTCGCGGTATTCGATGACCTGTTCGGCCTGGTCGTGGGTGATGCGGGCCGCCTTGGCTTCCCACAGCGGACGCTGGTCGGGCTTGCCGCGGCACGGCTCGCAGGCGGTGTAGACCGCCTTGTCGAAGTCGGTGCGGTTGCCGCCGACCCGGACGGCCTGGACCGCCGCCAGCCTGGACCGATCCGACAGCAGCATGCGGATCCGCTTGCCGACCCCTTCCTTCATGTCGCCGGTCAGCTCGAAATAATCGGCGACGATGGTGTCGCCCTGCGGCTCCAGCAAAGTGACGTTGCCGGCCGCCGACATCACATCCCGCTTGAGGTTGTAGCTCAGGGTGTCGGCGATCAGGGTGCGGCCGTTCTGCGCCACCTCGACCCGCCCCTTGGCGGTGACGATTCCCAATTCGCGGTCGTGGATGATCTGGTCGGCGGTCATCTGGACCGGATCGTCGGCTTCTTCGTCGCTTTCGGGGTCGATGGCGGCGGCGGGTGCGGTGCGGGTGCGGTCCGGCTCCACCCGGAGCGGGTCCTGGCTGCGCTCGTCGTCCGGGGCCGGCAGCGGAGCTTGCGCTTCCGGAGCGGCAAGCCGCCGTGCGGGCGATCCGGCGCCCGTCCGGGGAGCCGGCGGTGCGCCGCCGTCGCCGTCGCTCCAGGCGTCGCCCCATCCGCGGATATCGAGGGCGGCGGGAGCGGGCGACCCGCGCAGGGGCTGGGCCGCCGAAGCCGGCGGCGGGACGGGCTGAGACGGCAGGACGGTGCTGCGCGGCCGCGGCGGTGCGGCGGGAACGGGGGCGTCGTCGCCCCAGGCCTGTCCCCAGCTGCCGGCTTCGACGGCGGGGACGGCCGGCATGGGCCGGGCCGGTGCGGCGGCCGGCGCCAACGGCACGCCGGAGGGGATTGCTGCGCGGGGAGCCGATGCTGGCGGCGGGGCGGCGGCATCGTCGCCCCAGGCCTGTCCCCAGCTGCCGACGTCGCCGGTGCCGACGGCGTTGGCCGCCGGTACCGTCAGGCACAGCGGGGCGATCAGTCCGGCGATCAGGGGAATGTGTCGGCGTCGCATGGCACCCGGTCCCGCGGTCAAGCCGCCAGACCGGCGGAGAGCCTGGCCCGGGCGCGCAGCCGGCGGACCGGCGGATGGTGGATGAACCAGACGCCGCCGGCAATGGGAAGGGCGGCGGCAAGGTAGAGCAGGGGCACAAGGGCCAGGTTGGACGTCGCCAGATTGGCCACCCCCAGGGCGCCGGCCTGCACGGCGATCATCAGGCCGATGGCGGTCAGGATGGCGGGGAGCTGCCCGCGACGGTCGAAGCCCGATCCCAGCAGGCACACCAGGGCCACCAGGGTGAAGCCCAGATTGTACAGCGGCGATGTGAAGCGTTGGTGCAGTTCGACCTTGGCCCGGCGGTACTCGGACGCCCCCAGCTCGGCCTCGGTGACGGTCAGCAGTTCGGGGACCGAGCGTTCGCGGGCGTCGCGGTAGCGGTCGCCGTTGTGCCCGGTGGCGGTGGCCAGATCGACCGTATAGGAATCGAAATGCAGCAGCGACAGCTGCCCGCCGCCGCGGGGCAGGGTCTGGCGGTTGCCGCTGACCATCAGGATGCGCGGGCCGGTTTCGGTGAAGACCAGGGCGCCGCGGGCGGCCATCAAGGTCATCGGCTTGTCGGGGTTGCGCTTGTCATGCACCAGGATTCCCAGAAGCTCCCCCTCGGCGGTGCGGGAACCGACATAGACGGTCAGCCCTTCGCCGAATTTGTTGAAGGCCCCTTCCTGCAGCAACACGTTGGTGATGTCGTTGCGGATCGACCATTGCAGTTCGCGGAAGTGCTGAACGGATGTCGGGATGATCCACAGGGCCAGCGAATATCCGGTCACCACCGCCATTCCGGCCAGAACCAGCGCCGGCCGCGCCAAGGCCCAGTCGGACACCCCGGCGGCGCGCAACACCACCAGTTCACGGTCGGAATTGAGCTTGTTGTAGGTGAAAAGCGCCACAGCGAAAAGGGAAATCGGCAGGATGACCACCAGGAAGGTCGGCATCAGCAGCATGGTCAATTGCAGGAAGATGCCGACGGAAATGCCCTTGGTGACGATCAGCTCGATGAAGCGCAGGGACTGGGTCAGCCACAGCACGCACGTCAGGGCCAGGGAGACGAAGATCATCCCCACGGCAAGCTGGCGCAAGATATATCGCGTGATCCCCGTCATGGCGGCGGATTATAGACAGGGCCTCCGCTGCGGCCAAAGGGATTCCTTTCTGCGGCCGACACTTCCTTGCGGCCGGCTCATTGGCGCATCCCGTCCAGGAAGACGCCGACCTCGCGGCGCAGGGTTTCCGCCTCGTCCAGCAATTCGCTGGCGGCGGTGAACATGATGCGGGCCATGTCGCCGGTTTCGCCGGCGGCGCGCGACAGGTCGGCGATGTTGCGGGTGATTTCGCCGTTGCCGGCGGCGGCCTGCTGGACGCTGCGGACGATTTCCTGGGTGGCGGCGGATTGCTGTTCGACCGCCGAAGCGATCGAGGTGACGATGCCGCTGACCCGGTCGATGATGTCGCCCACCGAGCGGATCGATTCGACGGCGTCCTGGGTCGAGGTCTGGACGGCGCCGATCTGGGCCGAGATTTCCTCGGTGGCCTTCGACGTCTGGTTGGCCAGTCCCTTGACCTCTCCGGCGACCACGGCGAACCCTTTGCCGGCCTCGCCGGCGCGGGCCGCCTCGATGGTGGCGTTCAGCGCCAGCAGGTTGGTCTGGCTGGCGATGGTCTTGATCAGGTCGACCACCTCGCCGATGCGGCGGGCGCTTTCGTCCAGGCTGGACATGGTGGCGTTGGCCCGCTGCGCCCCGGCGACGGCGTCGGCGGCGATGGCCACGGTGGTGGAGATCTGGCGGGCGATTTCCTGGACCGAAGCCCCCATCTGTTCGGCCGCCGCGGCGACGGTATTGACGTTCGAGGCCGATTGTTCCGCCGCCGTGGCCACCGCCGCCCCCTGCTGGCTGGCCAGGACGGCGGTGTTCTGCAGCCCGTCGGAACTGCTGTGCACCTGACGGACGGTCCGCATCACCGTTTCCAGGACGTGTTCCATCGCGCCGTTGAAGGATTCGGTCAGGGTTTCGCGGTGGGCCGACCGGGCGGCCGCGGCACGGGCCGCCGTCTCCTTTTCCTGCTCCAACCGGGCGGTCCGTTCGATATTGTCGCGGAAGACGGCGACGGCGCGGGCCATTTCGCCGATCTCGTCCCGGCGCTCCTGCGACGGCACGTCGGCCGAGACGTCGCCGCGGGCCAGGCGTTCCATCGCCACGGTCATCGCGTGGACCGGGCGGGCGATCAGCCGGCCGGTGGCGACGACGACGATCGTTCCCAGGACCAGGAAGGCGGCGAACGTCCCGTAGAACTGGGCCTGGGCCGTCCGGGCGGTCTCCTGGGCCAGGGCATAGACGTCGCGGGTCTTGCCTTCCGTCAGTTCCGCCAGCCGGCGGACGCTGCCCTGCAGGCGGTCGAAGCTCTGTTCCGTCGAGGCCATCAGGATCATGCCGATGGCCGGGTCGATGCCGGCCATTTCGATGACGTCCAGCGCCGATTTCCCGTATTCCTGCACGGCCATCGCCACGGCTTTCATCAGCCCGGCCTCTTCCTCGTCCACCGCCTGGGTGGCGAAGTCGCGGGTGTCGCCGCCCAACCGGGCGATGTCCGCCTTCAGGCGTTCCTCCAGGGCCTTGATCCTGACCTTGTCGGGCGACGGCGACGCGCTCCAGCCCAGCAGGCGGTAGGTGTTGGCCTGAACGCGGGTGCTGGAAGCCTCGATTTTGGCGACGAAACTGTTGTGGGCGAACGACACGTCGTTCAGCTCGGTCAGGGCGGCGGTCTCGCGCTGCAATCCGACCTGGAAGATGGCGGCCAGGACCAGCATGCTGGCGAACAGGACCAGGGGCGCGAACAGCACCTTGACGGCGATGGGGGTGTCGGCAAGACGGCGGGCGAGCATGCAGGGGCTCCTCGTCGCGGGAGGGGTGGGTATTGGTGTAATGTGGTACCGATTTACCTATTTAAGGCAGACCTGTGCCGCCCAGGTCAAGGCTTAAGCGCCCGATACCAACGTATGGATCTTATGGCAGGACTTTTCCCGGGTTCATCCGCCCGGCGGGGTCGAAGGCGGTCTTGACCGCCCGCATCAGGTCCAGTTCGACCTGGGATTTGTAGCGGGCCATTTCGGCCCGCTTCAGCCGGCCGATTCCGTGTTCGGCCGATACCGATCCGCCCATGTCGGCGACGATGTCGTGGACGATGCGGTTCATCCGTTCCCATTGCCCCAGGAAGGCCGCCTTGTCGGCTCCCGGCGGCTGGGTCAGGTTGAAGTGGATGTTGCCGTCGCCCATGTGGCCGAAGGCGACGACCCGCACGCCGGGCAGGGCGGCCTGGACCGCCGGGGTGCAGCGGGCGATCAGTTCGGGGACCCGGCTGGTGGCGACGGCGACGTCGTGCTTGATCGATCCGCCTTCCTTCTTCTGGGCTTCGGGCACGCCTTCGCGGATGCGCCACAGCGCCTTGCGCTGGTCGCCGGATTCGGCCAGGACCGCGTCCCGGGCGGAGCCGGCCTCGATGGCGCCGGCCAGGACCTCTTCCAGCGCCACGCGCAGCCCGCCCGGCCGCGACGAGGACAGCTCCACCAGCAGATACCACGGATGCGGCCGGTCGAAGGGGTCGCGCACGCCGGGAACATGGGCCATGCCCAGTTCCAGGCCGATGCGCGGCACCAGTTCGCAGGCCGTCACCGCATCGCCCGAGGCGCGGCGGGCGGCGGCCAGCACCGCCAGTCCGGCCTGGGGATCGGGCAGGGCGACCAGGGCCGTCTCGATCTCGCGCGGGGCGGGGAACAGCTTGACCACGCAGGCGGTGATGATCCCCAGGGTGCCTTCGGCGCCGATGAACAGGTGCTTCAGGTCATAGCCGGTATTGTTCTTGCGCAGCCGCCGCAACCCGTCCCAGACGCGGCCGTCGGGCAGAACCACTTCCAGGCCCAGCACCAGATCGCGGGCATTGCCGAAGCGCACCACGCCGACGCCGCCGGCATTCGTCGACAGGTT
>CAJANN010000310.1 GCA_903941095.1 uncultured Rhodospirillaceae bacterium | reverse complement strand
GACGCCCCGGTCGAGCTGATCGAGAACGGCTGCCGCTTCTTGGCCGATCTCAATGGCGGCCAGAAGACCGGCTGGTTCTACGACCAGCGCGACAACCGCGCCTTCGCCGCCCGACTGTCCAAGGGCCGGCGCATGCTGGACGTCTACACCTATGCCGGCGGCTTCGCGGTGCAGGCCGCCCTGGGCGGCGCCACGGAAATCGTGGCAATCGACCGTTCCGAGCAATCGCTGGAACTGGCGGCGGCGGCGGCGGCCCTGAACGGCGTCGGGCTGTCCTGCGTCCGCGCCGAGGCCTTTGCCGAAATGGCCCGGCTGGCCGCCGCCGGCGAGCGGTTCGGCGTCGTCGTCGTCGATCCGCCGGCCTTCGTCAAGTCGAAGAAGGACCTGCAATCCGGCGCCAAGGGATACCGCAAGATGGTCCGGCTGGCCGCCCCCCTGGTCGAACCGGGCGGCTTCCTGCTGGCGGCGTCATGTTCGCACCACATGCCGCTGGACCTGTTCACCGACGAAATCGCCCACGGTCTGGGGCAGGCCGACCGTTCGGGCCGCATCCTGCGCCGGGCCGGAGCAGGACCGGATCATCCCCTGCATCCGTGGCTGCCGGAAAGCGAGTACCTGAAGGCCGTTGCCCTGCAACTGGACTGACCCCCCCCCCCCGCGTCCGGAGCGGGGCTTTGCGTGTTTTACCTGTGCGTTTCCGTGTCGTATCATTGGCCGATGGCCGAACAGAGACAGCGAGGACACGTGATGCCACAGGTCGAACGGACGTCGGCAGACCCCGCCAGAGCCATCCGCTACACCTTCTTCACCGCCGGGCGCCCGGACCTGACGGTCGGCCTGCTGTTCGATTCCCGGACCCACCGGCTTTTGCTGGCCGCCGACGCCCCGCGGCCGGACTGGGCCAGACTGGACTGCCACCGCTGCCCCAATTGTACGCTGGACAACGGCGAAGACTGGTGCCCGGCGGCCCTGGGACTGGCCACCATCCTGCCCGATTTTTCCGGCCGGCTGTCGCACGAAGCGGCGGTGATCGAGGTCGGGACCGCCAATCGCACCGTGGTGACCAAGACGACGCTGCAGGCCGGCCTGGCCTCGCTGATGGGACTGATCTGCGCCACGTCGGGCTGTCCCCTGACCAAGTTCCTGCGGCCGATGGCCCGCTTCCACCTGCCCTTCGCCGACGAGCAGGAAACCCTGTTCCGCTCGTTCTCGACGTGGCTGCTGACCAATTACGTCAGCAGCCGGCTTTCGGATTCCGGCGAGCCGCTGTCACTGCAGGGACTGAAGCGCCGCTACGAAGCCCTGTCGCTGGTCAACGGCAGTCTGGCCGAGCGCCTGCGAACCGTCGCCACCCGAGACGCCCTGCTGAACGCCGTGGTCATCTTGGACCTGTTCGCCCAAATCGCCCCGGCCAACATCGACGGCGACTTCGAGGACATCCTGCCGATCCTGGAAATCGAGGACTGATGCCAACGGCCATAAGTCCTGACTTGTGGCCGTTGGCCAGCCGCCATTGCGGCGGCGGCCAAGGGCGCGGATGCGCCCGCTTAGGCAGGGTGCCGAGACGGCGTCAGCCTTTTCGGCCGTTGGCGTGATTCCCCCCGAGCACCGCATCGGCCCGACAGGCTGACCAACGTCAAGGTCCCGGACAAGGCACCGCCGCCACCATCCTGCGAGCACCGAACCGCAAGGATCCCCCCGTCCGATGCCACGCCGCCTGATCCATCGCCACCAGCCGCCGCACGACCTGAGGCGCTGGGTCAAGGCCGCCCTCGGCGGCATTCTGGGACTGGCGACGGTAATCATGCTGAGCGAGTGGAGCGGCGTCCCCCTGCTGGTCGCTCCGCTGGGGGCGTCGGCCGTCCTGCTGTTCGGCCTGCCCGACAGTCCGCTGTCCCAGCCGGCCAACGTGGTCGGCGGTCACGTCATCGCCACCTTGCTGGCCCTGGGCCTTGATCATCTGCTGCCGCCCAGCGGCTGGTCGATGGCCCTGGCGGTGGGAGTGGTGATCGGACTTCTGGGTGTGCTGCGCCTGACCCACCCCCCCGCCGGGGCCGACCCCATCGTGGTGATGATGGCCCATCCCGATTGGGATTTCCTGTTCACCCCGGTTCTGCTGGGCTCGGTGGTCCTGGTCCTGATGGCGCTGCTGATCCACCGCCTGCCGCCGCGCTCGGTCTATCCCCTGCCGCTGCCGCCGCCACGCTGAGCGGGGCTCAGGCCTCGTCGCCGTCCAGGGGCAGGGAGTGGGCGGGCTCGTCGCGCATGGCTCCGCCCAAACGCAGGCCCGGCACCGGAACGTCGGCGACGAACCGGGTGTTGACCAGCACGCCGCGGCGATGGCTCAGCACCCCCTGGGTCACCACCAGGGCCGCCAGATTGGCCAGAAACAGCCCGACCACGGGAACCATCGCCGCCTTGGTCAGGATTCTCATGATGGGAATGGCGAACAGCAGCGGCACCGCCGCATACATGCAGGCATCGCGCCACCGCTTGGCCCGGACCAGGGCGGCGGCAAGATAGGCCACCGGCGACAGCAGGACCAGTTTGATTCCCGCCTGGGCCACCATGTGGCTGGCGACGGCGTCATAGGGTGCCGGCAGATCCTTGAAATAACCGATGACCCGCATGCCGTCCGCCGATGGCGTGAATGTCACGTGCATGGCCTCGACCGGCCATTTGCCCCGCGGAATGCGCGGCCCGATGGTCTTGAAGACCTCGACGGCGAAGGGTGAATTCGGGGGCAGGACATAAACGTCGAAGCCAGACATCGGACATTCCGTCAGTAGACGCCGGCGGCATTGAGCACCGCGGCGTATTTGCGATCTTCGATCAGGATGTGGTTGACGATCCAGCCCCGCAGAAATTCCAGCAATTCGACGGCATCCACGGCGTCGGTACGCATCCGCGCCTCCAGCTCGCCGACCTGGGACAGCAGACGGACATGCCGGCCGGCATGATCGTCGAAATTCTCATAGCCGTACCGCTGCAGCAGAACTTCTTCCTCGGCGAAATGATAGCGGGTGTAACCGATCAGGAACTCCAGCGCGGCCGCCGTCTCTTCCCGGCCGCGGTTGCCTTCGACGGCATCCAGCAGACGGTTGGCGGTGGCGAACAGGCGGCGGTGCTGGGCGTCGATGCGCTGGATGTTGACGCTGTATTCGTCGTGCCAGCTCAGGAACGCCTGTCCGGTGGCCGACAGCGCGCTTTCCTGGCGGTTCCTGCGCTCGAAGGTTTCGAACAGCTTCCAGCGGACATTGGGGATCGCCCCCAGATGAACCGCCGGGATCGAAAAGATGTCGGTCGCCACCTCGGCCCGCAGCCGGGTGATGCCGGGGGCATCGAACACCGCCGCCTCTTCCCCGAAAAAATCGCCGGCGCCCAGTTCCTCGATGATGCTGTCGCCCAGGCGGCGGCTGACCCGGCCCGAGCGGATCAGCCCGACGGTGCGCTCGCTATGGTCGATCGTCGCCCCGGGCTCGTAATGCGTCAGCCGCATTTCCTGGGCCAGCGCGTTCAGTGCGTCGGTCGACACCACGCCCCCCAGCAGCCAGGTACGCGACAGGAAGTCGCGCCCCTCCATCAGCCGGGAAATGCCCGAGAACAATTGGTGCCGGCGCACGAAGGTGGTGTAGACGTCGCATGAGATTTCCAGCACCTGGACGAAGCTGACGGCCCGGCAGGTTTCCGCCGCCGGCAATCCGTGCAGGCCGGTCAGTTCGCCCAGCAGCGCCCCGGCCGACAGAACCGCCCGGAAATCGGACACGTCGTGCAGCATTTCCACCTGCCCGGTCAGCAGCAGCCAGATGCAATCCTGCTTCTGACCGGCCTTGTACAGAATGGTTTCCGGGTTGAAGGTGCGCATCGGCCCGTTCAGGATCGCCTCGATGCGGTCGGGATTGACCTGCGGGAAATAGGCGCTCAGCGTTTTGTAGGCGGTGCGCCCCAGGAAGTCGCGGTGCGCCGAGATCAGCACGTCGACGGTCCCGAAGGACGCCCCCGATCCGATCCGCTTCTGCTCGGCCGTCAGCGGCTGGGACGTGTGGGCCAGAAGGATCTTGCCGGAACGGTCATGGCGGAAATCCCCGGCGACGCCGTGGATCAGCCCGCCGCCGATGTCGATCTTCTTGATGTCCGCCGGCTCGTGGTAGTCGGCCACCACCGCGTCGAAGGCGGCCCGGGACAGGCCGGGCCGGGCCTCGTCGTCGGTGACGAAGCCGTCCAGGACCTCCAACCCCACCAGATCGGCGTAATGGGCATAGGTCCGCAAGCCGCCGGCCCCCATCGCCCGGAAGCGGAAGACGGTGTTTTCCACCGGATGCGGCGAAAACAGCGGCTTGACGTCCATGCCGTCGACATCGTTCCACCGGCCCAGATCCAGATCGTGGACGTCGAAATAATCCTCGAACTCGCGCTCTTCGATGGACAACAGCGCCGACAGCTTCTTGGCCACCGAATGACGGACCATCGGTACCGCGAAATATTTGATGCGGTGGTCGGCCTGCATCAGCGTGGTCAGCCCGGCGAAATGATCGTCGTGGCCGTGGGTATGGAAAATTCCCTCGATCTCGTTGATGCCGATCCCCAGGGCGGTCAGGCTGTGTTCCAGGTTGGGGCCGGCATCGATCAGATAGATGCGCCCCTGGAACACCACCACCGAGCCCATGCTGGGCCGCCGGATGTCCCAACCGTCGCCCTCGCCCAGATGCACCACCGCGAAATAGTCGCGGCGGAACTGGTACGATCCCAGCGGATAGGGGCAATCGTGCGAGCGGTGCGGCGGCAGGTTCAGGTCGATGGACGCGGTTTCGTCGCCATAGGCCACCTCGAACACGTTCATCGCGGTCCGCCGGATGGTGACGCCGTTCTTCACGTCCATCGACCGGTCGTCCAGGATCATTCCCTGCAGCAACTCGCGCGGATGCTGGATGCGGCCGAAGGCGAACTTCAGCTTCAGCCGCATCATGTCGTGCGCTTGGGCGGCGGGAACGCCGGCGGCGATCAGTTCGTGCTCGGAGATCAGACCGTAATTGCCGCGATAGATGTACTGCATCTGCGCTTCGACCTGATCGCGCCGGCCGATCAGGATGGGCTTGGCCCCGGAATTGTTGGGATGGCCGGGCAGCAGCAGCCCCTGCCGATAGAACATCTGCAGGACCGGAAATTCCGCCAGATTGCAGACATCGCCGTTCTGCACCATGACGTCGGACAGCAAGATGGCATTGGGGCCGGTCTCGCACATGACGCCGCCGACATTGATGGGGCGGATCAGCCCCCGGCGCATCAGATGCTTGACGCTGTCGGCCGGACAGCCGCACAGGATACGCAGATCGGCCTCGGGAACGGCCAGCCAGATGATGCCGGGTTCCACTTCAACGGTAACGATCCTGGCCATCTGCCCGCGCCTCCCGTCACGCTTCATCCCGGAGTCTAGCGCAAGGGACGCGGCGAGGAAACACGGACTTTCCCGGTAGGGCCGCACCGGCCATTCCGCTTTTCAGCAGATGCCGGCACAGGCCCCTTGCCGTGGTCCGCCCCTCGCCGGATCGGCGAAGGGCGGACCATGTCGGGTTACTCGGCCGGAGGCACCTGGGGCTGCTCGCCCCCCTGGACCAGGGCCACGGCCCCCTCCTCGCCGCCTTCCACCTGCATCTCGCGGTCGCGCTTGGCGGCCAGCTCGCGCAGGCGGTTCATCACCGCGCCGGTACCGGCGGGGATCAGACGGCCGACGATGACGTTTTCCTTCAGCCCCTGCAGGGTGTCGACCTTGCCCGACACCGCGGCCTCGGTCAGGACGCGGGTGGTTTCCTGGAACGACGCCGCCGAGATGAAGGAATGGGTCTGCAAGGACGCCTTGGTGATGCCCTGCAGCACCGGCGACCCGGAAGCCGGGCGGCCCTGCTCGCGGATGGCCTTGCGGTTCTCGTGCTCGAACTCCTGACGGTCGACCTGCTCGCCGACCAGGAAGGTGGTGTCGCCGGGATCGGTGATCTCGACCTTCTGCAGCATCTGGCG
>CAJANN010000309.1 GCA_903941095.1 uncultured Rhodospirillaceae bacterium | reverse complement strand
GCCTCAAGGATGCGGGAAAGCCCCCCAAGGTTGTCCTCGTCGCCGTCGCCAGAAAGCTTCTCGTCATCGCCTACGGCGTCATAAAGTCCCAGCGCCCGTTCCAACTCGCTTGACGAGCCAACACGGTATCTCAACGGGCATGGTCCTCGCTACGCTCGTCCAAAGGCGATCACCCTGCCGGCCCCCTTGCCCGCCCGTCAGCGGGCGCCGGTCGGCTCCAGCGCCTGGGTCAGCGCGGCGCGCATTCCCGCCCCCTCGCCCAGCCAGTGGCGGATGGCCGGGTCCTGCGATTGCCCCCAGCGTTCCGCCAACTGGTCCAGGCAGGCGAAGGCGGCGGCGACGTCGTCGCCATACAGCCGGGCGACCGCCAGCTTGACGTGGGCCGCCGCCAGGATGTGCGAAATGGCCGGCGGCTCGTCGCCCTGGCCCTGGCCGATGGCGAAGGCGAAGCCTTCGGCGGCCTGGCCGTGCAGGTCGCGTCCGCCCAGAATCTGGGCCGCTTCATAGGCGGCGACGATGCGCAGCTCGCGGAAGGCTTGGCCGGCATGGCCGCGCACCCGGGTCAGCAGGGTGTCCAACGCTTCCAGTGCCTCATCCTCGGCGTCCTGGTCCAGCAGCGTCATGGCGCGGCCCATCATCGCCCGGCTGACCGCCTCGAAATGGGCGGGATCCTCGGAATCCTGAAAGTTGTCGATGATCAGTTCCAGCACTTCGCGGGCGCCGTCCGCCTCGCCGGCCCGCCGCAACGCCAGCCCCTGTTCCAGGGCGTCAAGGATCATGGTGCGGTCATCGCTGGCTTCGCTCATCGCGTCCTCCATAAGACAAGGCTGATGCAAGGAATAGCATAGCCGGCGCCCGACGGCACGAACCTGTTGACAAGGCAGGGCAAGTCGGCCTTCCTAACGCGGCCCGGCCGCTGCTGATCAACGGATATCATGGACAAGAACCGCGTCATCATTTTCGACACCACGTTGCGCGACGGCGAACAGTCGCCCGGCGCCTCGATGAACCTGGAAGAAAAGGTCAAGATCGCCCGTGCCCTGGAAGTCATGGGCGTCGACGTCCTCGCGGCCGGGGTCCCCATCGCCAGCAACGGCGATTTCGAGGCGGTCGACGCCGTCGCCAGGGCGGTCAGGACCGCCACCGTCGCCGGACTGGCCCGCGCCACCAGGGGCGACATCGAACGCTGCGCCGAGGCCGTGCGCGCCGCGCCGCGCCACCGGATCCACACCTTCCTGTCCACCAGTCCGCTGCACATGAAGCACAAGCTGCAGATGGAGCCCGAGGCCGTGCTGGAAAAGGTGCGGGACTCGGTGGCCTATGCCCGCAATCTGGTGGACGACGTCGAATGGTCGGCGGAAGACGGCTCGCGCACCGAGCACGATTTCCTGTGCCGCTGCGTCGAGGCGGCCATCGCCGCCGGCGCCCGCACCATCAACATTCCCGATACCGTCGGCTATGCCGTGCCCGACGAATACGCCGCCCTGATCGCCATGCTGATCGCCCGCGTCCCCAATATCGACAAGGCGATCCTGTCGGTGCATTGCCATAACGACCTGGGGCTGGCGGTGGCCAATTCCCTGGCGGCGGTCAATGCCGGGGCGCGGCAGATCGAATGCACCGTCAACGGCCTGGGCGAACGCGCCGGCAACGCCGCGATGGAAGAGATCGTCATGGCGCTGCGCACCCGCCACGACCGCATGCCCTTCACCACCGGCATCAAGACCGAACACATCACGCGGGCGTCGCGGCTGGTGTCGGCGATCACCGGCTTCGTGGTGCAGCCGAACAAGGCGGTGGTCGGTGCGAACGCCTTCGCGCATGCCTCGGGCATCCACCAGGATGGCATCCTTAAAAAAAGAGAAACCTACGAAATCATCGATCCAGAAATTGTCGGCTGGGGAAAAACCGAGCTCCCACTTACCAAACACAGTGGGCGTGCCGCCGTCTCCGCCCGCCTCCTCACCCTCCCGTCTGATGTCCCCTCGCCCGACGCCGCCGCCTCCTCTTCCGCCGCCGCTGACACCGG
>CAJANN010000308.1 GCA_903941095.1 uncultured Rhodospirillaceae bacterium | reverse complement strand
GCCCCCTTAGGCTTCCCCGCTTTCCCTCCGGGGCTCCGCCCCTCCGGCCGCTGCGGCGCCCAACGGGCATGGTCCTCGCTACGCTCGTCCAAAGGCGATCACCCTGGAAATCACCCGATCTCCAGGCCACGCTTGACAGTCCCGGGGGGTTCCCATATTTTCGGCGCCCTCGGAAGGGGCCGTAGCTCAGATGGGAGAGCGCCGCAATCGCACTGCGGAGGTCAGGGGTTCGATTCCCCTCGGCTCCACCAGCCCCAAATCGCGAGACACTTGCCGCTATCCCAGATAGCGCCGCCGCAGGTGCGTCTTGAACACCGATGCGTCCAGGCCGCGCCCGGTGGCTTGGGCCAGCAGGTCGCCGGTGGAGCGGCTGGAGCCCAGGCTGTGCAGGCGGGTCCGCAGCCAGCCCAGCAGCGGGGTGAAATCGCCCTCGGCGATGGCGACGGGAATTTCCGGGTGCGCGGCGCGGGCGGCGTCGAACAGTTGCGCGGCGCTGATCGCCCCCAGGGTGTAGGTGGGGAAATAGCCCCAGGCCCCGCCATACCAGTGAATGTCCTGCAGGCAGCCCAGACGGTCGTCGGGCGGCGCGATGCCCAGCAGCCGCCGGTAGCCGTCGTTCCAGGCGCCGGGCAGGTCGTCGGGCTCCATCCGGCCCTCGATCAGGGCCTTTTCCAGGCCATAGCGGATGATGACGTGGGCGGGATAGGTGGCCTCGTCGGCATCGACGCGGATCAGGCTGCGTTCGACCCGGGTGAACAGGCGGGCCAGGTTGTCGGGCTGCCAGTCGGGACCGTCGGCCTGGAAGGCCCGGCGCAGCAGCGGCGCCGCGAAGGTCAGGAATTCCGGCGACCGGCAGGCCTGCATCTCCATCAGCAGGCTTTGGCTTTCGTGCAACTGCATGCCGCGCGCCCGGCCCACCGGCTGGCGGCGCCAGCGCCCGCCGGGCAGGCCCATCTCGTACAGGGCGTGGCCGGTCTCGTGGATCACCCCCATCAGCGAGCGGGTGAAATTGTCTTCGTCGTAGCGGGTGGTGATGCGGACGTCGTCGGGAATGCCGCCGCAGAAAGGATGGTGGCTTTCATCCAGGCGGCCGTGGTCGAAATCGAAGCCCAGCACCGCCATCATGGTCCGCCCCAGTTCCTTCTGGACGGCGCGGGGAAACGGCCCCAGCAGCGACCGGGCCGGCGGGCGGGCGGCCTGGGCGGCCAGGGCATCGTCGACGAAGCCGGGCAGGAAGGCTTCCAGATCGGCGAAGACGCGGTCGATGTCGGCCGAGCGCCCGTCGGGCTCGTACTGGTCCAGCAGGGCGTCGTAGATGCCCACCCCCAGGGCCTGGGCCTTGGCGGCGCCGGCCTCGCGCACCAGGGCCAGCAGCGGCTTCAGCGTCGGCAGGACGCGGGCGAAATCGGCGGCCGGGCGGGCCTCGCGCCAGACCATCTCGCAGGCGGCCTCGGCCTTGGACAGGGCTTCCACCAGATCGGCGGGAACCGCCGCCGCATGCACCCAGTCGCGCCGCATCTCGTGCAGATTGGCCCGTTCCCAGCCGTCCAGCGGCTCGGCGGCGGCCTGGTCCAGCAGGTCGGACATGCCGGGGCCGGTAATGGTCTCGTGCGCCAGGGTCTTCAGCAGCGCAACCTGTTCCGAGCGGGCCTCGGCCCCGCCGTCCGGCATCATCGCCGACATGTCCCAGGACAGCACCGCCAGGGCGTCGTTCAGGGTGCCGGCCTTGGCGAACAGGGCTTCCAGGCGGGTATAGGCGGGGGTGGTGGACATGGCTGCTCCCAGGATAGACTGGCCACAGGTAATCAATGCACGGAGACAAGTCCATGACCAAACCGAGCTTCGCCGTGGTTCTGTCCGGCTGCGGCGTCTATGACGGCACCGAAATCCACGAGGCGGTGCTGACCTTGCTGGCCATCGACCGGGCCGGCGGCACCTATCGCTGCTTCGCCCCCGACCGCGCCCAGATGCACGTGGTCGACCACCTGACCGGAGAGCCCGCCGCCGAAAGCCGCAACGTGCTGGTGGAATCCGCCCGCATCGCCCGCGGGCAGATCCGGCCGCTGGACGCCTTCGCCGCCGCGGACTTCGACGCCCTGATCTTCCCCGGCGGCTTCGGCGCCGCCAAGAACCTGTCCAGCTTCGCCGTCGACGGCCCCGGCTGCACCGCCGAACCCGCCGTCGAGGCCGCCATCCGCACCATGCATGCCGCCGGCAAGCCCATCGGCGCCCTGTGCATCGCCCCGGCCCTGCTGGCCCGCGTGCTGGGCAAGGTGGACCTGACCATCGGCTCGGACGCCGGCACCGCCGCCGCACTGGAAGCGATGGGCGCCCGCCATTGCCCCGCCGGCCACGGCCAAGTGGTGGTCGACAAGGCCCACAAGCTGGTCACCACCCCCTGCTACATGCTGGAATCGGGCATCGGCCAGATCGCCGACGGCGCCGAGGCGGCGGTGCGGGCCATCCTGACGCTGCTGGGACGCTAGCGCCGCCGCGCCACCCAGCCGCCGAAGCACAAGGCGCGGAAAAAGGGCTGCGGCGCATCGAACCCGGCTTCGCCCAGCAAGGCGGCCAGCCGGGTTTCGGTAAGCGGGTGGATGTCGCGGTCGACATGGCGGAACCCCTTGGCGATGGCCTCGGCCCCGATCCCCGCCGCCTGCTGCAGGTGGCGCCAGAAGGTGCGCAGTTCGGCCTGCCAGGGATCGGTCCAGGCCGGCCCGAACAGGTCGGCCAGGATCAGCGGCGCACCGGGCTTCAGATGGCGGGCGATGTCGGCCAGCAGGCCGGCCTTGGCGCCGTCGTCGGGCAGGAAGTGCAGCACCAGCAGCAAGGTCGCGGCGTCGAAGGGTTGCCCGGCCGGCAGTTCGGCCACCGTCGCCGGCTGCAGCCGGACCCGGTCGGCCAGGCCGGCCTCGGCCACCTTGTGCCCGGCCAGGGCCAGCATCTCGCGGGCAGGATCCAGGCCCAGCAGGTGCAGCCCGGGGCAGGCCCGGGCCAGGGCGATGCATTCCACGCCGGTCCCGGCCCCCACCACCAGGGCGCGGCCGTGGCCGCCGGTGATCTCGGCCAGGACCATGCAGGCCAGTTGATGCAGGGCGTCATAGCCGGGGATGGCCTCGCGGATGCGGCGGTCGTAGGCCTGGGCCCGTTCGGCGTCGAACATCCGGCCGGCGGTATCGCTCATGCTTCGTTCTCCTTGGGATAGGCGCCCAACTGGCGCAGGCCCTCGCCCATCGCCAGGGTGGCCGCCAGGGCAACGTTCAGCGACCGGACATGCGGCCGCATGGGAATGCGCAGGGCGACGTCCGCAGCCGCGGCCACCGCCTCGGGAACGCCGACGCTTTCCCGACCGACCATGACCACGTCGCCGGGACGGAATGCGAATCCGTCCAGCCCCTGGCCGCCGGCGGTGGTCAGCAGCACCAGCCGGTGCCGTCCGGCCGCCAGCGCCTCCCGGAACCGCCCCCACGAGGCGTGCCGGCAAACCTCGGCGTGGGCGACGTAATCCATGCCCGCCCGGCGCATGCGGCGGTCGTCCCACAGAAAACCGCAGGGTTCGATGACATCCAGGGGAAAGCCCAGGCAAGCGGCCAACCGCAGCAGCGATCCCGCATTCTGCGGGATGTCCGGTTGATAAAGAGCAAGCCGCAGCAGCACAGTCATGAATTAGCTTTTACTGATCTATTGTGACTCCCCTGTTGATCAGGGGCCGCCGATGTGGTTAATAGGGCCGCTTCCGCGGGTAAACAAGAGGTTAAGTCAATGGCTGATACGGCAACGCATGCCCAGCCCTCGTCGGCGGACGGGCAGACCAGGCGGGATTTCCTGCTGTATGCTACCTCCGCTGTCGGCGCTGTCGGCACCGGTCTTGCCCTGTGGCCGTTCGTGCACAGCATGAACCCGGCCGCCGATACTCTGGCACTGTCCACCACCGACGTGGATATCTCGGCCATCCAGCCCGGTCAGGCGATCACCGTCGTCTGGCGCGGCAAGCCGGTCTTCGTGCGCCACCGTCTGCCTGAGGAAATCGCTCAGGCCGCCAAGGACGACGCCGCCGACCTGCGCGACAAGGCTGCCGACGCCGCGCGCGTCCAGAAGCCGGAATGGCTGGTCCTGATCGGTGTCTGCACCCATCTGGGCTGCGTGCCGCTGGGACAGAAGCCCGCCGACCCCAAGGGTGATTTCGGCGGCTGGTTCTGCCCGTGCCACGGCTCGCACTACGACACGTCGGGACGTATCCGCAAGGGTCCGGCCCCCGCCAATCTGCCGGTGCCGGAGTACAAGTATACTTCCGACACCACCATCCGCATCGGTTAAGGATCGGCCATGAGCGGTTTCCAGACCAACAACAAGGTGGTGAGCTGGCTGGACCAGCGGCTTCCCATCTTCTCGATGATGCACCATTCGGCCATCGAGTACCCCACTCCCCGGAACCTGAACTACTGGTGGAACTTCGGTTCGCTGGCCGGCTTCATTCTGGTGGTGATGCTGCTGACCGGGATTTTCCTGGTCATGAACTATTCCTCGCACACCTCGCTGGCTTTCGACTCGGTCGAACGCATCATGCGCGACGTGAATTACGGGTGGCTGATCCGCTACCTGCACATGAACGGCGCGTCGATGTTCTTCATCCTGGTGTACATCCACATCTTCCGGAACCTGTACTACGGATCGTACAAGTCCCCGCGTGAGGTGTTGTGGTGGATCGGCATCATCATCTATCTGGCGATGATGGCCACCGGCTTCCTGGGCTATGTGCTGCCCTGGGGCCAGATGTCCTTCTGGGGCGCCACCGTGATCACCAACCTGTTCTCGGCCTTCCCCGTCGTCGGCGAACCGATCGTCACCCTGCTGTGGGGCGGTTTCTCGGTCGACAACCCGACGCTGAACCGCTTCTTCTCGCTGCATTACCTGCTGCCCTTCGTCATCCTGGGCCTGGTCGTGCTGCATGTGTGGGCGCTGCATTCGGTGAAGTCGAACAACCCGCTGGGCGTCGAAATCCAGGGGCCGGCCGACACCATCCCCTTCCATCCCTACTACACCATCAAGGACCTGTTCGGCATCGGCGTGTTCCTGATGGTTTTCATGGGCTTCGTGTTCTGGGCGCCCAACTTCTTCGGCGAGCCGGACAACTACATCCCGGCCAACCCGATGGTGACGCCCGCGCACATCGTTCCGGAATGGTATTACCTGCCGTTCTACGCGATCCTGCGCGCCTTCACGATGGACCTGTGGATCATCCCGGCGAAGCTGCAGGGCGTGGTGGCGATGTTCTCGGCCATCATCATCCTGTTCTTCCTGCCGTGGCTCGACACCTCGAAGGTCCGCTCGGCGAAGTTCCGCCCGCTCTACAAGCAGTTCTTCTGGCTGTTCCTGATCAACTGCCTGGTGCTGGGCTATGTCGGCGGCAAGCCGGCCGAGGGGGTGCTGGTCACCATCGGTCAGATCTGCACCGCCTATTACTTCGCCCACTTCCTGATCATCATGCCCCTGCTGGGCAAGATCGAGAAGCCCAAGGCCCTGCCG
>CAJANN010000307.1 GCA_903941095.1 uncultured Rhodospirillaceae bacterium | reverse complement strand
TGACGCATGATTTCCGCTTCCAGATGGGGAAGTCGGCATTCAGGGCAGTCGGGACCTTCTTGTCAAGGGGCTTGGGCCGGAAACCGCTTCGGCCCGGCATTACGAAATTGCATGGTGCGGCCAGCATGAAAAACGTCATTCCCGCTTTGTTTGTCGTGCTGATGACGGCCATTCCGGCCGCGGCGCAATCGCCGGCTTCGCCCGGTGCGTTCGATTCCTATGTCCTGGCGCTGTCCTGGTCGCCGACATGGTGCGAAAGCCGGGCCGGACAGCAGGATTTCGAACAATGCGGGGCGCGCCGGTACGGATTCGTGGTGCACGGCCTGTGGCCGCAATACCGCCGGGGCGGCTGGCCCGAACGCTGCGCCGCTTCGTCGCCGCTGCCGCCGGCCGTGGTGCCGTCGATGTTGCCGCTGATGCCCAGCCGGCGCCTGATCGAACACGAATGGCGGACCCACGGCACCTGCGACGGAGCCGGAGCCGAGGCTTACTTCTCCAAGATCCGGCAGATCCACCAGCGTCTGGTGGTGCCGGAACCGTTCCGTGCGCCGGACCGGCCGCAAACCCTGTCGGCGGACGAGGTGGAAAGCGCTTTCGTCGCCGCCAATCCCGGCCTGTCCCGCAACGCGCTGACGGTGACCTGCCGCGGCGGCCGGATCGCCGAGGTCCGCATCTGCCTGTCGCGCGATCTGTCCTTCGCCGCCTGCGGCGACGGCGGGCGCGATCGGTGCCGGGGGGCTTTGCGGCTTCCGGCTGCACGGTAGTCTTTTCTCTTGCCAGACACAGTCTGCTGACGCACCTTGCTGCACTGCAACAAGGGGGTGAAGCATGGAATTGCACGGAGCCGCACAGGCCCTGCTGGTTCTGTCTGCCGCGGCGGCATTGGGGCTGGGACTGGGGCAGATTCAGGTGGCCGGGGTGAAGCTGGGGGTGGGCGGCGTCCTGTTCGCCGGCATCGCCCTGGGGCATTTCGGCATCGGCATGGACCCGACCATGATGGCCTTCGCCCGCGAGTTCGGACTGGTGCTGTTCGTCTATGCCATCGGCGTCTCGGTGGGACCGGGCTTCTTTCAGGCTTTCAAGCGCGACGGGCTGGCCCTGAACCTGATGGCCGGGGCCGTGGTGGTGCTGGGCACCCTGGTGGCGGTGGGGCTTTACCTGTTTGCCGGCGTTTCGCTGCCGGCCGCCTTGGGCATCCTGGCCGGCGCAGTGACCAATACCCCGTCGCTGGCCGCCGGCCAGCAGGTGCTGTCGCAACTGGCCGTCGAAAACGGATCGGCCATCCTGGGCCAGGCCTATGCCGTGGCTTATCCGTTCGGCATCGTCGGCATCCTGCTGACCATGCTGATGCTGCGCTTCGGGTTCCGCCTCGATCCCGACAAGGCCGCCGCCGATTTCGAGGCCGACCGCGAGGCGGCGCATCCGACCATCGAAACGGTCAACGTGGAAATCAGCAACCCCGCCGTGGTCGGCTGCAGCCTGCGCGACCTGGACGAACTGAAGGAAATGGGAGTGGTGCTGTCGCGGGTCCTGCGCGACGGCAGCCAGCATGCGGTGACGGCCGACGATGTCCTGGCCAAGGGCGACGTGGTGCTGGCGGTCGGACCGCGCGACAAGCTGGTGCGGCTGAACCGCCTGCTGGGGCCGGTGGCCAAGGTCGACCTGAAATCCATGCCCAGTTCCGACGTGGCGTGGGAGCGCATGGTGGTGACCCGCTCGGAAGTGCTGGGCAAAACCCTGGGCGAGCTGAACTTCCGCGGCAGCCACGGCATGATCATCAGCCGGGTCAATCGCAGCGGCCACGATCTGGTGCCGGATGCCCACCTCAGCCTGCAGTTCGGCGATTCGCTGCGGGTCGTGGGCGACCCGGCCCTGATGCCGGAAATGGCGCGGCTGCTGGGCAACCGTTCGAAGGCCCTGCAGGAAACCCAGATGGTCCCCATCTTCATCGGCATCGCTTTGGGCATGCTGCTGGGATCGCTGCCCATCGTTCTGCCCGGGCTGCCGTCGGCGGTCCGGCTGGGCCTGGCCGGCGGACCGCTGCTGGTGGCGATTTTGCTGTCCCGCCTGGGGCATTGCGGCCCGGTGGTCTGGTTCATGAGCCCGGCGGCCAACCATATCATGCGCGATCTTGGCATCACCCTGTTCCTGGCCTCGGTCGGCCTGAAATCGGGAGCCGGTTTCGTCGATACCCTGGTGCACGGACCGGGTCTGACCTGGATGATGTGGGGCATGGCGGTGACGCTGGTTCCCCTGATGCTGGTGGCGCTGGTGGGCCATTTGTGGCTGCGCACCAATTATCTGGGGCTGTGCGGCCTGCTGGCCGGCTCGATGACCGACCCGCCGGCCCTGGCCTTCGCCCAGGGGCTGGCGGCGTCCGAGGCGCCGATCCTGGCCTATGCCACCGTCTATCCGCTGGTGATGGTCCTGCGGGTGATCGCGCCGCAGGTGGTGGCCTTGCTGCTGTGGGGCGGGGCCTGAAAAAACTGCGCGGCCCGCTTGCAAGCAAGGGGGCCGCACGGCTTGTTCGTTCAGAAGAGATGTTCCCGTCCGGAGGAGATGTCCATCATCTCAAGCTGACGGAGTGATCGTGGCACGAGTTCCGGTCCGCCGCAAGGGGGTGGTTCGGTTCCGCAGGGCTCCGAATCCAGGTTAAGAAGTGGCTAATTTCCCCTGGTACATACTCGTCATGCCCGCGCAGGCGGGCATCCATACGACGGTTGGGCGAGACGCAGCTGCGACTCATGAAAACACCATGCGTCTATATTTTGG
>CAJANN010000306.1 GCA_903941095.1 uncultured Rhodospirillaceae bacterium | reverse complement strand
CCAAAATATAGACGCATGGTGTTTTCATGAGTCGCAGCTGCGTCTCGCCCAACCGTCGTATGGATGCCCGCCTGCGCGGGCATGACGAGTATGTACCAGGGGAAATTAGCCACTTCTTAACCTGGATTCGGAGCCCTGGGGACGGACAGAGTCCTGTTGCCTCGGCCATCCGCCCCGGCGTAGCATGGCGGCCAGGATTTCGGGTCGGATGATCGCGTTGGGCGAAATCGATACCTCTTCGACGGCGGTGCGGGCAACGGATGCGTTTGCCCGGACGGCGGCGCTCGTCCCCGAGGCGGTGTCGCCGCCGCGGCCCGCCGGGGCGGTTCGGCCCCGCTTCGATGTGGCGGGGCAGGGGGCTTCCGCCGACGCGGCCGTCCGCGCCACGCCCCGTCCGCCGGACGCCGATGGCCGGCCCGATGACCTTTCCTCCGCCGGTGCGGCGGGGCGCCGGTCGCGTGGCGGGCTGATCGGGGCCTTGACCTCGTTCGTCGCCAAGGTGTTGGGGCAGGGCGGCGATGGCGATGGCGCCACGCCTTCCGCGATGCTGGCGGGCATGCGTGCCTATGCCCGCGCCGCCGGTCAGCCGCAATCCCCGCCGACGGAAACTATGGACGTGCTGTCGCCGTCCCTGCCGCGGCTGTCTTCGGGCCGCGTGCTCGACCTGTCGGTCTGATACGAAGCCCGGATGATTCATTCGGGTTCCGTATCCAGCGCCCGTTGGGCGCGGCCAAGGCCGCGGATGCGGCCGCCCGGCGAGGGCTTGGGAACCCGAATGAATCATTCTGGTTCCGTATGAGACCGTCTTTCCACCCCGGTTGCATCCATTTTCACGCAATCCCTGCCGACGGCTTGGCCTTCGGCCATCCGCGCTGCCCCTGCTGTTCAGTATAGTTCATATCTCGACCAGAAATAAACGCCACAGGATCATGTGCGCCGGCGCCCCTGCGGCAAAGCGCCCTTAGGTTGCTTTGCCCGTTGTGCAATATAAATTGAGAATATACATGCCTGTTGTTTGATCACAAAGGCGTATGAGTTTATCTTGTCCTTCCGGGGATCATGAGTATGTTGCCTGAAAAGCGGGGCCGGGCCGTGGGGAACGAAACCCATAGGTGCCGTGCGGGGGGATCATTCCGCAAGCGTGGAGCGACCCGAGTGAAGTCAAGTTCGACGACCATGAAATCCGATTCCAAATCCGGACGGCCGGCCAATCGCGCCAACGACACCGACCGCCATGTCGGCGCCCGTATCCGCGAGCGGCGCATCATGCTGGGCCTGTCCCAGCAGCAGATGGCCGATCTGATCGGGGTGACCTATCAGCAGGCCCACAAGTACGAGCGTGGCATCAACCGTATCTCGGCCGGCCGCCTGCACGAGATCGCCCAGGTTCTGGGCATCCCCGTCGGCTATTTCTTCGAAGGACTGGACAGCCTGCGCGGCACCGACCTGACGGCACGGCAGCGCATGTGCCTGGAACTGGCCCGCAATTTCGCCAACATCCAGAACGAGAAGCACCAGGAAGCCCTGTCGCAGATGGCCCGGGCCCTGGCTTCAGAGGGATAACAGCGCCTGCCGCTTGTCGGGCTGGCGGTATCGGCGCCATTCGGGGCGGACCGCGCCGATGCCGACCTTGCCGGGTTCAAGCGGCGGCCGGACATACACCGACATCAGGTCGAGATAGGGCTTGGCGGGGATCAGGCTGCCGGCGACGGCGGTGATCAGTCCGACCGCCGTGGCCGGCACCGGAATCGACAGGTCGCGGCCCAGCTTGATGCGTCCCTGGGCCAGCCGGAAGACCGGCCCCAGGGCACTGGCGGCGGCGGCGATGATCTGTGCCAGACCGGCCCGGGCCGCCGGGGATTCGGCGCTGAACGGCAGGGGGCCGACATCGCCGGACAGGCGCAGGCGGCCGGTGTCGCCCCCTTCTTCGTAGCGGGCGGAAAAGGGGATGCCGGCATAGGCGAAGTCGAACTGCATGACCCCGCCGGGATTGATCGGCAGGGCTTCGATGGCGGCGACATCAAGCGGCAATGCAATGCCGCCGACACGGATCTGCTTGGAATCGGGCATGAGCGTCACGGCAGTTTCCTTCGGTGGAACAGTATCACGAGGCCGGGCTGGAAAAAAACCGCGAACTCGGGCAATGTGCCGCGGCCGGTTGATCAATGAGGGGGCAAGGGGTCCGTGCAGGCCAAGACACTATCGATGGCGAGCTATGTCTTCGTTCGCATCCACAAGGAAGGCTGGCCCTTCGTCGCTCTGTTCGCCCTGGGCGCCCTGCTGCTGGGGCTGCTGTGGGGGCCGCTGGGCTGGCTGGGGGGCGCCGCCACCTTGTGGTGCGCCTATTTCTTCCGTGATCCGGATCGCGTCACCCCCGAGCGTGCCAATCTGGTGATCAGCCCCGCCGACGGCGTGGTCTGCGCCGTCGATTCGGTGCCGCCGCCGCCCGAGCTGGACATGGGCGACGAGCCGCGCACCCGCGTCTGCGTGTTCATGAGCGTCTTCGACGTCCACATCAACCGGATCCCGGTGGCCGGACGGATCGTCAAGCTGGCCTATCATGCCGGCAAGTTCGTCAACGCCGCCCTGGACAAGGCGGCGCTGGAAAACGAGCGCATGGCCATCCGCCTGGACATGGCCGACGGCCGCCCGGTGGCGTTCGTGCAGATCGCCGGCCTGGTGGCGCGGCGCATCAAGTGCGACGCCCGGGAAGGCCAGGACATGCGGACCGGCGAGCGGTTCGGCCTGATCCGCTTCGGGTCGCGTGTCGACGTGTATCTGCCGCCGGGTGCGGCATCCCTGGTCGCTCCGGGGCAGCGGTGCATCGCCGGGGAAACCGTGCTGTCCGACCTGGATGCCGGCGAGCCCGACCGGACCGGGGCGATCCGCTGATGTTCGCGCCGCGCCCCCCGGGTCGGCGGAAGCGGGGGCCGCGCCTGCGCCCGCCGCGGATTCCGGGGTTGTCGATCAACCGCCTGATCCCGAATATCCTGACCCTGCTGGCTCTGTGCGCCGGTCTGACCTCGATCCGCTTCGGCCTGAACGAGCACTGGCCGCAGGCGGTGACGTCGATCCTGCTGGCCGGGGTCCTCGACGGTCTGGACGGGCGGGTGGCGCGGCTGCTGCAGGGGACGTCGAAGTTCGGCGCCGAACTGGATTCGCTGTCGGATTTCGTCAGTTTCGGCGTCGCCCCGGCCATCTTGCTGTATCTGTGGACCATGCAGGGGGCCGGCGGGCTGGGCTGGGCGGTGGTCCTGCTGTACATCGTCTGCTGCGGTCTGCGGCTGGCCCGGTTCAACACCATGATCGGGCAGGCCGATCTGCCGCCCTATGCCTACAACTTCTTCACCGGCATCCCGGCTCCGGCGGCGGCCGGACTGGTGATGGTGCCGATGGTGGCCAGCTTCGAATTCGGGCCGGCCTTTTTCTCCCGGCCTCTGGTCGCCGCCCTGTTCCTGATGGGGGTGTCGTTCCTGATGGTCAGCACCATCCCGACCTTTTCGTTCAAGAAGGTGCGGGTTCCCAATGCCTGGGTTCTGCCCATGCTGATCGTGGTGGGGGCTTTGGCGGCGTTCCTGGTGACCGAGCCGTGGCTGACGCTGACGGTGGTGGGGCTGGCCTATCTCGGGCTGATTCCGGTCAGCGTCCGGGCGTTCCGCCGCTTGAAGCACGAGGCGGAAAAGGTGGCGGAAGCCCCGCCGGCCGAAGCATCCGGGGCGCCCTGACGGCGGCGATCTGTGCGCATATCCGTTGCACAATGGCAACACTGTGTTGTGAAACGGGGTGTTACGCCCTATGGCGGCTTGCTACCGGGGGTGAGCTCGGGTACAAGCCGTGCAAAGGTCTTTTGAATTAGCCCCATCGGAAGGAAGGCTTAAGTCCATGCGCACCATGAAGTCGCTTCTCGTCGCCGGCGTGCTGGCCGCTCTGCCGGTCGCCGCCAATGCCCAGTGGTATGTCGGTGCCGACGCCGGCGCCAACTACATGCAGGACCCCGGCTCGGCCACCAGCGCCGATTCCGATTGGGGCTGGGTCGGTCTGGCTCAGGTCGGCTACAATTTCGGCGGCCCGAAGGTCGAGTTCGAAGGCGGCTACCGCGCCAACGATTCCATCGACTCGTGGAGCACGATGGTCAACGGCATCTACGAATTCATGCCCAACAGCGCCTGGCACCCCTTCCTGGGCGCCGGTATCGGCTGGGCCTGGCTGGACGGTGATTTCGCCGGCACCAACGCCCGCAATTCCGACAACCAGTTCGCCTATCAGGGCATCGCCGGCGTGGCCTATGACCTGAACACCAACTGGGCCCTGAAGGCGCAGTACCGCTATTTCGCCACCCTGGACGCCGATGTCGGCACCAACAATTCGGGCGATGCGGATTACCGCAACCACTCGCTGCTGCTCGGCTTCACCTACAAGTTCGCCAAGCCGGTTCCGGTCGTCGCCGCTCCGGCCCCGGCTCCGGTTGCCGCCCCGGCCCCGGCTCCGGTCGCCAAGCCGGCCCCGGCTCCGCAGAAGAACTTCCTGGTGTTCTTCGACTTCAACAAGGCCGACATCACCCCCGAAGCCTCGAAGGTGATCGGCCAGGCCGCCGCCGCCGCCAAGGCCGGCAACGCCACCAAGGTCGACCTGACCGGCCATGCCGACCGCTCGGGTTCGGACAAGTACAACCAGGCCCTGTCCCTGAAGCGCGGCAACGCCGTCAAGGACGCCCTGGTCAAGCAGGGCATCCCGGCCTCGCAGATCTCGGTCGTCGCCAAGGGCGAAAGCCAGCCGCTGGTCAGCACCGCCGACGGCGTCCGCGAGCCGCAGAACCGTCGCGTCGAGATCCTGCTGCCCTAATCGGCACGTCAGGTCCGCATGAAACTCCCCTCCGGCTTCGGCCGGGGGGGATTTTATTTGTCGTGACCCCATGAAAAAGGCCCCGGTTGCGGGGCCTTTTTCATGTCCAAAACAGGTGGGGAATCAGCTTTTTTCGCCGCTTTTCTTCTTGTCGGCGGCAGGCTTGGCTTGGCTTTTGGCCTTGGCCTGCCGGACCTGGGCCGGCTTTTCCGGGGCCGAGCACGACACCGCCGGGGTCGGCTTTTCCACCGAATCGGCGGCCCAGGCGGAAAGTTCCTGCGGCCTCAGCGTCAGGGCCTTGTCGAACATCGCCTCGACGGAGGTGCAGTAATCCTCGATATGGGCGGATCGGATCGAGGCGTCGTTGGACAATTCGGTCATGTAGCGGTCCATACCCTTCTCGCCCTTGCCCTGGCGCTTGAACATGGCCCGCAATTCCTGGGCGTTGGCCGAGATGCCGGCATTGAAGCGATTGACGAACGAGGAATACTTGTCGCGCAGGTTCTGTTCCGGACTTTGGCATTTCAGGGCGCCGACCATCAGTTCCACCTGAAGCTGGCGCACCTGCATGGCCCGGATCTCCTGGGCGGAATAGCAGGGCGGCTTGGCCAAGGCGGGGGTGCTCAGGAATCCGGCCAGCAGGGCCGCGACAGCGGCATGTGTTGTGGTGCGGCGCAAAGGTCCCCCCGCGGTTCAGTGGTGTCGGAAGGGCGCAGTGTGGCCCATTGGATGGTCCGGTTGCAAGACAATGCGAGTCATAGATCGACCAGTTCCACCGCCGGTGCCGCCCCTAAATCGGGAAAAAAGCGGGCGGCGACGCGGGCGAAGCGTTGCGGCGTGTCGGTCGAAAACAGGCGGATGCCGCCGATGGCCCCGGCCGGTGCGGCGCCGACGGCGTGCAGGCGGGAGTCCACCTGTCTGGCGACTTCGTCGGCGCAATCGACCAGTTGGGGGGCGTCGCCCAGAACGCGGCGCAGGGCCGGGCGCAGCAGGGGGAAGTGGGTGCAGCCCAGCACCAGGCAATCGGCGGCCTGGTCCCCCTGAAAGGCGGCGCCAAGATACGAACGGGCCATGTCCTCGGCGATGGGGCCGTCGGCCAGTCCCTCCTCGGCCAGGGCGACGAACATCGGACAGGCGATCTGATTGACCGTCGCCGTGGGCCTGAGGGCGGCAATGGCGGCGGGATAGGCCCCGGACCGGCAGGTGCCCTCGGTTGCCGCCACCACGATCCGCCCCGAGCGCGACGCCGCCGCCGCCGCTTCGGCGCCGGCTTCGACCATGCCGACGACCGGCATGTCGGGATGGGCCGCCCGCACCGCGGCCAGGGCGTGTGCCGAAGCGGTGTTGCAGGCCAGGACCAGGATCTTGATGCCGCGGCCGCGCAGGAACGCCGCCGCCTGCAACGCATAACGGATGACGGTCTCCGGCGATTTGGTGCCATAGGGCAGGCGGGCGGTGTCCCCCAGATACAGCAGCGATTCGGCCGGGAAGCGGTGATGCAGCGCCGCCGCCACCGTCAGGCCGCCGATGCCGGAATCGAAGATGCCGATGGGGAGATCGTTTTGCGGAGGCTGTAAGGTCATTGCCGTATAGGAAGTTCACTTGTGCGCAGACAGAATGGCGTGCGCGGTTGCATAGCGGATTTTTTAGCGGTTGAGGACTGTTTTTATGGCATTTTACGGTTCGCTTGGCGGATGCTCGTAAATGCCTTATAAACGGATTTGGGGAAAAATGCCGCAGCCTTGTTGTTGTGCGTCGGTTCTGTTCGGGACTCTGGGGGGCGATCATGCAGGGTAATCGTCCGGCCGCGCCGGGTCGTTTCGTCCGACGTTTCTTCGCCAGACGAGGGGAGTGACCGATGTCGTGGTCCCTGGCCCGTAAGGTTTCCGCCGCACTGGTCGCACTGCTGCTGTGCACGGGTCTGCTGACTGCCGTGTTCGGCTATTACAAATTCGAGGATGTGCTGTCGTCGCTGGTCCGCTCGCGCTACAGCTTCGTCGTCTTCACCATCAAGAAGAATGTCGAAGATCGCCTGAATCTGGGTTTCGCCCTGCGTCAGCTGCGGCAAATTCAGGAAGCCATCGAGCTGGAAAAGGTGCGTGACGATCAGGTTCTGGGGATCGAGATATACGATTCCCGTGGCGAGGTGCTGTTCAACACCGATCGCGGCGGGATCGGCACCTCGGTTCCGGCCAAGTGGCTGGAACCGCTGGAGGCGACGACGACGCAGCCCTTCTCGCTGCTGGACGAGGACGCCCAACTGGTCGGGCTGCCGCTGGTCAATACCCTGGGCAAGGTCGAAGGCGCGGTGGTCTTGCGTTTTCCCGCCGCCTTCCTGGAACGCGAACTGGGGCAGCTGCTGGGCCGGCTGGCCTTGGAACTGCTGGCTGCGCTGGCGGGATTTTCCGTCATCGCCGCCGTTGCCTCGTATGCTTTGCTGGGATCCGTCGGCCGCCGTCTGGGCGGCATGGAACGGACCTTGGACAAGGTTTTGGCCGATGGCGGTTTCGCCGAGCCGGACCCGCGCGACGAGGGCGGCTTTGAAACCCGTTTCGCCGAATTCGTCCTGAAAACCCGCGAGGCGGTGGACCACATCAGCGAATCGACCGACGAGGTCGAACGGCTGGATCGCTTGGCATGAGGACCCCATGAGACTGGACAGTTCCCGTCCCCTGCTGATCCGCCTGTTCATCCTGGCCGTTCTGGTCCTGGTGCCGCCGGTGGCCATCGTGTCCTATTGGGCGATGGGCGAGTTCGAGCGGGGAATGATCCCCGAGATGGACAAGAAGGCCGCCGTGGTCGGGCGCGACGTCACCGCCCAGGTCGAGCGGGCGGTCGATCTGGGAATTCCGCTGGATGGCCTGGTCGGGGTCGATGAATTCTTCGCGCCGATCCTGCAGGCCAATCCTGAAATCCGCTATCTGGCCATCACCGGGCCGGGGGGGCGGGTCCTGTTCGCCCGGGGAATCGCCAAAGAGACTTTGGCCGGCCACCTGATGCGGGCCGCTCCGGCCGGCGACGACGGCAAGGCGGCGATCGGTCCCTACCTGGATCTGGCCCTGCCGGTGGGCAGCCGCGCCGGGATCGGCGGTCAGGTTCATGTCGGATTCGACCAGGGCTATATCGGCACCCGCCTCGGCGATATTTTCTACGATATCGTCGTGGTGCTGGCCGCGTCGCTGATCGTCGCCTTCGAAATCCTGATGTTCGTGGTGTTCTTCAACATCACCGGCCCGATGAAGCTGGCCGCCGCGGTCGTCGACCGGGCGCGGCGGGGCGATTTCACCCATGTGCCGGGCGGCGTTTCCGGCGACGAGGTCGGACATTTCATCCGCACCCTGTCCACCACCATCCGCCGCGCCGACGAACAGTTCCGCAGCCTGATGGCCTATATAGACGAGGTGCGGACCGCCCATTTCGACAAGACGGTGGTCGAGCGCGCCGGCGAGATCGCCGAACGTGTCCGGTTTCTCTATCGGTTCTCGGAAACCGGCCGTCCGCTGGTGATCCGCGACCAACTGGCGACCGACATCCGCCTGCCGCTGTTCCTGTTCGTCTTCGCCGAAGAGATGGGCCGTTCGTTCATGCCGCTTTACGCGCGCGAGTTCGGAACCTCCTTCGCCGGGCTGAGCGCGGAAATGCTGATGGCCCTGCCCATCGTCATGTTCATGGTCGGCATCACCGTGGCGTCGACATGGGCCGGTGCGGCCATCGCCCGGCTGGGTACCCGCCGGGTGTTCCTGACCGGCCTGATCCCCGCTGCCGGCGGCTATTTCCTGACCGCGTTCGCCGAATCGGTCGGGCAGCTGATCTGCCTGCGCATCCTGTCGGGTCTGGGCTACGCGCTGGTGACCGTGGCCTGCCAGACCTATATCGCGCGAGCCACGGTCGAGGAAAAGCGGGCGCAAGGTCTGGGCGTCTATGTCGGAGCGGTGCTGACGGCGTCGATCTGCGGAACGGCGATGGGCGGCGTGCTGGCCGAGCGGGTGGGCTTCGACGCCACGTTCGTCATCTCCTCGCTGCTGGCGGCGATATCCGGCTGGCTGGTCCATCGCCTGCTGGATGCCGGCCAGGACGGCGGCGCCGACCGGAACGATGGCGATGGCGACGGCAAGTCGCTGTTGCGGCTGTTCGCCAACTGGCGCTTTTCCGCCCTGCTGCTGTTTGCCGCCGTGCCGGCCAAGATGGCCTTGACCGGCTTTCTGTTCTTTCTGGTGCCGCTGATCCTGTGGAAGGCGGGGTTGACCCTGCCCGAGATCGGGCGGACGGCGGTTCTGTATCCGGTGGTCATGGCCGTGTTGTCGGCGGTGTCGTCGCGGCTGTCCGACCGCATGGGCTGGCGCTCGGGACTGGTGGCGGCCGGCGGCCTGATCGGAGGGCTGGGCCTGCTGACGCCGTTGCTGCCGCTGGGGCTGGATGCGCCGACCGGGGTGGCGCTGGCCATCGTCGCCCTGGGAATTTCGCACGGTCTGTCGGCTTCGCCGCAATTGGCGCTGGTTCCCGACGTCTGCTGGATCGAGTGCCAGTCGTTCGGGCGGACCAAGGTTCTGGCGCTGGTGCGCACGGTCGAGCGGTTCGGGTCGATCATCGGCCCGATCCTGGCGGCGGCGTTCATCCCGGCCTGGGGGCTGGACGGGGCGGTGGTGGTGCTGGGGTCGGTGGTGCTGGCCCTGTCCGTGATCTTCATGCTGTGTTCGTTCGCCTTCGGCAGCGGCCTGCATATCGTTGCCGAGGAGGACGAGGAATGATCCGTCGCGGCTTTCTGGCGGGATTGGCCGGATTGACGGCGCTGGCGGCGGGACGCCGGGCGGCGGCGGCGGACGCGTCCGCCCAGCCCCGCCGCCCCTATCGCATCTACATGGCGCTGTTTCGCGGCTGGGAAGAGGCGGCGCAGGGCTTCAAGGATTATTTCAGCAACCAGGGCATCCCGGTCGAGCTGATCGTGCGCGATTGCGCCCAGGACAAAAGCAAGCTGCCGGAATTCGTGGCCGAGGCCAAGGCGCTGGGGGTGGATCTGGTGTTCACCTGGGGCACCACGGTGACCCAGGAAATGCTGGGAACCATCGGCGCGGTCGATCCGGCCCGGCATATCACCGACATCCCGGCGGTGTTCGCCATCGTCTCGCAGCCGGTGGGGGCCAAGATGGTGCCCAACCTGCAATCGTCGGGGCGCAATATCACCGGAACGTCCTATCTGGTGCCGATGGAGACCCAGGTCAACCTGCTGCGGTCCTATCTGCCGGTTCCGATCCTGGGCATGGTCTACAACCCGCTGGAACGCAATTCCCTGGTGGCCATCGACGAGCTGCGCGAACTCGGGGCCGCCCAAGGCTTCAGCGTGATCGCCGCTCCGGTCGACGTGGTCGAGGGCAAGCCGGTCGCCGCCGGCATTCCCGGCAAGGTCGCCCAGCTCAAGCAGGCCGGGGCCGGCTTCCTGTACATTCCGCCCGA
The DNA here is from genome assembly GCA_903941095.1 of uncultured Rhodospirillaceae bacterium. GTDB lineage: Bacteria > Pseudomonadota > Alphaproteobacteria > Rhodospirillales > Magnetospirillaceae > Magnetospirillum. The sequence goes on along the minus strand of CAJANN010000306.1, from coordinate 4,527 downwards.
CACCTTCCTGAACGTCAACCGCGACATCCTGACCCAGGCGGCGCTGGACCAGCGCCTGCCCAGTTTCGCCGCGGCGGAGAACCCGGTGGTGACGTCGAAGGCGATGTTCGGCGGCGTGTACCGCTATTACACCGTCGGGCAGCTGACCGCCTACAAGGCCGAGCAGATCCTGGTGCACAAGGTGCCGCCCCGGGATATCGCCATCGACGCCCCCAAGCGCCTGTCGATCATCCTGAACATGCCGGTGGTGCGGGCGCTGGGGGTCTATCCGCCGATGAATTTGCTGGGGCTGGCCGAAGTGATCGACGGGCCGGAGATCCGGCCATGACCGAAGGGGGCGACGGCTTGCGGATCATCGTCTGCACCAAGCGCGACCTGGCGGGGGCGCTGGTGCTCAACCATGTCTTGCCGCGCCTGCGGGGCGACCGGGTGCTGGTTCTGCTTTCGGACAAGACCCGGCCGGTGGAAAACGCCGTGCCGGAACTGGCCGAAATGAAGTTCCTGGAACGGGACCTGCCCATCGACACCCTGTTTCCGCTGATCGACGCCGCCGGCGGTCACGGCGGCCGGCTGGCCACCTTCGACGGGGCGGTCCGGCGGTTCGGCGTCCCCATCGAGACGATCGGCGACGTCAACGGCCCGGCGGGCGAGGCCCGGATCCGCGCCTTCCGCCCCGACATCATCCTGTCGGCGCGGTTCTCGCTGATCTTCAAGCCCAACATCTACGACATTCCGCGCTTCGGCACCTACAACGTCCATCCCGGCGCCCTGCCGCGCTATGCCGGCCTGTTCGCGCCGCTGCGCTGCCTGGTCGGGGGGGACGACAGGATCGGCTGCACCCTGCATCGGGTCGACCAGGGCATCGATACCGGCCCCATCGCCGGCATCGGCTGGCTGCCGGTCGATCGCCGGCGGTCGTTGCTGTGGCACGTGGTGCAGACCTACCGTCCCGGCCTGGACCTGTTCTTCGATCTGCTGGACGGCCTGCGCGCCGGGCGCCAGCCCGAGCTGACGGCGCAGGACCGCAGCCGGCGGGTCTATGGCAGCCTGCCCGGCGCCGACCTGTTCGCCGATTTCTCCCGCCAGGGCTTCCGGCTGTTCGATCCGGGCGATTATCTGGATATCTTGCGGGGGTTCGTTCCAGCCGGGGTGATGCTGCCGATGAAGGTGATTGCCGGCGGGGCCGCAGAAGAAGGGGAAGCGCCATGCTGCTGCGCACGCGCGTAACCCTGATCGTGACGTTCAGCTTTTCGGTTCTGGTGGCCGGGCTGACCTTCGCCGGACTGAAAAGCGAGGAACTGGCCGACGAACGCTATGCCCAGGCCACATTGAACGGGCAGGAAATCTTCTGGCGCAAGCTGGTGGAAAACACCGTCCAGGGGCTGGAAACCGATGCCCGGGCCGTGGCCGGCGACGCCGCCCTGATCCAGGCGGTGGAGCGCCGCGACCCGACCCGGATTCTGGCCCTGGCCGGTCCGGTTGCCGACGCCATGCGGGGGCGGGGGCGGGCCAGCCGCTTCGAGGTGATGAACCACGACGGCGAGTTGCTGTACAACTCGCGCGGGTCCTTGCTGGATCCGCCGACCATCGACGCAGGCACCTTGCGCACCATCATCGAAAGCCGGCGCCCGGTGCGCGGCGTGCAGCAGGATGCGTCCCGCACCTTCACCGCCACGCTGGCCATTCCGCTGGAACAGGGCGACGGCGTCGTCGGCGTGGCCGTGCTGGCCGCCGACATGCAGCCGCCCTTGGCCGAGTTCAAGACGTCGACCTCGTCCGACATCTTCCTGGTCGACCGCATCGGGCAACTGGCGCTGGGAACCGACGACGCGCTGTGGGCGATCTTCGACGGGCGGATATCGGTCCGCAAGTCGCGCCTGGAGAACTGGCAGCAGGGCGAGACGTTCTATTCGGTGGCGGTGTTGCCGGTCCATGACGGCGCTCATCGGGTCATCGGCGCGCTGGTGACCGCCCGCGACGTCACCGCCACCCAGGCCCGCCAGCGCCAGATCCGGCAGATCGCCATCGGCTCGGTCGGCGCCTTCCTGGTTCTGCTGCTGGGGATGTTCACCGTCTATCTGCGCCGGTCGTTCCATCCGTTGGACGAAGCCATCGCGGTGCTGAACGCGCTGTCGCGGGGCGACACGTCGGTCACGCTGGAGGTGAAGAACGACCAGGATGAAATCGGCCGCATCGCCGGCACGGTCGGCGTGTTCCGCGACAATGTGGTCAAGCTTGAGCTGATGCAGCAGCGCCGCGAGCGCCAGCGCCGTCGCCAGGAACTGTACATCCGGATGCAGATGCTGAAGATGAGCGAGATGCTGGAAGAAGAGGCCCGCGCCGCGGTGCTGGCCGACCTGCGCCAGATCGAGGCCCTGGCCGAGCGCGGCCCGGCCGACGAAGGCGAGGCCCAGTCCGGCAAGGGCGAACTGGAGGTCCTGGGCGTGGCTTTCCAGACCATGTCGGACCGCATCCGCGAACAGCATGTTTCGTTGCAGGAACTGATCGCCCAGCGCACCCGCGAGGCGGACGTCCTGCGCGAGGCCCTGCGCACCCGCGAACAGCTTGATGCCCTGCGCCAGGAACTGGATTTCGCCCGCGAGCTGCAATTGTCGTCGCTGCCGCAGGTCTTCCCGCCCTTCCCCGACCGCGACGAATTCCAGATCCATGCCGGCATGGTTCCCGCCAAGGAGGTGGGGGGCGATTTCTACGACTTCTTCCTGATCGACCGTTACCATATGGGCTTCGTCATCGGCGACGCTTCGGGCAAGGGCGTTCCGGCGGCGATGTTCATCTCGATCGCCCGCTCGCTGATCAAGGCCGTGGCCCCGCTGTCCAGCAGTCCGGGCGAATGCCTGGCCTTCGTCAACACCATGCTGTCGGTGGACAATCCGCAGACGCTGTTCGCCACCTGCTTCTATGCGGTCATCGATACGCGCACCGGCGAGGTCGCCTTCTGCAACGCCGGCCACCCGCCGGCGCTGATCCTGCGCACCTCGGGCGAGGTCGAGGCCATCCGCGAGGTGTCCGGCGTGGCCCTGGGAGTGATGGAGGACCTGGAATATGAAACCGGCACCTTCCTGCTGGCTCCCGGCGACACCATCTTGCTGTACACCGACGGCGTCACCGAGGCCCAGGACATCGTTTCGGCGCTCTATGACGAGCCCAGGCTGATCGCGAAATTCGCCACGCTGGGCGGGCAGGAACCGCAGCAGGTCATCGACGGCGTCCATCGCGCCGTCGAGGAATTCGTCGGCGAGGCGCCGCAGTTCGACGACATCACCATGCTGGTGTTGCGGTTCGACCGCCCCAGCCAGGATATGGGCGATGCGGCGGGAACCGAGCGGCGGCTGATGCTGACCGGCTTCAAGGCCAATCCGGCCGATCCGGCGGTTGCCGCGCCTCCTCCTCCTCCGCCACCGCCGGCTTCGTCCGCCGTGGTGATCCGTCCGGCGGCAAGCGTCCGGCCCAAGTCTCCGGTTGCCGTGGTGGTCAAGTCGCCGGCCGTGGCGCACGCGGCCCCACGTCCGGCCGTCAAGATCGCGCCGAAACCGAAACCAAAGCCGGTCGTGGTGCCACCGCCTGTCGTCCATGATGCCCTGCAGGTGACCATCGGCAACGATCTGGGCGAACTGGAGCGGCTGGCCGGGCTGGTCGACGATTTCATCTCCCGTCATGGCTTGCCCGAACGCATCGCCTTCAACCTGAATCTCTGCCTGGATGAATTGATCACCAACATCATCTCGTATGGGTATTCAGATGATCACCATCACGACATTCATGTGCGTTTCGTGATGGACAAAGGCACGCTGATGACGGAAATCATTGATGACGGAGCGGAGTACAATCCTTTCGTCGAAGCACCGGAGCCCGACCTTGCCCTGGAAGTGGACGATCGTCCCATCGGTGGGTTGGGGGTGTTCCTGGTAAAGGAATTCATGGACCGGACCGACTATCGCCGCGATGACGGCCGCAACATCGTCACCCTATGGAAAGGGTGCGCAGAGCAGGGGAGCTGAGAGAGTTATGGAAATCAGAGAAGAGCGGACGGACGATCTGGCGGTGCTGGTGCCCATCTCCCGTGTCGACAGCGCCACGGCCAAGGCGTTCGAGGCCAGGGTGCTGGCGGTGGTCAATTCCGGGGCGCCGAAGATCGTCATCGATTTTTCCGAACTGGACTACATTTCCAGCGCCGGTCTGCGCGTGGTGCTGGTCGGCGCCAAGATGACGCGGGCGCCGCGGCGTTTCGCCCTGTGCGGCATGAAGCCGCATATCCGGGAAATTTTCGATGTGTCCGGCTTTGCCAAGATCCTGCAGATCCATGCCGATCGCGCCGCCGTCACCGCCGCGTTGTAGGCGGGTGCGTCCCGGTCCAGGGCTCCGAATCCAGGTTACGGAAGGGTAAATTTTTGACGTCATGCCCGCGCAGGCGGGCATCCAACCGACGGGAGCCGTCAGGCAATGTCTTCGCAGAGATCGCGCCACTGGGGGTTCATTTGTTGAATGAGATTAATTTTCCACTCCCTG
>CAJANN010000305.1 GCA_903941095.1 uncultured Rhodospirillaceae bacterium | reverse complement strand
GATCGAGTTCGACGCCGGATAACGCAGGCAATCCTTGCCCCGCCACTCCTCGATCTGCGCCCACCAGCCCCTCAGCGCCTTGTCGTCGATGCGGACCTGACGCGCCTTCCACACCTTGATCATATCTTCCAGGATGTGGGCGGCATCGCCGACCACCGCCAGATCGACCACCACGTTCTTGTTGATCGAGCTGGGGTCGACGTCGATGTGGATCTTCGTCGAGTTGGGCGAGAAGGCGTTCAGGCGGCCGGTGACGCGGTCGTCGAAGCGGGCGCCGACATTGATCATGACGTCGCAGTCATGCATGGCCAGGTTGGCTTCGTAGGTGCCGTGCATGCCCAGCATGCCCAGGCTCAGCGGGTCGGAACCGGGGAAGGCGCCCAGGCCCATCAGGGTCTGGGTGCAGGGAAAGCCGGTCATCCGCACGAACTGGGTCAGCAGCTGGCAGGCCGCCGGGCCGGAATTGACCACGCCGCCGCCGACATAGACGATGGGCCGCTTGGCGTGGGCGATCATCTCGACCGCCTTCTCGATGGCCTTCAGGTCGCCCTTGACCTGCGGCTTGTACTTGCTCTTGACCCGGGTCGGGCCGTGATATTCGCCGTGCGCCTGGATGACGTCCTTGGGCAGGTCGACCACCACCGGGCCGGGCCGGCCGGACCGGGCGACGTGGAACGCCTCGTGGACGATGCGCGACAGGTCGGCGACATCCTTGACCAGATAATTGTGCTTGGTGCAGGGCCGGGTGATGCCGGTGATGTCGGCTTCCTGGAAGGCGTCGTTGCCGATCAGGTGGGTCGGCACCTGCCCGGTCAGGCACACCAGCGGGATCGAGTCGCACAGGGCGTCGGCCAGGCCGGTGACGGTGTTGGTGGCGCCGGGGCCGGAGGTGACCAGCACGCAGCCGACCTTGCCGGTCGAGCGGGCGTAGCCTTCGGCGGCATGCACCGCCGCCTGCTCGTGTCGCACCAGGATGTGCCGCAGGCGGTTCTGCTTGAACAACTCGTCATAGATGGGAAGGATCGCGCCGCCGGGATAGCCGAAAATCACCTCTACGCCCTGGTCGACCAAGGCTTTCAAGAGGATCTCCGCCCCGTTCAATGCGCCATGCTGAGCCATCGTCACACCTTTCCTGTTCCTGGCCGGCCGAGAAACGTGGGGGCGCACGCGCTAAGGCGCATGCGTCCGCCGGGCGGCCGCGAGCGGGTCAAACTATCCGCTCATTCCGTCCCGGTCAATAGGAAGTGGCGAATAATCGGAAAGATTTCGGCGAAAATGCTTTCCGAAAATTGCGCGTCAATCACCCTGGGGGCGTCGAGCTGGTGGCGGAACCATGTCAGTTGCCGCTTGGCATAGCGGCGGGTCGCCAGGGAGGCGTCGGCGATGGCGGTTTCCAGGTCGCGGCGGCCGGTCAGGAAGGCGGCCAGTTCCGGCACGCCCAGCGCCTTCATGGCCGGCAGGGCGGAATCCAGCCCCAGATCCAGCAGGGCGGCCACCTCGTCCAGGGCGCCGGTTTCCACCATCGTGCGGAAGCGGCCGTCGCAGGCGGCGTGCAGGGCCGCGCGCGGGGGGGCCAGCGACCATGTCAGCCAGCGGGCGGCGACGGCGCCCTGGCGCGGTTCGGCCTGCCAGTCGGCCAGCGAGCGTCCGGTGGCCTCGATCACCTCGAAGGCGCGGGCCAGCCGCTGCGAGTTGCCGGCATCCAGGCGGGCGGCCATCGCCGGGTCGCGTTCGGCCAGCAGGCGGTGGAAGCGGTCGTTGCCCAGTTCGGCCAGACGGGCGCGGGCCTGGGCGCGCACCGCTTCGGGAATTTCCGGGATCGGCGAGATGCCCTTCATCAGGGTGGCGATGTACAGGCCGGTGCCGCCGACCACTACCGGCACCCGGCCGGCCGCCCAGGCATGCTCCATCTCGGCGGCGGCCAGGTCGCGCCAGCGGGCGGCGGAGCAGGCGATCGCGGGCGGCAGCACGCCGTACAGGCGATGCGGGGCCTGGGCTTCGTCGGCTTCGGACGGGCGGGCGGTGACGACCCGCAGCACGTCGTAGACCTGCATGGAATCGGCGTTGACGACCACGCCGCCGAAGGCGCGGGCGATGGCCAGGGCCAGGGCCGACTTGCCCGAGGCGGTGGGGCCGGCGACGACGATGGCGGGCGGCGGATTGGCTGCGGCGGAAAGCGAGGCGGTCATGCCGGCATCCTATCGTCGGTTACCATCCGTTACCATCTTTCCGCCGACCTGCGGCGGCGGCCGGGCTATAGTGGCGGCATGGACAAGGTGGCGCACATCCTGGTGGTCGACGACGACCGCGATATCCGCGAGCTGCTGGCCCGCTTTCTGGTCAAGCATGGGCTGAAGGTGTCGGTCGCCCGCGACGGCGCCGAGATGCTGCGCCTGCTGGACGGCCATCCCGTCGATCTGGTGGTGCTGGACCTGATGATGCCCGGCGAGGACGGTCTGGCGCTGACCCGGCGCCTGCGCGGCCAGGGGTCGGCCCTGCCGATCATCATGCTGACGGCGATGGGGGAAGACGCCGACCGCATCGTCGGGCTGGAGGTCGGCGCCGACGATTACCTGCCCAAGCCCT
>CAJANN010000304.1 GCA_903941095.1 uncultured Rhodospirillaceae bacterium | reverse complement strand
CGGCGGTCATCGAGATCGACCTGGCCGACGTGAAAGAACCCATCGTGGCCTGCCCCAACGATCCCGATGACGTCAAGCTGCTCTCCACCGTGGCGGGCGACAAGATCGACGAGGTCTTCATCGGTTCCTGCATGACGAACATCGGCCACTTCCGGGCGGCCGCGAAGGTTCTGGACGGCAAGACCGACATCCCGACCCGGCTGTGGATCGCGCCGCCCACCAAGATGGACGCCATGATCCTGAACGAGGAAGGCTATTACAGCGTGCTGGGCAAGGCCGGCGCCCGCATGGAAATGCCGGGCTGTTCCCTGTGCATGGGCAACCAGGCGCAGGTCCGCAAGGGCTCGACCGCCATGTCGACCTCGACCCGCAACTTCCCCAACCGCCTGGGCATCGACACCCGCGTCTATCTGGGCAGCGCCGAGCTGGCCGCGGTCTGCGCCCTGATGGGCAAGATCCCGACCCCGGCCGAGTATCTGGCCCAGGTGACCGTGGTCAACGAAAAGGCCAAGGACGTCTATCGCTATATGAACTTCGACCAGATCGCCGCGTTCAAGGACGTCGCCGACACGGTCAAAATCTAAGCGGTCAAGACCATAAGAACCGTTCTTTCGACTGCCCCCGCCGGGAAACCGGCGGGGGTTTTGTTTGTGGCGCCGCCGGCTTGACCCGAGCCGGTCCGGCTGCCACAACACCCGCCTTCGATCACAGCGAAAGGACAGGCACCCGATGATGGCAGGGTCGCATATGGTGGTGGGAGCGGCATTATGGGCGGTGACGGCGCGCGCCGGCGGGCTGGAGCCGGCCGAGCCGGCGGCGCTGTCGATAGCCCTGGCCGGTTCGCTGCTGCCCGACATCGATCATCCGCAATCCTGGGCCGGGCGCAAGATGCGGGTCGTCTCGGTGCCGCTGTCGATGCTGGTGGGCCATCGCGGCGTCACCCATTCGCTGCTGGCCGTGGTGGCGGCGCTGGCCGTGCTGGCCGGTCTGGGCGATGCCGGACCGTGGGCGCCGCTGGCGGTCGGCTATCTGTCGCACCTGCTGGCCGACGCCCTGACGCCGTCGGGCGTGCCGTTGCTGTGGCCGCACCGCCGCCGCTTCAGTCTCAATCTGTGCCGGACCGGCTCGGTGGTGGAAATCGGGCTGGTGGCGGCGATCGCCGCCGCCGGCGGCTGGGCGGCGGGCCTGGATCTGAGCCACCTGCCGCGGCCGAAATTCTAGGCGTTCAGGCCGGGCCTGAAGAATGCGGGCGGCACGAATGAAAACGGGCCGGTTGCCCGGCCCGCCGTCACTCATACGGAACCCGAATGAATCATCCGGGCTTCGTATCAGTCGGCCGCCTGCACGGCGACGACTTCCGGAACGTAATATTTCAGCATGTTCTCGATGCCGTGCTTCAGCGTCGCGCTGGAGCTGGGACAGCCCGAGCAGGCGCCCTGCAGGTGCAGATAGACGATGCCGTCCTCGAACGAGCGGAAGATGATGTCGCCACCGTCCTGGGCCACTGCCGGCCGGACGCGGGTCTCGATCAGTTCCTTGATCTGGCGGACGACGTCGGATTCGCCTTCGTCGGACTGATCGGCGGCGTCGCCTTCGATCACCGGCTGGCCCGACGAGAAATGCTCCATGATGGCGGCCAGGACCTGCGGCTTCAGAACCGCCCAATCCTGCGCGCCGTCCTTGCCGACGGTGACGAAGTCGAACCCCAGGAACACGCTGGACACGCCGGGAACGGCGAACAGGCGAGTGGCCAGCGGCGAACGGCGGGCGGCAGCGGGGTCGACGAAATCGACGGTGCCCTTGGCCATCACTTCGCAGCCGGGCAGGAACTTGATGGTGGACGGATTGGGAGTGGCTTCGGTCTGGATGAACATCGATCTTCCTCGGGTTGCGGAACGCACTTGGGGCTCTGATCTTCGTAAATGGCTCGCGGGAGGGCCGGAGTCAAGGTCGAAAGACCGACTCGTCCGCTCGGATGCTCGCCGCTTTCCGCCGCTCAGCCCAGTTTGGCCGCCAGCGCCGCCATCTTGGCGCGGGCCTGCAGAAGATGATAGCCCTGCGCCGTCAGGTGGCTGGGCAGGAACGCCGCGTCGCCGGCGCCGCTGAAAACCACCGGCGGGTCCAGCGCCGCGGCCTGGTCCAGCGACAGCAGCAACGCGCTCCAGGCGTCGCCCAGGTGGCGGCGGCCCAGCTCGTCGGCGAAATCCTGACCCAGCTCGCGGGTCAGCAGGGCATGGGCGTAAAGGCGCCCCTTGGTGGTGTAGAACAGGTCGTCGGCCAGGGCGTCCAGCAGCACCGACCGCTTTTCGCCCAGATGGGCGTCCAGAGCGTCGGCGGCGATGCCCAGATCGGCGATGGAATGGATCAGCAGGGTGCGCAAGGCCTCGGCCGACCGCTCGAACCGGGTGTCGCCGCTGTTCAGACGTTCATTGAAGATGGTCAGGTTGCGGGCGGCGGCGCGGTACTGCTTTTCCGCCGAGGCGGTCGGCGCCCACGACGTGCGCGGGTCGAACTTCCACACCGTGCCGGGATATTTCAGCAGGCCGGCGGCCCGGTCCAGTTCGGGATCGCTGCCGACCACGCCGCTCAGGGTGGCGGCGAACCGGCCGATGCCGGCCAGCATGCCCTGCTGGTAGGCGGGCATGTTGTCCAGCAGGGCGCTGGGCTTGAAGATGGGGTCGTTGGCCACCCATCCGTGTTCGTCCACCTCGCGGAAGATCAGCCGGGCGGCGATGGCGACGGCGCGGCTCTGCTCGGCCGCCACCGGACCGGGGCCATAGCCCAGATCGTCGTCGATGACCTGGACCAGCCCCATGCCCACGGCATAGAACAGCGTCACCGCCGCCGCCGCGATCAGCGGCAGCCGGCGCAGCCAAAGGCGAAGGGCGGCGTTCATCACGGCCTCAGGAAGCCGACGATGTCGTAGACGTCGCGCAGGATCGGGGCGGCGATGGCGTCGGCCCGTTCGGCGCCCCGGCGCAGCACCGCGTCGATATGGCTGGTGTCGGCCGTCAGCCGCTTCATCTCGTCATTGATCGGGGCCAGCACCGAAACGGCCAGATCGACCAGTTCCGCCTTGAACTCGCTGAACTGGCGGCCGGCGAACTGATGCAGCACATCCTGCTTGTCGCGGTCGGCCAGGGCGGCATAGATGCCGATCAGGTTCGACGCCTCGGGCCGTTCGTCCAGGGCGCCCATCGTGTCGGGCATCGGGTGCAGGTCGGTCTTGGCCTTGCGGACCTTCAGGGCGATGGTGTCGGCGTCGTCGGTCATGTTGATGCGCGAATAATCGGACTCGTCCGATTTCGACATCTTCTTGGTGCCGTCGCGCAGGCTCATCACCCGGGTGGCGGCGCCGAAGATCAGCGGCTCGGGCAGCGGGAAGAAGTCGACGCCGTAATCGCTGTTGAACTTCTGGGCGGTGTCGCGGGCCAGTTCCAGATGCTGCTTCTGATCCTCGCCCACCGGAACGTGGGTGGCCTTGTAGGTCAGGATGTCGGCGCTCATCAGGTTGGGATAGGCGAACAGGCCGACCGAGGCGTTTTCCTTGTGCTTGCCGGCCTTTTCCTTGAACTGGGTCATGCGGTTCAGCCAGCCGATGCGGGCGACGCAGTTGAACACCCAGGCCAGCTGGGCATGGGCCGGCACCATCGACTGGTTGAAGACGATGTGCTTTTCGGCGTCGACGCCGGCGGCGATCATCCCGGCCGCCACCTCGCGGGTGTTGCGGATCAGTTCCTTGGGGTCCTGCCACACGGTGATGGCGTGCAGATCGACCATGCAGAAGATGCACTCGTACTCGCCCTGCAGCCGCACCCAGTTGCGGATGGCGCCGAGATAGTTGCCGAGATGGAGGTTTCCGGTCGGCTGGACGCCGGAAAAAATGCGCTGCATGGTCGGGAATACTCCTGGTTTGGACCCACGGTCCCGTCAGCTATAAGGCAAGCGCGGGCGCTGTCAAGGACGGCGCCGCATCATCGGCCGCACTTCCGCCCAGCGGACCGCTCCGGTCAGCTGGGCGGCCAGGGCGAAAACCAGCATCCCGGCCGCCACCAGGGCGGCCAGCACCAGCAGGGCCAGCCCCTGTCCTTCGGCCAGCGGCCACAGCAGCCGGTGCAGGCCCAGCAGGGCGGCGGCCATCAGGGCGGCGGCCAGCACGATCCGCGGCGCCCGCCGCCGCAGGCGGGCATCGACAGTGAACAGGCCACGGCGGGCCAGCAGCAGCACCAGGATCACCGCGTTGACCCACGAGGCCAGCGCCGTCGCCAGCGCCATGCCGACATGGGCCAGCGGCCCGACCAGGGCCAGGTTGAGGACGACGTTCAGGATCATGGCCAGCCCGGCGACCTTGACCGGGGTGCGGGTGTCCTCGCGGGCGAAGAAGGCCGGAACCAGCGCCTTGACCAGCACGAAGGCCGGCAGGCCGATGGCGAAGGCGCTCAGCGCCTGGGCGGTGGCCTGGGTCTCGGCCGGGCCGAAGGCGCCGCGCTGGAACAGCACCTGCACCACCGGAGCGCCGACGCACATCAACGCCGCCGCCGCCGGCAGGGTCAGCAGCAATCCCAGCTCCAGGGCGCGATTCTGGCTGTCCCGGGCGGCATCCAGGTCGCCGGCCTTGATCTGGCGGGCCAGCAGCGGCAGCAGGGCGGTGCCGATGGCGACGCCCACCACCCCCAGCGGCAGCTGGTTGATGCGGTCGGCATAGTTCAGATAGCTGACCGCGCCGTTGGCCACCGTCGAGGCGATGATGGTGTTGATCAGCAGGTTGACCTGATAGATGCCGGCCCCCAGGGCGCCGGGGACGATCCGGCGGGCCAGGGTTCTGATCTCGGGGGTCAGGCGGGGCCGGGCCGGAGCCAGCCCCATGCCGGCCCGCCGCACCGCCACCGCCAGCCAGACGAACTGGGCGATGCCGGCGGCAAAGGTGCCCCAGGCCAGGGCATGCCCCGGCGTCGGGGTCAGCGGGGTCAGCGCCCACAGGCCGGCCATGCCCACCACGTTCAGCAGCACCGGCGTTCCCGCCGCCGCCGCGAAGCGGCCCAGGGAATTCAGCACCCCGGCCTGCAGCGCCGTCAGCGAGATGAACAGCAGATAGGGAAAGCAGATGCGGGCCAGGTCGGCGGCCAGTTCGATCTTGCCGGGGACGGCCTCGAAGCCGGGGGCCAGCCCGTAGATGGCCCAGGGCATGGCGATTTCCATCACCGCCACGAACAGGGCCAGCACCACCGCCATCCCCGTCAGGGCCTGCCGGGCGAACATCTGCGCCGCCAGGGCGCCGTCACCGGCCAGCCGGCCGGCGAACAGCGGCACGAAGGCGGCGTTGAAGGCGCCTTCGGCGAACAGCGAGCGGAACAGGTTGGGAAAGCGGAAGGCGACGAAAAAGGCGTCGGCCACCCAGCTTGCCCCCATGTAATGGGCGATCATCATCTCGCGCGCCAGCCCGGTGACGCGCGAAAGCATGGTGAAGCCGCCGACGGTGGCGATGGAGCGGAACAGGGACATGGCGGTCAGGGATACAGGAATTTGGCGCGGCCGTCACTCCGCCGCCTTCTCCTTGGCGGCCTTCCCCGCCGCCGCCGGATCGTCCAGGGCCTTCAGCAGGGTCTCGCGCATCTGGTCCAGCTTGCGGCCATGCTCGATCTTCAGGCCGAAGACGTCCTTGACGTAGAACACGTCGACCACCCGCTCGCCATAGGTCGAGATATGGGCCGACCCGATCTGCAGCCCCAATTGGGTCATGGCGGCGGTCAGGTCGTACAGCAGGCCGGGGCGGTCGCGGCCGTTGACCTCGATCAGGGTGTAGTTGGACGAGGCCTTGTTGTCGACCATCACCCGCGGCGGCACCTTGAAGACGGCGGTGCGGGTCGGCAGGCGGCCCTTGCGCGCCGCCAGTTCGCGATCCAGGCGCATGCGGCCGGACAGAACCTGCTCGATGGCGGCCGACAGCTTGGCCAGCCGCGACGGGTTGTTGAAGGGCGCCCCGTCGGAATCCTGGACCCAGAAGGTGTCGAGCGCCATGCCGTTGGCCATCGTCACGATCTTGGCGTCGACGATGTTGGCCCCCGACACCGCCATCGCCCCGGCGATCTGCGAGAACAGGCCGGGATGGTCGCTGGTGTAAACGGTTATCTCTGTAACCGACCGGAACGAATCGATGCGGGAATCGACGGTCAGCGGCGCCTTGATCGTCTCGGCCTCGCGCACCAGCCGGGCGTGGCGGACATGGGTGGGCTGATCGAATCCGGTCCAGTAGGTGGGATAACCGCGCGCCAGATGCGCCTCGATCTCGGCCGCCGGCCAGTTCAGCCCGGCCAGCTCGCGGGTCAAGGCGTCCTGGGCCGCCTGCACCCGGTGTTCCCGGGCCTCGGCCAGACCGCCCAGCATCATTTCCAGGGTGCGGTTGTAAAGCTCGCGCAGCAGGCCGCCCTTCCAGCCGTTCCACACCGTCGGCCCGACGGCACGGATGTCGGCGACGGTCAGGCACAGCAGCAGGCGCAGCCGTTCCGGACTTTGCACTTTCGCAACGAAATCGGCGATGGTCTTGGGATCGTCGATGTCGCGCTTGAAGGCGATGCGGCTCATGGTCAGATGTTCGCGCACCAGCCAGGCCACCGTCTCGGTTTCCTGGTCGGACAGGCCGAAACGCGGCCCCAGCTTCAGGGCGACATCGGCCCCCAGCACCGAATGGTCGCCGTTCCGGCCCTTGGCGATGTCGTGCAGCAGCGTGGCCAGGTACAGGGCATCGCGCGAGGCCACCTTGTGGATGATCTCGGTGCAGACCGGCGCCTCTTCCTTCAGCTCGCCG
>CAJANN010000303.1 GCA_903941095.1 uncultured Rhodospirillaceae bacterium | reverse complement strand
TCGCCCAACCGTCGTATGGATGCCCGCCTGCGCGGGCATGACGAGTATGTACCAGGGGAAATTAGCCACTTCTTAACCTGGATTCGGAGCCCTGCCCCCTCCCCGATCCATTCGCCAGGCGAGCCGCTTGATGCGGGGACATCTGTGTGTAATAATAACAACATCGATGTTTTACATTAAGCAGCTATCCGGTCGTCGCCCATCTGGTGAAACGGCGGGTAAGGAGTGGCACCATGACCATGCAGCCCCCATCGCTGGAACGTCCCGCCCACCCCACCTTCGGGGAAGCGTTCCTCTACTGGCTGAAACTGGGGTTCATCAGTTTCGGCGGTCCCGCCGGGCAGATCGCCCTGATGCACCAGGAACTGGTGGAACGGCGGCGCTGGATCGGCGAGCATCGGTTCCTGCACGCGCTGAATTACTGCATGGTGCTGCCAGGACCCGAGGCGCAGCAGCTTGCCATCTATATCGGCTGGCTACTGCACCGCACATGGGGCGGCATCGTCGCCGGCACCCTGTTCGTTCTGCCGTCGCTGGCGATCCTGGCGTTGCTGACCTGGATCTATCTGGCGTTCGGTGACATCGGATGGGTCAAGGGCCTGTTCGGCGGCATCAAGCCGGCGGTGGTGGCCATCGTCGTGTTCGCGGCATGGCGCATCGGATCGCGGGCATTGAAGAACCGCCTGCTGTGGGCGATGTCGGCGGCATCCTTCGTCGCCATCTTCGCGTTCGACCTGCCGTTTCCCGCCATCGTCCTGGCGGCCGGCGTGATCGGCGCCATCGGCGGCCGGATGCGGCCCGACCTGTTCAAGGTCGGCGGCGGACACGGCGCCAGCGGCAAGACCTATGGTCCCGCCCTGATCGACGACGACATGCCGCCGCCCGCCCACGCCCGCTTCAGCCTGCGTTCCCTGGCGCTGCTGCTGGCGGCGGTGCTGGCGATTTGGGGCACGGCCATGTCGCTGTTGCTGAACCACCCGGTTCTGGCCGACATGGGGGCTTTCTTCACCAAGGCGGCGCTGCTGACCTTCGGCGGCGCCTATGCGGTGCTGCCCTATGTCTATCAGGGCGGGGTCGAAACCTATGGCTGGCTGACGGGGGCGCAGATGATCGACGGGCTGGCGCTGGGCGAAACCACGCCGGGACCGCTGATCATGGTGGTGGCCTTCGTCGGCTTCGTCGGCGGCTGGACCAAGCAGGCGTTCGGCCCCGACATGATGCTGGCGGCCGGCATCGCCGGAGCCTCGGCCGCCACCTTCTTCACCTTCCTGCCGTCCTATCTGTTCATCCTGGCCGGCGCGCCGCTGGTGGAATCGACCCACGGCGACCTGAAGTTCACCGCGCCGCTGACCGGCGTCACCGCCGCCGTGGTGGGCGTGGTGGTCAATCTGGCGGTATTCTTCGGCTGGCATGTGCTGTGGCCGCAAGCCACTTAGGCTGCACCGTTCGCGGGGACGTTCGAATGGTTTTCCGCCCTGGTGTCGGCCGCCGCCTTTCTCGCCTTGTGGAAGTACAAGCAGGACATCGTGCGGGTGATCGTCGCCTGCGCCGCCATCGGCCTTCTGCAAAGCCTGGTGATGTGATGGAGCCCTGGTCCCTGCTGGTGATCAGCCTGCCCACCCGCGCCACCGCGCTGCGCACCCGCATCTGGCGCGCGGTGCGGGCAATGGGAGCAGCCACCCTGCGCGACGGCGTCTATCTGCTGCCGTCATCGGCTGGACGCAGGGGTGATTTCGCGGCACTGGCCGCCGATGCCGTAGCCGAAGGGGGCAGCGGCCATGTCCTGGCGGTGGCCGCCGATGAGGACTTTCGTCCTCTGTTCGACCGTGGCGCCGAGTATGGTGAGATCCTGGCCGAGGCCGAGGCGATACCGGCCGGCGACCGCACCGAGGCGGCCAAGCGGCTGAAGATGTTGCGCAAGTCGCTGGCCGCGCTGCTTGCCATCGACTTCTTCCCGACCGACGCCAGGGCCTCGGCCGAGGCCCGCGTGGCCGACCTGGAGGAATGGCTGGCCCGCACCCTGACCCCGGGTGAACCGGGCTGGGCCGAAGGCGCCATCCGCCGCCGCGATCCGGCGTTCTATAACGGCCGGGTGTGGGTGACACGCCGCGACCTGGGGATCGACCGCCTGGCCTCGGGCTGGCTGATCCGCCGCTTTATCGACACCGATGCCGCGTTCGTGTTCCTCGACACCCCAGCCGGCCAAGCGCCGGCCGACGCCGCCGGCTTCGATTTCGACGGCGCCGAATTCACCCATGTCGGTGGCCGGGTGTCCTTTCAGACGCTTCTGGCAGCCTTCGCCCTTGAGGACGATGCGGCGCTGACACGGATCGGACGCATCGTCCACGCCCTGGATATCGGCGGGATTTCAGTGCCGGAAGCAGCGGGCATCAACGCAATCATTGCCGGCCTGCACCGGCGCCTTGCCGATGACCACGCCCGCTTGGATCGCGCCATGTCGATCTTCGACGATCTTTACCAAGCCTGAAAGGACACGGCAGGGTGACGGATTTTCCGGCGGACACGGGTCCGGAAAAGCAAAAAGCCCGCAGCAACTGCAGCTTGGCGGCGTCCTTGGCCGAAAGCTCCGCCAGACGGCGCTCGATATCCCAAAACCCTGCCGGCCCCTTCATGCCCCCCCGCCAACGTCATCCCCCAAAGAGAATCACGAATCCAAAACGGGCGCCGGTCCCCGGAAGGGTCCATATGCGATTGATACCCGTTCACGCATGGTAATTGCCGTGGTAAGGTGAAAAAATTATCCCACTGCAAAAACAGAATGCCAACAGAACGTAACATTATAAAATGTTTCGCAGGACCAGCGAATATGCTGGGCCTTATTCATGCCCGACATATCAGGACATGGGCTTTATCGTTACTGCTATTAGCTGTTATTGCGGCCATCCTTCCCTCGAAGGATCAGCACCTTGGGGAATGGTCGGGGATGGTTCGACTGCATCGGTCGTTCGATCCCATCGGCCTGGCCGGCCATGCCGAAGTGCTGCACGATCCCTCGGCACGTCTCTCCATCGACGACGTCGCCGGCGAGGCCGGAGCCGGGTTCCGGCCGATGATGCGGGACCTGGCCGAGGGATACCGGCCGAACTCCGCCTATTGGCTGCGCTTCACCGTCCAGCGTTCCGAGGGGCCGGACGGGGACTGGTGGCTGGAAGTGGCCATGCCCTATCTCGACTCGGTCGAACTGTTCTCTCTCCGCGCCGACGGGGGATACGACCGCGTCCTCCTGAGCGATCAATTGCCGTTGGCCGTCCGCCCTCTGCCCACCCGCAATTTCGCCTTCGCTCTTTCCCTTCCCGATGATGCGCCCAGGACCTTTCATCTCAGGATCGCCTCCGTCAGCACCATGGTCGTCAGGGCGCGCATCTGGCACATCCACGGCTTCTTCGTCCATTCGGCCAGGAACACGCTGTTCCTGGGGCTGGTGCATGGTGCGGTGCTGGTGACGCTGCTGTTCGCCCTGGTGCAGTGGTCGATCCTGCGCGAGCCGGTCTTCGGCCTGTTCGCCCTGTTCATCGCCGTCGTCGAGACCCTGTATGTCAGCCTCAACGGGCTGCTGCCGTTCCTGGGCGTGCCGACGGCCGTCGCCGACGCCATGCCGGGCATGTTCAGCGGTCTGACCGCCGCCACCGGCGCGCTGCTGTTCCAGCGCGTCCTTGAGATCCCCGCCCGCCACCCCCGGCTGAGGTGGATCCTTCCCGTCTGCGTGGCTGTCGCGGGGATCGCGGCGCTCTCGGTGCCGTTCGGCGGCATGCGCCACGGAGCCGGGATGCTGATGCAGGCGACCATCCTTGCCGCCCTGGGGTTTTCACTGCTCGTCATCCTGGCCGCGGTCGCGGGGGGCGACCGCGTCGCCCGCTATTTCCTGGTCGCCTTCATGGCCTCGCTGATCGGCGGCAACATGCAGGTGCTGAGGAATTTGGGACTGATCCCCGATCACGGGAATCTCGAAGGGGCGACGCAGGCCGGCATGTCGGCGATGATGGTGTTGATCGCCGCCGGCCTGGCCCAGCGCTACCGGGACATGCAGGGAACCGTTTTCCGCATGACGCAGCAGCGGGAAGCGGACCTGACCGAGCGCGTGGCCGAGCGCACCCGCGAACTGGCCGAGGCTTCGCGCCGGGCCGAGGCGTCCCTGGACGCCGAGCGCGTCGCCCGCACCGAACAGCGCAACCTTTTGTCCATGGTCTCACACGAATTCCGCACCCCGCTCGCGGTCATAGACACCGCGGCCCAGGTCCTGAGGATGACGGCCGCCCATCCCGAGGACGGCGAGGAAATCGGCAAGATCCTGCGCGCCACCCGCCGCATGGCCGACCTGATGGAAGCCTGCCTGAACGATGAGCGAATCGAGTCCGCCATGACGACCGCCCAATTCGGCGATGTCGACGTTCCCCGACGCGTGGCCGAGTGGATCGACGGGACCCGCCGGATCGTCGGCCGCGATATCGTCCTGAAGGACGACACGGGCGGCACGGCGCTTTGCCGCGCCGATGCCACCTTGCTGAACGTGGCGTTCTCCAACCTCCTCGATAACGCCCTGAAATATTCTCTCCCCGCCACGCCGGTCATGGTTGCTCTCAATTCCACGCCGGAGCGGCTCTCTCTGACGGTCCACAACGAGGGGGCCGCCATCCCCGACGCCTATCGCGACAGGATCTTCGACAAATTCTTCCGGATGCCCGGAACCGGCCGCACTCCCGGCGCGGGCCTCGGGCTCAGCCTGGTGCAGCGCATCGTCGAACTGCACGACGGCAGGATCACGGTGTTTCATCCTCCCGAAGGCGGCGTCTCCTTCCGCCTGGACATTCCCCGCCATCATCGCTGCGGACAGGGTCATATTTCGTCATCATCCGTCGATGGCCCTGCCGCAACCGCTGTGGTGGAATAGGCAACAGGAGGATCGGAAGCATGGCCATCGGCATAATCGTGGTAGAGGACGACGACGATCTGCGCGATTCGCTGTGCCGTTTCCTCGGCCGCGTCGGCATGAGCGCGCGCGGCGCCGCCTGTGGGTGCGACCTTGACGCCCTGCTGGCGGAAGGCGATGCGCAGGTGGTCGTTCTCGACGTCAACCTGCCCGATGAAACCGGCTTCGCCATCACGTCCCGCCTGCGGTCCACCCATCCTCATATCGGCATCATCATGCTGACCGCCTTCGGATCGGTCGGAGACCGTGTGCTGGGCCTGACGGTCGGAGCGGACGCCTATCTGTCGAAGCCCGTGCAACTGGCTGAACTGCAGGCCACGATCCTCAGCCTGACCCGGCGCATGGCCGGAACCGCGGCAGAATCGGGGACCATGCATGATCCCGCCCCCGCCATTCCGGTCTCCTCGTGGTCGCTGGACCGCGCTTCCTGGACCCTGGCTGCCGATGGCGTCTCCGCCATCCCCCTGACCGGGGCGGAATTCACCGTGCTGGACCTCGTCTTCCGCACGCCGGGAACCCCCGTCAGCCGCGAGGCCATCGCCCACGCTCTCGGCAAGGGGGGCAGGGACACCGATGATCGCAGCATCGACGCCGTCCTCACCCGGCTGCGCCGCAAGGTCGAGGCGGCATGCGGAACCACCCTGCCGGTCAAGGCGGTTCGCGGAATCGGCTATGTCTGTTGCCACCGGATGGACGGGGGCGAGAATTGACCAGCGTGAGCGCCAGGATACTGGAACCGCCTCCAGGCGCCTGCATATCCCGCCATGCGATCATCACCGGAGGATCCAGTGGAATCGGCCTGGCGACCGCCCGTGCGCTGGCGGCGGATGGGACCAGCATCACGCTGATCGCGCGGGGAATTGGCAATCTTGACGCGGCGGTCAAGGATGTCGCCGCCCGAGGCATTCACCCCGGCCAACGCGTCATCTCGCGTCAGGCCGACGTGTCGGCCAAGAACGGGATCGAGCGGGCGATATCGTCGGCGGTAACCGCTCTTGGGCCTCCGGATCTGGTGATCATGTGTGCGGGCTATTGCCGCCCAGGGCGGATCGAATCCCTGTCTTCCGAAATCTTCGAACAGACGAATGCGGTCAATTACCTCGGCACCGTCCATACCGTGCTGGCCTGTCTTCCGCACATGTACCCGCAACGGCGCGGGCATCTGGTCCTGCTGTCGTCGGGAGCGGGCCTGATCGGCGTGACCGGCTATGCCGCCTATTGTCCGACCAAGTTCGCCGTGCGCGGCTTGGCCGAGGCGCTACGGGCGGATCTGAAACCAAGGGGAATCGGTGTTTCGGTCGTCTACCCGCCCGACACCGATACGCCGCAACTGGAATTCGAGACGCGGTTCAAGCCGCCGGAAACAAAGGCCATCACCGCGGCGGGCGGCCTGTACTCGCCCGAAGATGTCGCTACGGCAATTCTCAGGGGCATCCGGCGCAACCGCTTCGCCATCACTCCCGGATGGGAAATGACGTGCCTGGAACGGTGCGCCAGTCTGGTGCGGCCCCTTCTGGCCCGCTACTTCGACCGCATCGCCGCCAGGGTCCGTAGAGCGTGATGCCTTTTATCGGCATCACGCTCTACGTCATTATGTTGGTCCCTCGCCGGGCGCAAGCCTCCGGCTTGCTTGGCCGCTCGCTCAATGCTCGCAGGAGCGTCGCGCC
>CAJANN010000302.1 GCA_903941095.1 uncultured Rhodospirillaceae bacterium | reverse complement strand
TGCCTTTTATCGGCATCACGCTCTACGTCATTATGTTGGCCCCTCGCCGGGCGCAAGCCTCCGGCTTGCTTGGCCGCTCGCTCAATGCTCGCAGGAGCGTCGCGCCTCAGAATTAAGGCGCGACGCTCTAATCCTTGGGTTCGGTCTCGCGCACCGAGCGGCGGTTGGCGGTGGTGGACGCCCAATGGGCCAGCTGCGGGCGGGACGGCCGCCAATCGCCGACGGCGCCGCGGAAATCCAGATAGCCCAAGGCGGCGACCACCGCCAGCGGTCCGATCAGATAGACGCCGTCCCACAGGCCGATCTCTTTTTCCAGATGATCCAGCGCCCGGGTGATGGCCGCCTTCTGACGATCGACCCAGCCGTCCCACCGCTTGTCCTCGGGGCGCAGGGTCGCCTCGATTCGGATGGCGACGGCGGCGTCGAGGATGCCGTCGGCCAGAGCCTGCAGCTTCAATTGCCGCCAGCGTTCCGCCCCGGCGGCGGGGAACAGCTTGTGGCCGTTATGCAGGGAATCCAGATACTCGCAGATCACCGGCGAATCGTAGAGCGCCGACCCGTCGGCCAGAACCAGGGCCGGCACCTTGGACAGCGGATTGTCGGCGACCAGATCGGTATCGGGCGCCCAGGCATTGGTCTTGACCAGTTCCACCCGGTCTTCCAGGCCGCACTCGATCAGGGTCATCCACACCTTGCGGGCATAGGGCGAGGTATGGGAATAGCGCAGTTTCATGGGACCTCCGGAAATCAGAACACATCCTTGCGCCGTCTGAGCTCGGCGAAGACCAGGGCGGCGGCGGTGCCGGGGGGCAGACCGACGGCCCGGGCGATCTCGGCCCGGTCGGCACGCAGGAAGGGATTGGTGGCACGCTCTTCCGCCAGGGTCGAGGGCACGCTGGACCTGCCGGCGGCATTCAGGCGGGCGACATCGTCGATCCGCTGCTTCAGGGCGGCGTTGTCGCGGTCCAGCACCTTGGCGAAGCGGCCGTTGGCGGCGGTGTATTCATGGGCACAGAACACCCGGGTATGCTCGGGCAGGTCGCGCAGCTTGCTCAGGCTGTCCCACATCTGGTCCGCCGTCCCTTCGAACAGGCGGCCGCAGCCCAGCGAGAACAAGGTGTCGCCGCAGAACAGGGCGGCGGAATCGGGAAACCAGAAGGCGATGTGCCCATCGGTGTGGCCGGGCGTCTCGAAGACCACGGCGGCGGCATGGCCCAGCAGGAAGGTGTCGCCCTCGCCCACCTCGACGTCCAGGCCGGGGATGCGTCCGGCATCCTTGCGCGCCCCCACCACCCGGGCGCCGGTCGCCCGCCTGAGGTCGAGATTGCCGCCGGTATGGTCGCCGTGATGGTGGGTGTTGAGGATATGGGTCAGCCGCCAGCCGCGGGCCGCCAGCAGGTCCAGCACCGGCTGCGCCACCGCCGGATCGACCGCGGCCGTGGCGCCGCTGTCCGGCTCGTGCAGCAGGTGGATGTAATTGTCCGACAGGACGGCGATCTGTTCGATGACCAGGCGGGACATGGGCGGCCTCGCGCTTCAACCGGCCCTACTTTACCCGACGATGCGGTAAACCACCACCTCGCGCTGCGTGCGGTCTTCCAGTTCCAGGCTGGTCTCGACCACCATGCGCGCCACCTCCAGCAGCCCGTGCCGCGGCAGATAGGCCCGCCCCGGATCGGCCATCAGGACCGTGGCCCCGTCGGCGGCCAGACGGCGCAGCCACGGCCAGATATGTTCGGTCATCGGCTTCTCGTAGCAGACGTCGCCGGCCACCACCACGTCCCAGCGATTGGCGCAACCGACCACATCGTCCAGCACCACCTCGACCGCCACCCCGTTCAGGGCGGCATTGTTGGCGATGGCCGCCCCGGCCAGCCGGTCGATCTCGGCCGCCTCGACCCGCGCCGCGCCGTTCAGGGCGGCCGCCACGGCGCTGACGCCGCAACCGGCGGCGAAATCCAGAACCCGCCGCCCCCGCACCAGGGCGGGATTGTCCAGCACATAGCGGGTCAGCGCCTGCCCGCCGGCCCAGCAGAACGCCCAATAGGGCGGCGGCACGTTCATGCCGTCCAGGGCCTGCTCGGTGGCTTCCCACAGCGGGGTGATCTCGGTAGCCAGATGCAGGCGGATTTCGGGGCAGGCCGGCGGACTGGCGACGGCGGTGACTTCGCGGATGAAGGCCCGCGCATCGCCGGCCATCAGGGTGCGGTAACGCTCGATATCGATGTCGGTCTCCCTCACCAGACCCGCCCGGCGACGATGGCCGCCAGCAGTGCCCAGCCGAAAAAGCGGTTGGATTTGAACTTGTCCAGGCAATCGGCGCCGTCGTCGATGCGCACCGACCGGATCTGCCAGGCCAGTTGCAGCCCGGCCGCGGCCAGCAGCGGCCAGAACGGCCAGGACAGCCCGGCCAGCCAGCCGGCGGCGGCGATCAGGGCCAGGGCGCCGCCATAGAATCCCACCAGCCAGCGCGGCGTGGCGTCGCCCAGGCGCAGGGCGGTGGACTTGACCCCGATCAGCACGTCGTCATCCTTGTCCTGGTGGGCGTAGATGGTGTCGTAGCCCAGCGTCCACAGCCAGCCGGCGGCGTAAAGAGCCACGGCCGGGGCGCCGATCTCGCCCCGCACCGCTGCCCAGCCCAGCAGCGCCCCCCAGTTGAAGGTCAGTCCCAGCCAGGCCTGCGGCCACCACGTGATGCGCTTCATCAGCGGATAGGGAAACACCAGCAGCAGCGATGCCGCCCCGACGGCGATGGCGAAGGGGGGCAGTTGCACCAGGATCAGCAGCCCCAGCCCCAGCAGCAGCAGCAGGAACAGGACAGCCTGACGCACGCTGACCGCGCCCGATGGAATGGGCCGGCCGGCGGTGCGGGCGACCTTGGCGTCGAATTCATGGTCGGCGATGTCGTTGACGGTACAGCCGGCGCCGCGCATCACCACGGCGCCGGTGGCGAACAGGGCGAACAGAACGGGGTCCGGCCAGGACGGCGCCGCCAGGGCCGCGCTCCACCAGCAGGGAAACAGCAGCAGCCAGGTCCCGATGGGGCGATCCAGGCGCATCAGCCGCAAATAAGGCCGGATCACGGCGGGAACCCGGCGGTCGATCCAGTTGCCGACCGGAATGTCGCCGTTCAGGAAAATCGATGATGTCATGGCGGCCGCGCTATCCGACGGTTGTGGATCAGGACGCCTTGCCGCGGCCGGCCCTGGGGTCCCGCTCCTTGATCTGCTGCGGACGATAGACCAGAAGTCCGTTATGCCAAACCAGATTGTTGGTCGCCCAGCCACGGGTGGGATGATCGTGGTCGGCGGCCGGCTGCATGGGTTTCGAGAACATGTAGCCCTGCCCGAAGCGGATCTTCAGCAGGCGCAGCAGGGCGACGGTCTGACTGGTCTCGACATATTCGGCGATGGTGCCGACCTTCAGTTCGCTGCACAGGGCGGCGATGGCGCGCAGGAACGGCATGGCGGCGCTGTCTCCGGCAATGCCCTTGATGTAGCTGCCGTCGATCTTGACATGGTCGACCTGCAGCGCCCGCAGATAATGGAAAGCGGCCGACCCGGCCCCGAAATCGTCCAGGCAGACCGGAAATCCCTGGCGGCGCAGGGTTTGCAGCACGCCATTGACCGACGGCAGGTCGTCGACCTCGGCGGATTCCGTCAGTTCGAACAGCAACCGCCCCTTCAGGTCGGCGCAGCCGGCGACCACATCCAGCAGACGGCGGGCGGTCGGCGCATGGGACAGCGAGCGCCCCGACAGATTGACGGCGAAACGCAAGGCCGCGTGCCCGCCCTGGGGCGTGCGCATGAAATTGATGGCCCGGGCCAGGATGGCCATGTCCAGCGCCCCGACGATGCCGACATTTTCGGCGAAGGTGACGGTTTCGAACGGCGAGGCCTGACCGGGAAAGCGGACCAGGCATTCGAAATGGTGCACCACGTCGGTCCACAAATCGACGATGGGCTGGAAAACCAGATCGAAGCGGCCGCAATCGATGGTTTCCTTGATCTGGCGGATCTGTCCGACGGTGTCGGACAGACTGGAGCGCACGTTGCGGGCCATGCTGTCCAGACTGACCGCCTCGCCGTGCGCGAAGCGGTTCAGCGAATAAAGCAGGGCGTTGGTCGCCTCCTCCGACGAGATCCCGGCCGCGTCCAGGGCCAGGGACATCGATTTGACCGGCTCGATCTTGTCGTCGGGCAGGAAGACATGGACCAGATCGTTGACCGCATCCTCGATGGCCCCGGTGCTGACCTGCGGGGAATGGATGATGCCGAAGCGGTTTTCCCCCAGTTCACCGGCGGCGTCGCCGCCCAGCGACACCGATTTCAGGCGCCCGCCCAGTTCGGCGACGAATTCGTCGGCCCGCAGGGGACCGGCGGCGGCACGGACCTGCTCGACCTGCGGCAGCTCGATCATGGTCAGCTGATAGGAATTTTCGGCATCGCCGCCGATGCTGCCCTCATCCATCATCCGCCGGGCCAGAAGCGAGAATTCGTCACGCCCCAGCAGGTGGCTGACGGGATTGCGGCTTTCGTCGGGCATATCCAGCGTGGCGGCATGGGTCAGGGCGACCAGCCGCGCGCCCGGCTGGTCGGGATGGCGATAGCCGGCCAGCGCCACCGGCCGGGCGCCACGGTTGTGGCCGCCGGGGGCATGCAGCAGCAGATGGCGGACCCGTTCGCCGTCGTCGATGCGGGCCAAGGCCCGTTCGACGCGTTCGCCGTCCTGGGCAATGAACAGGCCCCCCAGCGCCTGCCCGGTCAGCCCGCGCGCCGGCCGCCCGGTCAAGGCCATCGCCGCGCCGACGGCGAACACGATGATGCCCGCCTCGTCCACCTCCAGCAGCAGGTCGGCGGCGGCAAAGGCGAAAGCGACGTAGATCTCGTGCGAGCGGGACAGGTCGCCGGCTGCCATGTGATCCCCCTGATTCCTGTGCGCATTATCGCATGGCAGCATTGCCGGCGCCAGCGACGCCGCCATGCCGGCAGGATACTACCATTGAGTTCTTTCGTGCAGGAACTCCATCACCCTGGTCCGGCCGCCCTGTTCCCACAGATCGTTGTGTCCGGCCGAAGGCAGGAACAGCGCCTCTTTTTCTCCGGACCCGGCCAGGCCCAGCAGGGCGCGCCCCATCGCCACCGGCACCACGTCGTCTTTTTCGCCGTGCAGGATCAGCAGCGGGGCGGTCAGGGCCGCCATCCGTCCGCGGTTGTCGAAGCGGTCGACCATCAGCAGGCGCGCCAGTCCGGGCAACAGATAGGGCGGGGCCAGATCGGGCAGGCAGGTGAACGGAGCCTCCAGAACCACCCCGGCCAGATCCTCAAGTTCCGTGGCCATCCGCACGGCGATGCCGGTGCCCAGGGATTCGCCGTACAGCACCACCCGGCTGTGCGGCATCCCCCGCCCGATCAGCCAATGCAAGGCCGCCCGGCCGTCTTGCACCAGCCCGGCCTCGCTGGGGCTGCCGGGATTGCCGCCAAAGCCGCGATACCCGACCAGCAACACGCCGAAGCCGGCATCCAGCAGGGCACGGGCCTTGCCGGCCCGGCCGGCGATGCTGCCGGAATTGCCGTGATAGAACACCACCGTGACCTGATCGGGCGAAGCCGCCGGAGCATACCAGCCGGTGATCAGCCAGCCATCGGCGCTGATGGTCTGCACCGGCACCATTTCCGGCAGCCCGGCTGCGTCGGGGGTGGTCCGGACCGGATCGGGATGATAGATCATCGCCCGCTGGAACAGCGCCAACAGGCCCACCAGCAGCAGATAGCCGCCCGCCACCAGTGCCAGTATCTGCAAGATCACGCCGTCCGGCCCCCTGTCCGTGGCGGTGGTTGGACGAAAAAGGCCCGCCGGCAATGCGGCGAGCCCTTCCCGATCGTCGAAACGACGTCTTATGCCGCCTGACCTCAGACGCGGTTCATGCGGTTGTCGATCAGATCGTCGACCACGGTCGGATCGGCCAGGGTCGAGGTGTCGCCCAGGCTGCCGTAATCGTTCTCGGCGATCTTGCGCAGGATGCGGCGCATGATCTTGCCCGAGCGGGTCTTGGGCAGGCCCGGCGACCACTGGATCAGATCGGGGCTGGCGATCGGGCCGATTTCCTTGCGGACCCAATTGACCAGTTCCTTGCGCAACTCCTCGGTCGGCTCTTCGCCCTGGATCAGGGTGACATAGGCATAGATGCCCTGGCCCTTGATCTCGTGCGGATAGCCGACCACGGCGGCCTCGGCCACCTTGGGATGGGCGACCAGGGCCGATTCGACCTCGGCGGTGCCCATGCGGTGACCGGACACGTTGATGACGTCGTCGACGCGGCCGGTGATCCAGTAATAGCCGTCCGCGTCGCGGCGGGCGCCGTCGCCGGTGAAATACAGGCCCTTGTAGGTCGAGAAATAGGTCTGGCCGAAACGCTCGTGGTCACCATAGATGGTGCGCATCTGACCCGGCCAACCCGGCTCGTCCAGGCACAGATTGCCTTCGACGGCGCCTTCCAGCACCTTGCCCTCGGCATCGACCATCACCGGCTTGACGCCGAAGAACGGACGGGTGGCCGACCCCGGCTTCAGGGCAGTGGCGCCGGGCAGCGGGGTGATCAGGATGCCGCCGGTCTCGGTCTGCCACCAGGTGTCGACGATGGGGCAACGCTCGTCGCCGACGACGCGGTTATACCACAGCCAGGCTTCCGGATTGATGGGCTCGCCCACCGAACCCAGCAGGCGCAGGCTCTTGCGGCTGGTCTTCTTCACCAGTTCCTCGCCCTCGCGCATCAGCGAGCGGATGGCGGTCGGGGCGGTGTAGAAGATGTTGACCTTGTGCTTGTCGACCACCTGCCAGAAGCGCGAGGCGTCGGGATAGGTCGGGATGCCTTCGAACATCAGGGTGATGGCGCCGTTGGCCAGCGGACCATAGACGATGTAGGAATGGCCGGTGACCCAGCCCACGTCGGCGGTGCACCAATAGATGTCGCCCTCGTGATAGTCGAAGACGTACTGGTGGGTCATCGAGGCGTAGACCAGATAGCCGCCGGTGGTGTGCAGCACGCCCTTGGGCTTGCCGGTCGAACCCGAGGTGTACAGGATGAACAGCGGGTCTTCGGCGTTCATCTCGACCGGAGTGTGCGAGGCCGAGGCCTTGGACACCAGATCCTCGTACCACTGGTCACGGCCGGCGACCATGTGGATGCTGCCGCCGGTGCGCTTGACGACGATGACGTTCTTGACCGACCAGCAGGTTTCCAGCGCCTTGTCGACATTGGCCTTCAGCGCGACCTTGCGGCCGCCGCGCAGACCCTCGTCGGCGGTGATGACCAGCGAGCTGTCGCAATCCTGGATGCGGCCGGCCAGGGCGTCGGGCGAGAAGCCGCCGAACACGATGGAATGGATGGCGCCGACGCGGGCGCAGGCCAGCATGGCCACCGCCGCTTCCGGGATCATCGGCAGATAGATGGTGACGCGGTCGCCCTTCTTGATGCCCATGTCGGTCATGACGTTGGACAGACGGCAGACGCGCTCGTGCAGGTCCTTGTAGGTGATGTGCTCGGACTCGTTCGGGTCGTCGCCTTCCCAGATGATGGCGGTCTGGTC
>CAJANN010000301.1 GCA_903941095.1 uncultured Rhodospirillaceae bacterium | reverse complement strand
ATCGCCGCATCCTGCGCACCAAAGGCTCCCCCGACAACGCCTGCCGGCCGATTTTATCGCGGATGCCGGCGCAAGGAAAGGAGCAAGGCCGTATGGGGCAATGCCAAGGCATGGGTGCCATGTTCATCATGGGCATTGACCGGATGGCCTCAACCAATAGAAGATCGGGCGTTTGTGGATGTGGGGAAGATCGAGCGGCGGATCATGCGTCTGACACTGCACACCGATTACGCATTGCGGGTTCTTGTCCATGTCGGGTTACGGCAGGGTGAGTTGACCACCATCAACGAGATCGCGGAGGAACACGCCATCTCGAAAAACCACCTGACCAAGGTGGTGCACCAACTGGGACGGGCGGGGTATCTTGAGACCGTGCGCGGCAAGTATGGCGGGGTGCGCCTGCAGGCCGACCCCCATCTGGTCCGCATCGGCCAACTGATCCGCGAGGTGGAAGAGGATTTCGCTTTGGCCCGCTGCCAGCGCGACGACGATGACGGTTCGTGCCGGCTGGGGATGGGGTGCGTGGCCCGCGCCGCCTTCGCCGAGGGGCTGGAGGCCTTTTTCGACAAGCTGGACCGCTATACCCTGGCCGACATGATCACCGCCGAGCGGTCCCGGACCGGCCTTCTGGCGGCTTGCGGCTGATCCCTGTCCGACGGTCCGTCTGTTCCTTCTCCGGCCCTCGTGATATACAGGCTTCCCTGGATGGGAAAGTTGGGGGCTGGGGTATGTCTGTCGTCGATTCCGCAGATAACGAAAACGAACGCCGCGTCATCGGCGAGTTTCTGGACGAATTGCGCGACACGGCCAGTTCGCTTCAGGTCCTGTTGGGAAACCTAAGGTCCAAAAGCGTCGCCCCGGACGAGGGGCTGGCGACGCTGAAGCGCGACGCCAGTTCGTTGCGCAGCAACGCCCAGGCCCTGAACGTGCCGCTGATCAAGCTGGTCACCCACCGCCTGGATGAATATCTGGCCGACCTGAAGGTCCTGGGGGCCGGAGAGCTGGATGAGATCCAGGTCTTCGTCGACCGGATCGACAAGCTGGCCGATGGCGACCCGGTGGCCCATGCGGACATGCCGGCGATGGTGCGCGCCCTGCCGGCCCGGCGGACCGGCGACATCGATTTCGGTCCCATCGTCCAGAAGAACGTCGAAGTGCTGCTGGTGGTGCCGGAAAAAGCCATGAGCCGCATCGTCGAGCGCGAGCTGGCGGCGTGCGGCTATCGTACGTCCACCGTCCGCAGTCCGTTCGAAGCCATCGAGACGGTGGTGCATACCCGTCCCGACATGGTGATCGCCTCGATGGAACTGGGCGTGCTGAGCGGCGTCGATTTGGGCTGCGCCCTGGCGGCGATGCCGGCCACCCAGGGCATTCCCTATGCGCTGTTCACCAGCTATTCCTGGGGCCATGCCAAGCTGGCCGGCCTGCCGCCGCGGGCCTCGGTGATCCGCAAGGGACCGCAGTTCGGCGACGATCTGGCCGAAACCCTGGCCCGTTTCGGCATCACCTGACGCGGTGGCCGCACTGCCGGTTCAGCGTTCGCGGAAGGCTTCGTGGCGCAGCTTCAGGACCGGCTTGATCAGGTACTCCATCACCGTGCGGTTGCCGGTGTGGATGTCCACCGTGGCCTGCATGCCGGCGGTGATGGGGCGCTCGCTGCCGTGGTCGCCCAGATAGGCCTTTTCCGTCTGCACCAGGACCCGGTAGAACGGCTGGTTGTCCGGTCCCAGCGTGGTGTCGGGGGCGACCAGGATCACCGTGCCTTCCAGGCCGCCATAGGTGGTGTAGTCATAGGCGCTGAGCTTGACCATCGCCTTCTGCCCGACCTGGACATAGCCGCGGTCGGCCGGGTTCAGGCGGGTGTCGATCTGCAGCCGTTCGTGCAGGGGGACGATTTCCATGATCGGATCGCCGGCCCGCACCACCCCGCCGATAGTGTTGGCGCGCAGATTCTTGACGATGCCGTCGATGGGGCTGGTGATCTGGGTCCGGCGCTGCTGGTCGGATGCCTGGCTCAGCAATTCGCGGGTGCGGGCGATGTTCAGCTCGGTTTCGCCCAGTTCGCCCTGCGCCTGTCGGACGAAGCGGGCCTGTTCCTCTTCGATACGGCTTTTCGCTTCGGCCTGGGCCGCCTGGGCACGCGGGATCGAGGCGCGCAGCGTCTCCAGCGTTCCTTCCTGTTCTTCCACCTGGCCCTGCAGGGCGACGTGGTCCATGCGCGAGGTCAGGCCGGACTTCATCAGTTCCGTCGACATGGCCATGCGTTCGCGCACCAGCCGCAGGTTGGCGACGACGGCGCGCTGGCGGGCATCGAGTTCGTGGACTTCGCCGGTTTTCTGGCGCAACTGGTCGCTCATCACCGCGATGGTGGCGCGCAAGGCGCCGCGGCGGCTGTCGAAGATGCGTTTTTCCGATTCCAGCAGAATCGGCTGGCGGGCGGCTTCCCCTGCCGGGAAAGCGATGGAATCCTTGCCGGCCAGTTCGGCCTGCAGGCGGGCGCGCTGCAGGGCCAGACCGTCCAGACGCACCTGCAACTCCTCGCGGTTCATCGACGAGGCCGACAGTTCCAGTTGCATCAGCGGTGCGCCTTCCTTGACCACCATGCCGTCGGACACCGAGATTTCGCGCACGACGCCGCCTTCCAGATGCTGGATGACCTTGACCTTACCCTCGGGGACGACGTCGCCGCTGGCGGTCGACACTTCGTCCAGGCGGGCGAACGCGGCCCACAGCAGGAACAGGGCGAAGGCGCCCATCACCCCGCGCGCCAGGGGAACCCAGGTCGGCAGGGGATAGGATCGCGCCAGCTGCGACAGCCGGCCGCCGCCCGGCGGCACCTCGACCCGGCGCGGGATGCCCGATTGCGGCCCCAGCCAGCGCAGGACCGCCAGGATGCGGTCCAGCCAGACCCGCCAGGGCGGCGGCGAGGGCGGCGGTGCGGCCGGGGAAGGTTCGGCGGCGGCCTGGCGCTGGGTGTCGGTTCCGGTCATGGCGACACGCCCCCCGGCGCCGGTTGCGCCACCGGCGGGGGCTTCTGACGGGCACCGAAGATTTCGGGTAGGACCTTGGCGGCCGGGCCGGTGGCCGCCAGCCGCCCCCGGTCGATGACCACCACGTCGCGGCAGGCCGGCAGCAGCACCGGCGAGTGGGTGACGATGATGATGGTCCGGTCCTTGGCCAGTTCGACCAGGGTGGTGCGCAAGGCTTCCTCGGCCTGGCGGTCCAGGCTGGCAGAGGGCTCGTCCAGCACCAGGACCGGCGGATTGCCGACCAGGGCGCGGGCGATGGCGATGCGCTGGCGCTGCCCGGCCGACAGGCGCGACCCGGCTTCGCCGATCTGGGTGGCATAGCCTTCCGGCAGGTCGGCGATGGATTGATGCACTCCGGCGGCGCGGGCGGCGGCCAGGATGTCTTCGTCGCTGCAGTCCGGCGCCCCATAGGCGATGTTGTCGCGGACCGACGTGGCGAACAGGACCGTTTCCTGCGGCACGTATCCCATCCAGCCGGCCAGTTCGGCGCGGGTGAACTGGGCGATGTCGGATTCGTCGATCAGCACCCGCCCGCGCGACGGGGCGTAAAGCCCCAGCAGCAGTTTCAGCAGCGTGGTCTTGCCACAGCCGTTGCGTCCCAGGATGGCGGTGATGCCGCCCGGCAGGATCTGCAGCCGGTCGATGTTCAGCGTCGGTTCCTTGGCCTGTTCGTCATACGAGAAGGACACGCCGTCGACGGTCAGCAGGCCAGAGGGCCGTTCGCGGCGGATGGCGCTTTCGCTGCGTTCCTCGGGTTCGGCGAAGACGGCGCCCAGCCGGTCGACCGACTGGCGGAACGACCCGAAGGTCCGCCAGGCCCCCACCAGCTGGTTGATGGGGCCGTACAGCCGCGACGACAGCATGTTGCAGGCGACCAGGGCGCCCATGCTGAGTTCGTGGTCGATGATGTAGACGGCGCCGACCGAGGTCAGCGCCGCGCTGGCCAGCATGGTCAGGCCGGTTCCCAGGCTGACATAGCCGTCGGAAATGGCGCCGCGTTCGATGGAATGCTCGATGGCGCCGGCCTGACGGTCTTCCCACAGCGGGCGCAGGGCGCGGTCCAGCGACACTGCCTTGACGGTGCTGCGGCCGGCGATGATTTCGGCGACCAGGGCGTCGCGGGCGGCGGTGACGTTCTTTTCCTTCCGGGCGGATTCCGCCAGACTGCGTCCCGACCGCCAGGCCAGGGTCAGGAAGGCGGCGAACATCAGCAGGAAGACCACCGCCAGAGGCTTGCCGATGGCGAAGATCACCGCCAGGAAGATCAGCACATAGGGCAGGTCGGCCATCAGCACCGCCGTGCCGCCGGACAGGGTGTTGCGGATGGTGTCGACGTCGCGGAACAATTGCTGCCAATGGGAACTGGGCCGCGATTCCAAGGCCCTGAGCGGCAGGCGGATCAGCTTGTCGAACAGCCGGGTGCCGATTTCGACATCGATCTTCAGGGCCACGGTCTGCATGATCCTGCCGCGCGACTGGCGCAGCACGTAGTCGAAGATCAGCACCAGGAACACCCCGATGACCAGTCCCTTCAGCGTTTCGATGGCCGAATGGCCGATGACCCGGTCATAGACCTGCATGACGAAAATGGGCACCGCCAGGGCCAGCAGGTTGATGAACAGGGAGCCGGCCAGCATTTCGCGGGCCGCCGGGCGCAGGGGCTCGACGATTTCGGTCAGCCAGGCTTGCTTGGACGGTTGGGCGCTCATGTTCCGACTATTGCCCGGCGGCCGGCGGCGGGAAAGTGAAAAAGCGGGCCGTCGTCACCGTGCGGGCCGGCGCTCGGCCTCGGGGTGGGACTGCCGCAGCAATTCGTTCATGCGGGCCTGGACGGGGCCGGATTGCGCCGGCATTTCGGCCAGAGACCCCGCCGCGGACTGGGCTTCGGCGATCCGTCGGGCGGTGGGGATCCGGCTGTTCGATTGCGGCGGCAGGGCCGTGGCCTCTTCGATATTGTTGATTTCCAGGCGGCCCATCGCCGCCAGCAACTCGTAGGAATGGCGGATGATGTTGTAATAGGCCTGGGTCCGCTCGATCTGGGCCAGGATGATGGCGTTTTCCTCGTCCAGCACCTCCTGGACGGTGGCCTTGCCGGCTTCGCGCTGCTTTTTCTTGGCTTGCCAGACTTCTTCGGCCAGGACGGCGGCGTTGTCCTGCAGGGACAGGGTGTCGCGCGCGTTGTTCAGCTTGTGCCAGGCGGTGCGGACGGCGTTGGCCACCACGCGGTTGCTGTATTGCAGGCTGTCCTTGGCCGCGGCGTTGGAGTAAGTCGCCTGGGCGACCTGGGAATCGGTCTTGAAGCCGGAAAACAGCTCCCAGGTGGCGGTCAGCAGCAGCGACCAGTCGCGGCGCACGCCCAGGGTGGCGTTCTTGTCGTTTTCGTAATTGGCCCGGCCGATCAGGTCCAGGGTGGGGAAATAGCCGGCTTCGGCGATCCGGCGGGATTCCCCGGTGACCTCGACGTTGCGCCCGGCGCTCTCGATGGTCGGGTTTTCCTCTTCCGCGGCCTTCAAGGCGGCTTCCAGGGCCGGCGGGATCACCGTCGACGGCAGCGGCGGGTCGGACATCTGCGACACTTCCGGCGGGTGGCCGAAGGCCTGGGTGTAGGACGCCGTGTAGACCTGGAAATCGCGTTCATAGGTGATGCGGCGGACCTTGGCCACCTGCAGGCGCTGTTTGGCGGCCAGAACGTCGGCGGTGATGCCGGCGCCTTTTTGCACCCGTTCGTCTTCCAGGTTCAGCTGATCGGCGATCTTGCGTTCGCTTTCGCGGGCCAGCTGGATCATCCGGGCGAAGCGCAGGACTTCGATATAGGCGCCCATGCCGTCCGAGAACACTTCCTGGCGGGCGACGCGGTAATCGGCCTCGGCCATCGCCTTGGTCGCCTTGGCGCTGTCCACCGAGGCGTCGGTCATGAAG
The DNA here is from genome assembly GCA_903941095.1 of uncultured Rhodospirillaceae bacterium. Lineage (GTDB taxonomy): Bacteria > Pseudomonadota > Alphaproteobacteria > Rhodospirillales > Magnetospirillaceae > Magnetospirillum. The sequence goes on along the minus strand of CAJANN010000301.1, from coordinate 12,391 downwards.
CCGTCGAAAATCTTTTGCGTGACCACGATGCCCGACGTCTCGCGCCCCTTGTAGAAGCGCCGTCCCTCGGTGTTGCGCCGGGTCGGGCTGTCGACATATTCGGGGCCGGAATCGCCTGACAGCTTCACCGTCGGCAGATAGCCGGCGCGGGCGACGCCGATGCCTTCGTTGGCCGACGAAATCGCCCCGCGCTTGGCCTGCAGCTTGGGGTGCGAGTCCGACGCGTTGCGCAATTCCTCGGCCAGGCTTTGGGCCTGGGCGGCTTTTTCGGCATGTGCTGCTCCCAGCAGCAGGGCCGAGGTCAGCAGCAGGCATCGCGACAATCGGACGGGCAACGAATTCTCCCCCCAGAATCCGCACGAGACAAAAGGCTCGGCAAAGCGTGGAGCAAACCGAACGGCCTGACTCTATACGAGGGAATGTGCCGGATAAATCTTTAAATGAACATGAACAAAACAACGGTCTTGGTCCGGTGGAAAGCACTACTCAGAGAGGTGCTTGCGTGATATATATGCACCTATACCGCATTATGATCAGGAATGTGCGGCGTTTGCATGGCGTGGATTGATATGGTGTAAAACCTAAAATGACTTCGGCAGAACGGGTTACGTTGCGTCTGGCCGTCGAGATCGTCACTGGAGGCCTGCCGCCGGGCATGCGTCTGGACGAAACGGCCCAATCGAGGCGTTTGGGGGTATCGCGAACCCCCTTGCGCGAGGCGCTCAGCTATCTGTCGGCGTTGGGGCTGGCCGACAACCGGCCCAACCACGGCGTGCATGTGGTCGAGGATGCCGGGCCGCAGCTTCTGGCCGGGGCCATCCGCGATCTGGTTTCGGTGCGGGTCCGGGCCATCCTGCCCGGGCTCGACCCGTCGCGGCGCGATCGGTTCGCCGAAGCCATCCGCGACGGCGGCGACTGGCTGGACAGCTTTCATCGCGAGACGGGCAATTCCATCACCGGGCGGATCAGCCAGACCTTGTGGCGCATTCTGCTGGCCACCGGCGGCGACCGGCGGATCGAACGGGAAACGGCGGGAATCCGGCACCGGCTGGCCCGGGCCGTTGCCGATGCCGATGCCGACGCCGCCATCGGGGCGATGCACGATTACGTTGATTTGCGGTTGGCCCTTGCCGACGCCGCGGCGCAGGACGGCTAGAAAAGGTCCGATACCTTCAGCCCCGACACCGCCATCAGTTCGTGGGCGCCGTCCCAGATCATCACCAGGGCGACATACAAGATGATGGTCAGGCCGACATAGGCGACCCAGCGGTGCTTGTGCAGCAGGTGGGCGATCAGGTTGGCCGCCAGCCCCATCAGCGCCACCGACAGCGCCAGTCCGGCGATCAGCACCAGTTCATGGTCGCGCGACGCGCCGGCCACCGCCAGGACGTTGTCCAGCGACATCGACACGTCGGCGATGACGATCTGGGTGACGGCCTGGCGGAAGGTCTTTTCCTGCCGGGCGGGGATCGCGGTCTCGTCCAGGGCGGCCTCGCCCTCGGCCTCGTCCTGGTGGGCGCCGGCAGACAGCTCGCGCCACAGCTTCCACGACACCCACAGCAGCAGCAGGCCGCCCGCGAACAGCAGGCCGACGATCTGCAGCAATTGCACCGTCACCGAAGCGAAGGCGATGCGCAGGATGGCGGCGGCGGCGATGCCGATGACGATGGCCCGGCGGCGCAACGGCGGCGACAGTCCGGCGGCGGCCATGCCGACGACGATGGCGTTGTCGCCGGCCAGGGCCACGTCGATGGCAATCACCTGCAGCAGGGCGGAAAGGACCTCGATGTCGAACAATTCCATCATGGGTCTTGGGTAATGCCGTCCGGCGCGGACGTCAAGGGATCATCAGCCGGCAGGCGACGATGGCGGCGGCCAGTCCGGCGGCATCGGCCAGCAGGCCGGCGGCCAGGGCGTGGCGGATGCGGCGGATGCCGACGGCGCCGAAATAGACGGCGACGACATAGAAGGTGGTCTCGCTCGAGCCGTAGATGGTGCCCAGCAGCACGCCGGTGAAGGAATCCGGGCCGATGGCCGGGTCCTTCAGGTCGGCGGCCAGCAGGCCGAACGATCCCGATCCCGACAGCGAGCGCAGCGCCGCCATCGCCAGGGCCTCGGCGGGAACGCCCAGCGGCTGGAGCAGGCGGGCCAGCGGATCCAGGGCCATCGCCATCGCCCCCGAGGCCCGCAGCATCCCCACCGCCACCAGGATGGCCACCAGATAGGGGATGATGCGCACGCCGACCCGGAAGCCCTCGCGGGCGCCCTCGACGAAGGAATCGTAGATGCGCACGCCGCGCATCAGTCCGAAGCCCAGCATGCCGACCACCAGGGCCGGCACCAGCCAATGGCCGACGCTTTGCCCGAAAAGGGCCAGCAGCGCGATCAGCCCGGCCAGTCCCAGGACCGCGGGCAGGATACGCCACCAGGGCACCGGCACGGTGGCCGGCGGAAGGGGGGCGGGCAGGGGAGCGGGCAGGGGGGGCGGCACCACCCGCTGCAGCAGCCGGGCCGAAACGATGGCCACCAGCGTGGAAACCAGGGTGGCGATCAGGGTCGGGGCGACCACCGCCGCCGGGTTGGACGATCCCAGGCCGGCCCTGAGGGCGACGACGCTGGTGGGCAGGATGGTGACCGAGGCGGTGTTGATGGCCAGAAACAGCACCTGGGCGTTGGTGGCGGTCCCCTTGTGCGGGTTCAGGCTGTCCAGATGCTCCATCGCCCGGATGCCGAACGGCGTCGCCGCGTTGCCCAGTCCCAGAAGGTTGGCGGCCATGTTCATCAGCATCGCCCCCATCGCCGGGTGGCCGGGAGGCACTTCCGGGAACAGCCGATGCGCCAGCGGCGCCAGCCCCCGCGCCGTGGCGGCCAGCAATCCGCCGTCCTCGGCCACCTTCATCAGCCCCAGGAACAGGGACATCACGCCGACCAGTCCCAGGGCCAGGGGCACGGCGCCTTCGGCCGCCGCCAGGGTGGCCGCGGTCAGGGGTTCCATGCCGCCCTGCAGGGCGGCGACCACGAATGCCGAGGCCGGCAGCAGAAAAAATACCCAGTTCATGGCGGTTCCGATCCCGTCACGCTCCGGCCCAGGCTATCAGATCCTCTGCGGTGCTGCACCCTTGCCGCCGCTTCGCCCTGACGGTAAGGTCGCGGAAAAGGCGAATGGGGGCGTGACATGGCGGGTTGGATGCGGATGCTGGCGGTGGCGCTGCCGGCGGCGTTGGCGGCGGTTCCGGCCGTGGCCGACGACGTGCCGGGGCGGCTGGAGGCCGCCCGGGCCTTCTATGCCAAGGGCGACCTGCCGCGCACCGCGCGCGAGCTGGAAGCGGCCCTGACCCAGTTGCACCAGCGTCTGGGCAAGTCACTGGCCGAGACCCTGCCGCCGGCCCTGGCCGGCTGGCAGGCCGAGGCGCCGGAAATCCAGGGGCTGGCCCAGGCCGGCGGCGGCCTGTCGGTCAGCCGGGCCTATGCCAAGGGCGATTCGTCGCTGAACGCCACCCTGATCCTCGACAGTCCGGCGGTCGAGGCCGCCGTCGCCCTGTTCGCCTCGCCGGTGGCGCGGGCCGGCACCCGCCGGGTCAAGGTCGGCGCCGACGACGCCCTGCTGCGCTTCGACGCCTCGACCCATGCCGGCGAGATCACGCTGGTGGTCGGCAACCGGGTTCTGCTGGAAATCGAAGGCGACAACCTGAGTACGGGGGACACGCTGCTGGAAGCGGCCAAAGGCTGGAACCTCACCCGCATCCGCACCCTGGCCGGCCAGTGACCGTGGCCGACATGGGCCTGACCGACGCGGTGGGGGCGGTGGCGGCGGCGCTGACCACGCTGGCCTTCCTGCCCCAGGTCGTCAAGACCCTGAAAACCCGCCGCACCCGCGACATTTCCACGTCGATGTGGTCGATGTTCTGCGCCGGCGTCGCCCTGTGGCTGGCCTACGGCCTGATGATGGGGGCGTGGCCGCTGATCGCCGCCAATCTGCTGACCCTGGTTCTGGCCGGCATCATCCTGGGCGTCAAGCTGGCCAACCGCGGCAGGGACGGCGGCGAATAGGGCATGTCCGTCCTGCCCATCGAGTCCGTCCTGCCCGATATCCGCGCCGCCTTGCAAGGGGCGCCGGGGCTGGTGCTGCAGGCGCCGCCGGGGGCGGGCAAGACCACCCGGGTGCCGCTGGCCCTGCTGGACCAGGACTGGCTGGCCGGCGGACGCATCGTCATGCTGGAGCCCCGGCGTCTGGCGGCCCGGGCCGCCGCCGCCCGCATGGCGGCGACCCTGGGCGAGGCGGTGGGGCAGACGGTCGGCTATCGCATCCGGCTGGACAGCAAGGTCGGCCCCGCCACCCGCATCGAAGTCGTGACCGAGGGCATCCTGACCCGCATGCTGCAGGACGACGCCTCGTTGCCCGGGGTGGGGCTGGTCATCTTCGACGAATTTCACGAACGTTCGCTGAACGCCGATCTGGGGCTGGCCCTGTGCATCGAGGCGCAAGGGGCGTTGCGCGACGATCTCAGGCTGCTGGTGATGTCGGCCACCCTGGATGGCGGGCCGGTGGCGGCCCTGATGGGCGGCGTGCCGCTGATCACCAGCCAGGGCCGGGCCTTCCCGGTCGAGACCCGCTTCCTGGCCCGTCCCGAGCCGCGCCGCTTTCCCGAGGCGGTGGCCGCCGCCGTCCGCCGCGCCCTGGCCGAGGACGGGGGCGACGTGCTGGCCTTCCTGCCCGGGACCGCCGAAATCCGCCGGGCCGAAATTCTGCTGCGGGAGGACCCGGCCCTGTCCCAGGTGGTGGTCGCGCCGCTTTACGGCGACCTGGGGGCCGACGCCCAGGACCGCGCCATCCGTCCCGATCCCCAGGGGCGGCGCAAGGTGGTGCTGTCCACCGCCATCGCCGAAACCTCGCTGACCATCGACGGCGTGCGCATCGTCGTCGACGGTGGCCTGATGCGGGTGCCGCGCTTCGATCCCAGCACCGGCATGACCCGGCTGGTCACGCTGCCGGTCAGCCGGGCCGCCGCCGACCAGCGCCGCGGCCGCGCCGGCCGCCAGGGGCCGGGTGTGTGCTGGCGATTGTGGGCCGAGGCGGAGGACCGCGCCCTGCAGCCGTTCACCGCCCCGGAAATCGCCGAGGCCGATCTGGCGCCGCTGGCCCTGGATCTGGCGCAATGGGGCATCCCCGACGCCGGACAGCTGTCCTGGCTGGACCCCCCGCCCGAGGCCGCCCTGGCCCAGGCCCGCGACCTGCTGGCCGGACTGGGGGCGCTGGACGAAGAGGGCCGCATCACCGCGCACGGAAGGGCGATGAACCGTCTGGCCATGCATCCGCGCCTGGCCCACATGGTGCTGTCGGCCCGTACCCTGGGATTGGGCGGCCTGGCCTGCGACGTGGCGGCGCTGCTGTCGGAACGCGACATCCTGCGGGCCGGTCGCGGCGGGCGCGACGGCGACATGCGGTTGCGCCTGGACGTGCTGCGCGGTGGGCGCGACCCGGACCCGCGCTTCGGACTGACCGTCGACAAGGGCGGTCTGGCCCGGGTGCGCGCCGCCGCCCGCGACTGGCGCCGCCGGCTGGGTCTGAAGGCCGGCGCCGAGGATGGCGGTTCTGCCGATTGCGGGCTGGTGCTGGCTTTCGCCTATCCCGACCGCATCGCCCGCCGCCGGCCGGGCGGCGAGGCCCGCTATGCCCTGAGCGGCGGCGGCGGCGCCCTGTTCACCGATGGCGATCCGATGGCCGCCCAGGAATGGCTGGTGGCCGCCGAAACCGATGGCAACCGCCGCGAGGCGCGGATCTTTCTGGCGGCGCCGCTGACCCTGGCCGAGATCGAGGCGCATTTCGGCCCGGCCATCCGCACCGTCGACGAGGTCGCCTGGGACCGCCGCGACGAAGTGGTGATCGCCCGGCGTCAGCGCCGGCTGTTCGCCCTGGTGCTGGACGAGCGCCGTCGCACCGACGTCGCCCCCCATTCTCTGGCCGCCGCCATGACCGACGGCGTGCGGGACATGGGGCTGGACAGCCTGCCCTGGACCGACGAGTTGCAGCGCCTGCGCGCCCGCGTCGCCTTTCTGCGCGCCAGCCGCCCCGACGACGGCTGGCCCGATTTGTCCGATGCCGCCTTGCTGGCCGGGCTGGAAGACTGGCTGACGCCGTATCTGGGCGGCATCACCCGCCGCGCCCACCTGACCCGGCTGGACCTGTCGCAGGCCCTGCGCGGCCTGCTGGATTGGGAACGGGCCCGCCGCCTGGACGATCAGGCCCCGACCCACGTGACGGTGCCGTCGGGCAGCCGGGTGCCTATCGATTATTCAGGCGAGGTGCCGGTCCTGGCGGTGCGGCTGCAGGAAATGTTCGGCTGTGCCGACACCCCGCGCATCGCCGGCGGACAGGTGCCGCTGCTGTTGCACCTGCTGTCGCCGGCCCGGCGGCCGGTTCAGGTCACGCGGGACCTCGCCAGCTTTTGGGCCAACGCCTACCATGCGGTGAAAGCCGACCTGAAGGGCCAGTATCCCAAGCATTGGTGGCCCGACGATCCGATGCAGGCCGAACCGACCGCCCGGGCCAAGCCGCGGCGCTAGCGGCCGGTTTCATGGCCGGCTGGCATCATGGCCCGTCGGCGAGAAACCCGGCGATGGCCCGCAGCACCTGTTCCGGCTGGTCGCGGTGCGGCGAATGGCCGCAATCGGGCAGCAGCAGGGTCCGGGCGCCGGCCGGGACGCCGGCCCGGACCGCTTCGACCTGGGCGATGGTTCCGTATTCGTCGTCGTCGCCCTGGATCGCCAGGACCGGGGCGGTGACGGCGCTCAGATAGGGCCGGATGTCCCAGGTCCGGAAGCCGGGGTCCAGCCAGGCCCGGTTCCACCCCCAGAAGGCGCAATCGACATTGTCGCCGTGATGGCGCCGCAGGCGGGGGCGCAGGTCGCCCGTGGCGAAGGCCGCCGCCGCCGCCTGGATCGAGGTCAGGCAGACGGGTTCGACGAAGGTGTGCGGGGCCATGACCACCACCGCCCGGATGCGCGGCCCGGGATGGCTGCCGGCATGGACCAGGGCGATGGAGGCGCCGTCGGAATGGCCGACCAGCACCGCCTGTTGCAGGCCGGCGGCATCCAGGATGGCGGGCAGGACATCGCGTCCTTCCCGCTGCATGTAGTCCAGGGGGCGCGGCAGCGCCACCGGGGACGAGGCGCCATAGCCGGCCCGGCTGAACAGCAGGGCCGGGCAGCCGCAGGCCCGGGCCAGCCGGTCGGGGAAATCCCGCCACATCGACACCGACCCCAGCCCTTCGTGCAGGAAGACCAGGGTCGGGCGGTGGGCCGGGCCGGCGATGCGGCGGGTCTCGATCTCAAGGCCGCCGACGCTCAGGGGGGTGTCGCTCAAAAGCTCCTCAGCTTGAACCTTTGGATCTTGCCGGTGGCGGTCTTGGGCAGGGTCTCGACGAATTCGATCCAGCGCGGATATTTGTAGGGCGCCAGCCGGCTCTTGACGAAGGCCTGCAGGTCCTCGACCAGGGTCTCGCTGCCGGTCAGGCCGGCCTGCAGGACCACGAAGGCCTTGGGCTTGATCAGCCCCTCGCCATCGGGAAAGCCGACCACGGCGGCTTCCAGGACCTTGTCGTTGGCGATCAGCGCCGCTTCGACCTCGAACGGCGACACCCAGATGCCGCCCACCTTCAGCATGTCGTCGCCGCGGCCGGCATAGCGGTAATAGCCGTTCTCGTCGACATAGTACTTGTCGCCGGTATGGGTCCAGGCGCCGCGGAAGGTGGTCATGCTCTTCTCGCGCTGGTTCCAGTAGGCCACCGCCGCCGACGGCCCCCGGACCACCAGTTCGCCCATTTCGCCCTGGGCCACTTCGCTGCCGTCCTCGCCCAGGATCTTCATGTCGTAGCCGGGCACCGGCTTGCCCGAGGTGCCGTAGATCACCTCGCCGTGGCGGTTGGACAGGAAGATGTGCAGCATCTCGGTCGAGCCCAGGCCGTCCAGGATCTCGGCGCCGAAGCGTTCCTGCCAGCGGCGGCCGACATCCTCGGGCAGGGCCTCGCCGGCCGAGACGCAGGCCCGCAGGCGCAGGCTGGCGGACTCGCGGCGGTTGGACGGATCGGCCAGGATCGAGCCGTACAGCGTCGGCACCCCGAAGAACAGGGTCGGCTGGTGTTCCTTCAGCAGGGCCATCACCGCCTCGGGCGTCGGCCGGTCGGCCAGCAGGATGGTGGTGGCCCCGACATGCAGCGGAAAGGTCATGCCGTTGCCCAGGCCATAGGCGAAGAACAGCTTGGCCGCCGAATAGCACAGGTCGTCCTCGCGGATGCCCAGCACGCCGTCGGCGTAGTAATGGGCGGTGGCCGGCAGGTCGCGCTGCAGGTGGATGGCCCCCTTGGGCGAGCCGGTCGATCCCGACGAATACAGCCAGAAGGCGACGTCGTCGCTGGTGGTCGGGGCCGCTTCCAGGTGTGCCGGCGCGGCTGCGGTCAGGTCGGCCAGCCGGGGATGGCCGTGGCCGTCGGCCCCGCACACCACCACCGTCTTCAGGAAGGGCAGGTCGGCCAGGATGGGCGTCACCTTGTCCAGCAGGGCTTCCGACACCACCAGCGCCCGCGCCCGGGAATCCGACAGCATGTAGCCGTAATCCTTGGTGGTCAGCAGGGTGTTCAGCGGAATCGGCACGATGCCGGCCTTGACCGCCCCCCAGAACACCGCCGGGAAATCGACGGTGTCCAGCATGATCATCGCCACCCGGTTTTCCATCTCCAGCCCCAGCGACAGCAGGGCGTTGCCGGTACGGTTCACCCGTGCAGCCAAGTCGGCGTAGGAATGGGTGCCGTCGATGTCGATATAGGCGGCCTTGGCCCCGCGTCCCTCGGCCAGGTGGCGGTCGATGAACTGGGTGGCGGCGTTATAGGCCCGCGGCAGGTCCAGGGGCCTGGGCTCGGTCACGACGTGCGATGCGGTGGCGTTGGTCATCTCGGATATGTCCTCTCCCAAGTGGGCGTGGCGGCTGTTGTTGTGGTTGTCGCCGTTCTCACGCGCCGGTGAACTGAATTGCCCCCTGCGGCAAAAGGTAAAGCACCACGGCCCGCCCGCCGCCGATGGTCGGCCGGTGGCCCGAGCCGGGGCCGTAGACCAGCCAGCCCGCCCCGCGCCCGTCGAAGCGGGCCGGCGGGTCCAGCGGGACGATCATGTCGATTTCCCCGGTGGGGTGGGTGTGGTGCGGCCCGGCCAGGTCGCCGTAGGTCACGACGTCCACCGAGAAGCCGTGGGTTGCCGGCGATGGCTTGGCCGGCCGGGAAAACCGGATGCCGCCGGCCTCGCGGTCGCACAGGCTGCCGTCGGCGATACCGTCCCGCAGGCAGTGGGCGATGGCGGCGAAGACCGGCCCATCGGCGGGGAATTGGCGGGCCAGCGCGTCTTCCAGTGCCGCGTCCACCGGCTTTCCGGCGCAGAAGGCGGCGACGGGGGCGATCAGGCTGACCAGTTCCGACGCGCTCATGGCAGGTCCCTTCTTACAGGCCGATATGGCGTTTCAGGATGGCGGGGTCGTCCCGCAAAGCCTGGGGGCCGCCGTCATAGACGATGCGGCCCTTGACCAGGATGACGTGGCGCTGGGCCAGATCCAGCAGGACGTGGACGTTCTTGTCGACGATGATGCTGGCGATGCCGCTGTCCTTGATGGCGCGGATGGTGTGCCATATCTCGCGGCGGATCAGCGGCGCCAGTCCCTCGGTGGCTTCATCCAGGATCAGCAGGTCGGGGTTGGTCATCAGGGCACGGCCGATGGACAGCATCTGCTGTTCGCCGCCGGACAGGTGGTTGCCCATGTTGTCCAGACGCTCGGCCAGGCGGGGGAAGGTCGCCAGGACCCGCTCGCAGGTCCAGTCGCGGCGGCCGTCCACCCCCGGCCGGGCGGCCATGATCAGGTTTTCCCGGACGTTCAGGGTGGGGAAGATGCCGCGGCCTTCCGGCACATAGGCGATGCCCCGCCGGATGACGGCGTGTGTTTCCGCCCCGGTGACGTCGGCACCGGCCACCGTCACCGAGCCCTGCCGCGGGGCGACCAGTCCCAGGATCGACTTCAGCAGGGTCGACTTGCCCATGCCGTTGCGGCCCATCAGGGCCACCGTCTCGCCGCGTCCGACCGTGAAGTCGACGCCGTGCAGGATATGGCTGGAACCGTAGAAGGTATGGATGCCGCGGGCTTCGATGAAGGCGGTCATGGTCAATAGGCCTCCGCGCCGTCGCCGAGATAGGCGTCCTGCACCGCCTGCGAGGCCCGGATCTGCTCGACCGGGCCGCTTTCCAGCAAGGTGCCGTTGACCATCACCGTCAAGGTGGCGGCCAGCGAGAACACCGCGTCCATGTCGTGTTCGACCAGCACCAGGCTGTACTGGGCGGCCAGCCCCTTCAGCAGGGCGACCATCCGCTCGCTTTCCTCTTTGCCCATGCCGGCCAGCGGTTCGTCCAGAACCAGCAGCTCGGGCCGGGTGGCCAGAACCATCGCGATTTCCAGCTGGCGCTGCTCGCCATAGGACATGGTCCCGGCGGTCCGGTCGCGCCGGGCGGCCAGACCGGCCTGTTCCATCGCCTGTTCGGCCTGGCGGTTGACCTCGGCCAGGGTGACGGCCGGGCGGAAGAAGCGCATCGAGGTCGAAAGCCGCGACTGCGCCGCCAGCCGGCAGTTCTCGAACACGCTGAAGGTGGGGAAAATATTGGTTTTCTGGTAGCTGCGCCCGATGCCCAGCCGGCTGATGCGGTGCGTCGGCAGGCCGGTGATGTCGCGGCCCCGGAACAGGACCCGGCCCGACGACGGGGGCAGGTGCCCGGTCAGCAGGTTGACGAAGGTGCTTTTGCCGGCGCCGTTCGGGCCGATGATTGCGTGGGGTTCTCCTTTTCGGACGGTGACGGACACGGTGTTGACCGCCACCAGACCGCCGAAGGCCTTGGTCAGTTCACGGGTTTCCAGGATGACGGAATCGTCGGCGCTCATGCCCCGTCCTCCGCTTCCGGCGGGGGCTTGCGCTCCAGTTGCAGCAGCAGGCCGGCGACGCCCTTGGGCAGCAGCACCACCACGGCGATGACGAACAGCCCCATCGGCAGCAGCCAGTGTTCGGTGACGCTTTCGAAGCCCATGCGGGCCAGTTCCAGCACGAACGCCCCCAGTGCCGGGCCGAACAGCGTGCCGGTGCCGCCCAGGATGACCATCACCAGCGCCTGGCCCGACTGGTGCCAGGACAGCATGGCCGGATTGACGAAGCCGTACTGCGCCGCCCCCAGGAACCCGGCCAGCCCGGCGATGGTGGCGCCGATGACGAAGGCCACCAGCTTGTAGCGGTCGGGGTCGAAGCCCAGGCCGCGGACGCGGTTCTCGTTGACGCCGATGGCCTGCACCACCCGGCCGAACGGCGAGGCCAGGACCATCCGCAGCAGCAGGAAGGCCCCGACGAACGCACCCAGCACCACGTAGTAGAAGGTCAGCTTGCTTTCCAGGTTCAGCAGGCTGACCCCGGCGATCTCGACCGTCGGCATGACGTAGATGAAGGCGCCGTCCGAGCCGCCGGCCAGCCGCGAATCGTTGAAGAAGAAATAGCCCATCTGCCCGAAGGCCAGGGTGATCATGATGAACGAGATGCCGTTGGTGCGGATCGACAGCGCCCCGATCACCGCCGAGACCGCCGCCACCGTGGCCAGGGCCAGGGGCAGCGCCACCCAGATGTCGGCCGCCTCGTATTGCGGCGACAGGATGGCCAGCATATAGCCGCCCAGGCCGAAGAAGGCGGCGTGGCCCAGGCTGACCATGCCGGCGATGCCGACCAGCAGGTCCAGGCTCATGGCCATGATCGCCAGGATCATGATGCCGGTGACCTTTTGCAGCAGGAAGGCGTACTTTTCCGGAAACAGCAGCGATCCGTACAGCGGATAGGCGGCCAGCAGGGCAAGCAGTGCCAGCAGGACGATGGCGGCGGGGCGGGGGAGCCGGGTCATGCGAACAGCCCCCGCGGCTTCCACAGCAGGACGGCGGCCATCACCGCATAGACCGAGAAACTGGCGAAGTCGGGCAGCAGCACCTTGCCGAAGGTGTCGGCCAGACCGATCAGGATGGCCCCCAGGAAGGCCCCCTTGACCGAACCGACGCCGCCGATGACCACCACCACGAAGCACAGGATCAGCACGCTTTCGCCCATGCCGGGATAGACCGAGTTGACCGGCGCGGCGATGGCGCCGGCCAGGCCGGCCAGGGCGGCGCCGATGGCGAAGACCAGGCCGAACAGCAGTTTGACGTCGATGCCCAGGGCGGCGACCATCTCGCGGTTGGCGGCGCCGGCGCGCACCCACATGCCGACCCGGCTCTTGGCGACGAGCAGGTAGAGCAGGGCGGCGACGGCCACCCCGAAGGCGATGATGACCAGCCGGT
>CAJANN010000300.1 GCA_903941095.1 uncultured Rhodospirillaceae bacterium | reverse complement strand
GTTGTGACATGGCGCTCAGGCCGAACGGGTGGATCCGCGGGGTCGGTAACTGTCGGGTAGGGCAGTCGCCTTGCAGATCGGGTGGCAGCGTGGTCCTGAGGGGGGAACCAGACTCCTCTCGGTGATGAGGAATCCGTAGGCGGCGATGCAGAGGGCTGCGTGGTGGTGGAATCCTCGCCACCCTCGGCCTTCGTAGTGGCCGAGGCCGAGTTCCTGTTTGAGATTTTGAAAATCACGCTCGATGCGCCAGCGCAACTTGGTAATCTCGACCAAGTTGGCCAGCGGCATGTCGTCGGGCAAGGTTGAGAACCAGTACTTGGTCGGTTCGTCTTCGTCCTCGGGCCACTCGACCATGAACCATTCTTCGGGCCTGGGCTCGGAACGCAAGGTATCGCGGTGGGCGGGGCGCACCCGGACGGCGGCGAAGCGCGAACTCAGCATGGTGTTGGTGCCTTCGCGCCAGGTCACCGTGTGCCACGCCGTGGGCGGCAAGGTGATCGCCATCTCCTTGGCCGAAACCGGTTTGTGCTTGGGGTCATGGCGGACCAGTGACGGCGGCCTGCCCCGGCCGCTCCACGGCTTGGGCGGCAATGGCGCCTCACCCGGCTTCCACAGGCTGGCGGTGGACTGAATGCCGACGGCGTAAGTCAGGCCGAGACGGGACAGCCCGGTGCGGAAGGCGGTATCGACACCGTATCCGGCATCGGCCAGCACCACTCCCTGCGTCACCCCATCGGCCAGAGCGGCCCAGACCTGTTCCAGGGCGATCTGTGGCTTGGTGCGGAACTTGACGTCGACCGGCACGCCCGCCTTCTGGCGCCGCACCGGATCCGCAGCCCAGTCGTCGGGCAGATAAAGGCGATATGCGATCGGCAGGCTGGCGTGATCATTGGCAATCGACAGCGTCACCGCTACCTGGCAATTGTCCTGCTTGCCAAGTTGACCGCAATACTGCCGAGCCACGCCCACCGAATGGACACCCTTCTTGGGAAGGCCGGTATCGTCGATAATCCAGGCGCGGATCCCGCCGTGCCGCGTTATCGCTGGCAAAACCGCCCCCCGCACCGCAGCCAGCATGGCCTCGTCCGACCAATCAGCTTTGGCCACGAAATGGTGCATCGACTGGTGCGCCGCCTGCACGCGCCCGGGCTCCACCCGCGCCGCCATCGGCTCGACGCTCTTGCGGTCGCCCGGCAGCATCAACCCCAGGCAATACGCGCGCAACGGTGCCGCCCGGTCCACATGCCGAACCGAGCGGCAAAGGTCCTCGACATAAGACTCAAATCGCGATTCACTATCGCCAGCCATTTCATGGAGACCCATCCTCGCCCCCTATCGAGCAGACCGGATCTCTATGCGTACCATAGTCGCTTATTTTATGACACAGTAGAACTAGAGCTTCACCCCCGTAGCGGCGTCAACGTGTCAACACCGCCGCAATGGAGAGACCTTGGGGCAGGTCGGTGTCGATCTCAGGCTGCGCCAAGCTGTGTCCTCCTTGGTATAGGGTGACGGCGCCCTCTTTCGAATCGACTGGGACGACCACGTTTTCGATTGGTAGGCAGTCAGATGCATCCGGGGCCACGTATTTGGTCTTACCACACGCGCAACCCTAAATGATTGCATGCCGTCTAGCCAGAAATATCATTGATACGTCAACGGCTGAGCGGATCAATGATAGCCGGAAGTACAGCACATGGCTATCGGGTGACCTTCTCTGAACAGAGGATACCCGCAAATCCCAACTGATCTCGCTGCCGCTCCCAAGCCCTGGCAGCTGAATAAGTCCGGCCAACCAATTAGCGGCCGTTTGCGATCCACCAGCCCAGGAGGGCGCAAATTGTCCCAAAGGCGTGGGCAGCTCCACGCCATCTGTTTCTGGCGGCAATCATCCCGGTGAGATCACTGTTCCGATCGCGAAGTGCGTTCTCCAGATCTTCAATCTTCGACTCGGCCGAGAGCAGACCGCTCGTGCTGCGCTGCAGATTCTTTTCAGCGGCCATAAGTTTGGCTGTTTCCGATTTCAGCGCGGTCGTCGTCCTGCCAAGCGCCTCACGGGCATCACGGAGTGCTCTCATTTCCTCTGGCGTGGAAAGGCAGCACGCCTTTATGTAGTCGGCCACCATCTTCGGCGGGCCGAAATACACCTCCATCGAGGAATGGCCATCCCGATCATACAGCCACGGATATTGATCACGCGTGAGATGGGTGATCTTGGTGTGGCCGCGGACGAACTTGTGGAACTTTTGTTCGTTCCACAGCGCTGCCGTGAACGGGTAGCAGCACTCCTCGCCATCGTGCAAAAACATCTCCCAGTCGGACGCCCCACCATAGCTCGCCCCGCGCAGTTGGGCGGTCCTGACATCCTTGTCCATAGTCTTGCCGACCTTGAAGACCTTGCAGCCGCGATCCTCGAGGTTCTTGATTCCCGCCGGCCTTTCCCGAAGCAATCGCCCGAGCAGGAATTTGCTGATCTGGATGTAGATGGTACCGGAGCCGAGCTTGCCGTTGCTGCTGTGATCCATGAAAGCCATCTCCGAGCCGTTCTGGAATGAGCCTTTATCCACAGGCCCAGGGGGTTAAAAACGAATCTGTTAGAAACTTTGTTTACCCCGTTAGCCCTCGGGAGCCGCCGTTGAGACGCCGATCGCGCCTGCTATTCTTCCGCTGCCCGATCCCCGTTAAACCGAGAAATCGTCCGCGAAACGCCGTATGGCCGCCCGTGAAAAGCCGAACCGTTTTGTCCGCGAAAAGCCGTAGCAATCCCCAGTTTCCAGCGACTATCGGGCTAGGGGCTCATCGGAGCCCCTTGTCGCGGGGGGCTTCGGTTTTTCGCGGATTATCGGGCATTCCAAAGGGATGTGGCCGACGCTTATCCTTTCGACAGGGGAATTTGAAGCCAGGGTGGTTACTATCAAGGTATTCGCGGCGAATGGCGTGAATGGCGGAGTCACCACTTTCGGTCCTGTCAATAAATGACACGAAATACTCCGGCACTAAATCGGCATTTACAATCTTCTTTATCGCCGCCTTGAATTTTGATTGCCGATCTTCACAGCCAGATTTCTTATACAAAACAATTAAAGTGCACATCCACCAAGTTTTCTGGTTTCCGGCATGTTTTCTCACAACGCGATACAGCCATCGCTCGAACGCGCCGGATAGAAGGAAATAATTTGGGTGTATTGATAAAATGCTGCCTCGGCTTGTCACCCCCTCAAATAGCCATTCGGAAATGGTAATTGACATCCCCTTGCTTTGACCAGTCTCGGCATCAACGTCGTCTGTCCATTGGTCGATCCATGAAAACGTGGCCTGCCTATCCTTGCCCTTGCCCCGGATGTTTGTCTTGATGGTGGTCGTCTTCAGGCGGTCGAGGCTCGCCCTAAGGCGACGATACTGATCACCGCCCACATCGCGCATGATCGTCTGCAGCAGCTGATGGGGAAGGAACTGGATGGTGCGCGGAGGAGGCTCATTACAACGACTCCGCATGTGCTCAGCGATTTGCGATGCCGCCCAGATCAGGATGTCGGCATCCCAAATCGTAGCCATCCCATAATCCTGGTGCGGCTGAACCTTCACCCACACAGTTCCGTCCGGACTCTGATAATCAATAGGAGTGAGGCGCTTGCGTTTCGCCAGGCTGAAGAAGGGCCTCTCCATAGTGTCGCGTTGATCTCTAAGCGGAAGATCAATGAGATAAGGGACGAAGAGGTCAAATTGGCCGGGCGGAGGCTGGCGAGAGGTCACTTGCCACCTCCCGGCAACACCGGCTTCTTGGGGCGCCCACGGCGCCCGGTCGGAGCGGCAAATTGGCGTGATTTGATGGCTGCAATCACTTCTTCCCGGTCATACAACACTTTAGACCCAATGCCGTATTTCGGCAGAACAGAGGTCGGCAGATGCGCAATGAAACTCTCCGAAAATCCGAATTCGTCGGCGACCTGACGTCGATTCATAAAGCCGGAAGATGGCTTCGGATCTTTGTGCTTTTTTCTGCGCGTTTCCATTTCCGCATGGTGCAAATGCCCGCCGCCCGATGCAATGCAGAGATTACATATCTCCTTGATTCAAGCTTGCGAACGCGGCCGCGTGTAATACACTCAGCCGCGAAATCCACGGCATTCCGATGGGTGGAGGTGGCGCGATGTCAGCTGCTCGTCCGACAGGACAAAAAAAGGTGACGGACGCAGCCAACCGGGCGGATCCCGATGCGCCATATGGGCGCAAACCAGATGGCACCCCCAGAAAATGTCCACCGAGAGGGCCCGGCCGAGCGCCTATGGATGAAAAAACCCGGCAACTCCGGCTAAAAGCATCCAAAGCTAAATGGTGGAAAAACAATAAAGAAAAAGCGCAAGAATACAGAAGGCTCCGAGCCGGAATAAGCCGCGGGGACATTAATCGCTTATACGAAATTGGGGAAAAAGAATGCACATGGATTCACATTTGGGTATTCCAGCCGCTAATGAGTGCTTTTTTCTTTGATGGACCCGTAGAGCCGCAGAAACGACTTTCATCCGCGCGCGCAGGAACATCTGATGTATTTTACGCATACACAATTGACATTGATGCGCCGCCCCCATTACGTATGCCGCCTGCTTCTGCAAATACAAAAGCGATTCGAGCAATGGCCGCCGAGATGGCTTCGGAAGTAGAGTTATATAATTTAGAATCACTCGCCCGCATAACCGAAGACCATCGCTCATTTCTCTTGGGGGAACTGAATAAATCCAGATGCTCATTCGTTCTTAGAAAAAAAGATGACTTAGTTCGCACCCAGGAAGGTCTCAAATTCTTACGGGAACATATCCGCTGGAGAAAGCGGCACAGACTTCTGCAACCAGTATCCCTCCACCAGTGAGGGACAATTGCGGGACAGTGAGGGTGCACGCTGCCGCAAATCCATGCAATTCTAACCACAAAAACTCACATTAAATCAACTAACTGACCCATTTCACCCAGCGTCTCCTTTGTCTTCGGGAGGCAGGGGCCGGAGGTTCGAATCCTCTCACTCCGACCAAACTTGAAACGAAAAACCCGCCAAACCGTAAGGTTTGGCGGGTTTCGCGTTTTCGGGGCGCCGTTGGGGCGGCCGCCCGATCTATTGCCGGGTCAGGGCGGCCTTGCGGTCCTCGACCGCCTTGTCGGCGGCGCGGCCGGTCAGTTCCTGCAGATGGTCGAAACGCCAGGAGAAGGTGCCGACGCCCATCGTCAGCGAGCGCAGCTCGACGATCAGGTCGCCCATTTCCGCCTGCGGCAGATAGGCCGAGACCTGATCCCAGCCGGCCCAGCCTTCCTTGGCGTCATAGCCGAGAATCTGGCCGCGCCGGCCGGAAATGATGCGCTGCGCCTTCGAGGTGTAGTCGGACGGAACCGAGATCTCGACCTGCAGGATCGGTTCCAGCAGCACCGGCTCGCACTGCGGCAACCCTTCGCTCATGGCCAGGCGGGCCGCGGTCTTGAAGGCCATGTCCGAGCTGTCGACGGCGTGGTAGCTGCCGTCCTTCAGGGTCACCGCCAGGTCGACCACCGGAAAGCCCAGCGGCCCCTGGCGCAGGAACTCGCCGACGCCGTCCTCGACGGCGGGGATGTAGTTGCGCGGAATGGCGCCGCCGACGATCTTGTCCTCGAACACGAAGCCCGATCCGCGCGGCAGCGGACGGATTTCGATCTGGACGTCGCCGAACTGGCCGTGGCCGCCCGACTGCTTCTTGTGGCGGCCATGCACTGCCGTCGGCTTCTTGATGGTTTCCTTGTAGGGGACCGTCGGCTTGTGGGTGACCACCCCCATGCCGAAGCGGCTTTTCAGCCGCTCGAACGCCACCAGCAGGTGGATTTCTCCCTGGCCCCACAGCACCAGCTCACTGAATTCGGCGTTGTTTTCGACGCGGTAGGACGGGTCCTCTTCCGTCAGCTTGGTCAGGGCGCCGCTCAGCTTGACGTCGTCGCCCTTCTTTTCCGCTTCCAGGGCGATGCCGAACAGCGGCTCCAGCGCCGCCGGCCACGGGGCGCCGCCATTGGCCTCGCCGCCCAGGACGTCGCCGGTATTGGCCCCGTCCAGGCGGCCGAAGGCCACCACGTCGCCGGGGGCGGCCTTGGCCAGCTTGGCCGGATTGCCGACCGCCGGGGCGTACAGGCCGGAAATGCGGCCGCCGGCCAGGGACTGGCCGTCGGCGAACTCGCCCCGCAGGATGCGGGCATAGGACAGCTTGCCGGTGTGGCTGGCATGGACGGTCTTGAACACCCGGGCCACGGCGGCGCCTCCGTTGGCGAAGCCCAGCCGGGCGGCGGTGGCGGTGGGGGCCGGCACCTCGTGGCGCAGGGCCTTCCACAGCCGGGTGATGCCGCCGTCATTTTCGGCGGTGCCGAAGAAGACCGGGACGATCAGGTCGTCGGCCAGATCCTTGGACAGGTCGTCGTACACCTCGTCCTTGGGGGGCTGGACGTCTTCCAGCAGTTCTTCCATCAGGTGGTCGTCGAAATCGGCCAGATGTTCCAGCATTTCCTGGCGGGCCAGCCGTTCCTCGTCCTGGATGGCGGCGGGGATGCGGATCAGGTCCGACGTCTGGCCGGGATGGTACCGATAGGCCCGCTCGCTGACCAGATCGACGAAGCCGACCACCTGCTCGCCCTCGCGGATGGGGACTTCGCGCATCACCAGCGGGCGTTCCGACACCGCCTGCAGGGCTTCCAGGGTTTCCTTCAGGCGGGTGCCGGCGGTGTCGATCTTGTTGATGAACAAGATGTGCGGGATGCGCCGTTCGTCCAGGAACTTCAGCAGCGGCGCCACCATCACGGCGCGGGCCGGATCGGGTTCGCAGACCACGATGGCGGCGTCGACCACCGCCAGGGCATTGAAGGCGTCCTGCTGGAACTCCACCGAGCCGGGGCAGTCGACCAGCGTCCACTTTTCGCCCAGATAATCGGTGGCGACGATGGTCGGTTCGACGCTCATCAGGCGGGCGCGGGCTTCGGCGCTGGAATCGCCGACGGTGTTGCCGTCCTTGATCCTGCCCTGGCGTCCGATCGCCCCGGAGCGGAACAGCAGGGCTTCCAGCAGACTGGTCTTGCCGGCGGCGAACGGCCCCACCAAGGCGGCGGCGCGGGGAAGCGAAGGTGTCTTGCCGGTCATCGAAGCCCTCCAAACGTCACTCGGAAAATTCCAGCATGCTTTCAGGTGAAAGGCCGGCTGGCAAGAGGCGATCCGTGCAGCCCAGGCGTGCGACGGACGAGGATCGTCTTGACGCCGTCCCGCCCGCTGTCTAAACCCGCCCAAAGACATTTCGTCCCGGAGGAGCCGTCATGGCCAGCTATCAGTACATCTATGTGATGAAGAACCTGACCAAGGCCTATCCGGGCGGCAAGGAAATCCTGAAGGGGCTGTATCTGTCGTTTCTGCCTGGGGCCAAGATCGGCGTGCTGGGCAACAACGGCGCCGGCAAGTCGACGCTGCTGAAGATCATGGCCGGCATCGACAAGGAATATGGCGGCGAGGCCTGGGCCGCCGAGGGCGTCAAGATCGGCTATCTGCCGCAGGAGCCGCAACTGGACCCGGCCAAGGACGTCATGGGCAACGTCATGGAGGCGGTGGCCGAGACCAAGGCCCTGCTGGACCGCTTCGACGAGGTGTCGGCCCGCTTCGCCGAGGAACTGTCCGACGACGAGATGAACGACCTGATCGCCGAACAGGGCGAGCTGCAGGAAAAGATCGACCATCTCGACGCCTGGGACCTGCAGCGCAAGGTCGAGATCGCGATGGACGCCCTGCGCTGCCCCTCCGGCGATTCCGCCGTCACCACGCTGTCGGGCGGCGAGAAGCGCCGCGTCGCCCTGTGCCGCCTGCTGCTGTCGCATCCCGACATGCTGCTGCTGGACGAGCCCACCAACCATCTGGACGCCGAATCGGTGGCCTGGCTGGAACGCTTCCTGGAAACCTATTCCGGCACCGTGGTGATGGTCACCCACGACCGCTACTTCCTGGACAACGTCACCGGCTGGATCCTGGAACTGGAACGCGGCCACGGCCTGCCGTTCGAGGGCAACTACACCAGCTGGCTGGAGCAGAAGGAAAAGCGCCTCGAACAGGAAAACAACGAGGAAAGCGCCCGCCAGCGCACCATCAAGGAAGAGCTGGAATGGGTGCGGTCCAGCCCCAAGGCCCGGCAGACCAAAAGCAAGGCCCGCATCAACGCCTTCGAGGATCTGGTGGCCAAGTCCCAGGAAAAGGCCACCGGCGAGGTCGAGATCAGCATTCCCCCCGGGCCGCGCCTGGGCGGCAAGGTCATCGAGGCCGACGGCATCTCCAAGGCGTTCGGCGACAAGCTGCTGTTCGAGAACCTGTCCTTCAAGCTGCCGCCGGGCGGCATCGTCGGCATCATCGGCCCCAACGGCGCCGGCAAGACCACGCTGTTCCGCCTGATCACCGGCCAGGACCAGCCGGACAGCGGCACCTTCTCCGTCGGCGAGACGGTGGTGCTGGGCTATGTCGACCAAAGCCGCGACAGCCTGGCCGCCGACAAGACGGTGTTCGAGGAAATTTCCGACGGCCAGACCGAAATCGATCTGGGCCGGCGCAAGATCAATTCCCGCGCCTATGCCGGCCTGTTCAATTTCAAGGGGCCGGACCAGCAGAAGAAGGTGGGCATCCTGTCCGGCGGCGAACGCAACCGCGTCCATCTGGCCAAGATGCTGAGCCGGCCGTCCAACGTCATCTTGCTGGACGAACCGACCAACGACCTGGACGTCGACACCCTGCGGTCGCTGGAAGAGGCTTTGGCGGAATTCCCCGGCTGCGCCGTGGTCATCAGCCACGATCGCTGGTTCCTCGATCGCATCGCCACCCACATCCTGGCCTTCGAGGGCGATTCCCAGGTGGTGTGGTTCGAGGGCAACTACCAGGATTACGAGGCCGACCGTCACCGCCGCCTGGGCGCCGAGGCCGACCAGCCGCACCGTCTGAAGTACAAGCCGCTGGTGCGCGGCTGAGGAAGCGCGGCGCCCCCGGCCGGGGGCGCCCGCCCTGTTTGTGCCCGCCCTATTTGTGGTAGAAGCCGGCGCCGACCGCGTAATCGCCGGCCTGGACGACATAGGACGTCTTGTTTTCCAGCTTGCCGGTGGCGGGATTCTTCCACAGGTAATCGACGGTGGCCGCCCCGTCGCGGCGGGCCTTCTTGACGATTTCCTGCACCACCTTCAGGCCGGCGGGATCGGTCATTTCCCAGGCGTTCTGGCCGGTCCGCTCGGGACGGAAGCCGGTGGCCCGATAGACCCCCTTGCGGTCGAAGGCGAACAGGTACAGGTCGCCCTGAACCCACTGCCCCTTCGGGTCGTTGAAATCGGCGAAGGCCTTGTCCGGGCCGACCGCCTTCAGATGGGCGGCGCCGGCCTCCACCAGGGCCTTGGCCTGGTCGAAGGTGTGGCGGGGCGCTTCGGTCCCGATCTCGGCGGCCGATGCGGCAGACGCGGAGACGACACCGCCGCTCAGGATGGCGGCTCCGATCAGCAGGCTCGCAAGGGACTTGGCAAACGGCATGGCCGGCTCTCCAGAAACCAGTAACTTGATCTAGTTCTAATATAACTCTTGCTGCACCGCAATCAACCTGCGCCGTGGGTTTTCAGCCAGGCCAGCATCCGGTTCCAGCCGTCCCTGGCGGGATCGGCCCGATAGCTGGGGCGGTAATCGGCATGGAAGGCGTGCGGGGCGCCATCATAGACGACGATGTCGGCCTTGGCTTTCGATTGTGCCAGGGCGGCGCGCATTTTTTCGACGCCGTCCAGGGGAATGCCCTGGTCGGCGCCGCCATACAGGCCCAACACCGGAGCCTTCAACTCGGCGGCGACGTCCAGCGGATGGCGGGGCGCGGTCTCGCTGGGCTCGCCGGTCAGCCGGCCGTACCATGCCACCCCGGCCTTCAGGGCGGGATTGTGGGCGGCGTACAGCCAGACGATGCGGCCACCCCAGCAGAAGCCGGTGATGGACAGGCGGCGCGGGTCGCCGCCGGCGCTTTTGGCGGCCCAGGCGGCCACGGCGTCGAGATCGGCCAGCACCTGTTCGTCGGGAACCTTGGCGACGATGGTTTTCAGCAAGGTGGCGATGTCGGGGATTCCCGCGGGATTGCCTTGGCGGACATACAGTTCGGGGGCCACCGCCAGATAGCCCTGCTTCGCCAGCCGGCGGCAGATGTCGCGGATGTGTTCATGCACCCCGAAGATTTCCTGGACCACCATGACGGTGGGGAAGGGGCCGGTCCCGCCGGCCGGGCGCGCCGCATAGGCCGGCAGCGAACGGTCCCGGGCGGGGATCAGCACGTCGGCGGTTTCCAGTCCCCGGGAATCGGTGATGATGGCCTCGGCCCGGGCCGGGCCGGCCGCCAGGGCGAAGCCGGTGGCGGCCAGGGCGGTGCCGACGAAGCCGCGGCGGCTGAAATCGGGATTCAGGCTTTTCAGGTCGGCCAGCATGGCGATGATCCTTTTTGCGGGTCGGAAGTGCCGGATCAGTGTGAACTGGTTTCGCGGCGGTGAAAAGGCAAGGGGCGTCTTGTCGCTTCGGCTTGACCTTTGTCAGGTCGCCGCCGGGGCGGCTGGGCTAGTCTGCCGCCGTCGAACCGTGAAGGAGCCGTCATGATCCGCGCCGCCGCCATTCTGGCCTGTTTGCTGGCCGTGCCTGCCGCCGCCGCCGAATTCACCTGTCCCGACATGGCCGGCGCCGTGCAGGTGGGGTCCTGTCCCAACGAGCAGGAGCTGAAGTGGGGGTTCACCGGCTATTGCAGCGACAACGCCCGCATCTACGACAAGGACGGCAACGACATCTGCACCGCCTTCGAGAAATACCGCGAGGCCAAGAACATCTCGCTGTGGGAAGCCGGGGAGTTCCAGGGCTACCTGTCCTGCGCCCGCCCGGCGGAAAGCCTGAAGGCCGCCCGGCTGGAGGAACTGCGTGCCGGCAAGCTGGGGTCCATCACCCGCGTCGTCTGCACTTACGAGGGCGGGGTGCAGATGGTGCTGCGGACCCGCGCCCAGTGCCGGGTCGAGGGCGACAAGGCGGTCTGCGTCGACCCGTGATCCGCGGCGCTCAGTCGCCCTGGCCGGCGGGGACCGGAACCACCGAGATCGAGTTCTTCGGCGAGCCTTCGATGATGCGGTCGGAATAGACCAGATAGATCAGCACATCGCGCTTGCGGTCGTGGAAGCGCACCACCTGCATGGTCTTGAACAGCAGCGAGGTGTCTTTCTGGAACACCGTCTCGCCGTCCTTGAACTTCGCCTTGAAGGCGATGGGGCCGACCTGGCGGCAGGCGATCGAGGCGTCCGAGGTGTCCTCGGCCACGCCCAGGCCGCCCGAGACGCCGCCTTTCTTCGCCCGGGACAGATAGCAGGTCACGCCCGAGATCTTGGGATCGTCGAACGCCTCCACCACGATCTTGTCGTTGGGTCCCAGCATCTTGAAGACGGTCGAGACGCTGCCGACTTCCTCGGCCGGCGCGGCGGTGGCGGCAAGCAGGGTGCTGACGGCGATGGCGGCGGTGGCAAGCGGTTTCATGCGGCGCTCCTGGGCGGTGACCGGGCGAATATAGGGCGGCCGGGGCGGCGGTGAAAGGGAACGGGACGGCGGATTTCGCCGGCCTCCCTTCTAGCCGGGCGAGAAATCTGCTAGAAGGCGCCATTCGGGTTTGCGAAAAGGCGAAGATTGGCCATGTCCGTACTGGTGCCGGTGTCGTGGGGCGAGGTGATCGACAAGATCACCATTCTGGAAATCAAGGCGGAGCGTCTGTCGGACGCGGCCAAGCTGGCCAACGTCAACAAGGAGCTGGGAGAACTGGTGGCGGTGCGCGACCGCGAGTTCCCCGGCCACCAGGGACTGGCTGCGCTGTCGGCCGAACTGAAGGCCATCAACGAAAAGCTGTGGGTCATCGAAGACGATATCCGCGATTGCGAACGCGCCAAGGATTTCGGGGCGACTTTCGTCGGGCTGGCCCGCGCCGTCTATTTCACCAATGACGAGCGGGCCGCGGTCAAGCGCCGGATCAACGACCTGCTGGGCTCGGCCCTGGTCGAGGAAAAATCCTACGCCCCCTACGCCTGACGGAGCCGCCGGTTGCGCCTGCATCGCCTTTTCGACCCGCTGCTGAAGCTGGGCCTGTCGTTGAAGCGGCGCCCCGGCAAGCCCGAGGGCGTGCTGCTGATCAGTGCCGGCGGCCTGGGCGACACCGTGCTGCTGGCCGTGGTGCTGCCGCGCTTCATGGAACTGGCGCGGCCGGGCGAAAGCGTGACGGTGCTGCTGCGCGCCGACGCCGCCCGCATGGGGTTCCTGTTCCCCCCCGGCGTGCGGGTCAGGGCGGTGGATTTTCGCCGCTTGCGTGACCTGGGTCTGCGCTGGCGGGTTTTCTCCGACCTGTACATGGCCCATTACCGGCTGGTGGTGCATACCGACTATCTGCGCCATCCCGACCTGGACGAGGCGCTGGTCGCCGCGGCGGCGGCCCCGGAAAGCGCGGCGATGGAGCCGCGCCCGTCCGACAAGCATGGGGCGCGGCTGGCCGGCAATCGCCGCCTGTATTCCCGCCTGTTCGATTCCGGTCCGCCCAGGACCGACAAGGTGATGCGCTGGGCGGCCTTTGCCGATTTCCTGACCGGCGCTTCCCGGCCGGCGCCGCTGGTGCGGCTGCCGCCGGCCATCGAGGCCGAGCCGCAACTGGCCCCCACCGTGCTGTTCCAGCCGTTCTCGGCGGTCAAGGCCAAGCAAAGTCCGCCGGAATTGTGGGCGCTGATCGCCGGGTCTCTGCCGCATGGCTGGCGGGTCCGTCTGGCCGGCCATCCCAGCGATCTCGACAAGAATCCCGATTTCCGCCGTCTGCTCGACCTGCCCAACGTCGAGTTCGAGGGCGCCCCCTTCGAACGGCTGGCCGCCATCATCCGCGGCTGCCGGCTGGTGGTCAGCGTCGACACCGCCTGCATGCATCTGGCCGTCGCCCTGGGGACGCCGACTTTGTGCCTGGCCTCGGCGGCCTATGTCGGCGAGATCGTCCCCTATGCCGACGAGGTCACGCCGGCCAACATGCACGTCCTTTACAGTCCGATGGAATGCCAAGGCTGCCTGGGCAATTGCTACTTTCCCCCGGAGAACGGCATGTATCCCTGCGTCGCCGCCCTCGATCCCGACGCGGTGCTGGCATCGGTGGCCGACATCATCGCCAGGGGCTGCTGATGGCGGGCCTGTCCACCTTGTTTCCGCGCGGCATGCGGCGGCGCTGGTGGCTGTTCCGGCCCATCGACGCCCTGGTCGCCCTGTGCCCGGCCCCCCGCCGGAAGACGGGCGTGGTGGTGGTGCGCATGGACGGCATCGGCGACATGGTGATGGTCCGCCGCGCCCTGGACCATCTGCCGGCGGTGCTGGGCGTCGACCGCTCCGAGATCACCATCCTGGGCTGCCATTCGTGGAAAGGCCTGGCCGCCGAGGTGTTCGACGGTTTCACCCTGGTGACCATCGACGAACACGCCTTCGAGAAGAAGTGGCTGTACCGCCTGAAGATCGCCCTGTGGGTGCGGCGCCAGGGGTTCCGGACGGCGGTGTGCGACATGTTCATGCGCAAGGTGCTGACCGCCGATTCCCTGGTGTGGATGAGCCGGGCCGACCAGCGCATCGTCTGCCGTCCCTTCATCACCGACCGGACCCGGGCGGAATATGCCTGGTATCTCGACCGCGCCACCCGGGTGATCGACACCGGCCCCTATCCGACGCACGAAGGGCTGCGCCATTTCACCTTTCTGTCGGAACTGGCCGGCCGGACCATCCCGCCCGAGGTGCCGGCCATTCCCTGGCGCGAGCAGGCGCCGCCCCTGCCCGACGGCCCGCCTTACGTGGTGATGAATTTCGGGTCGAACGAACCGGGCCGGCGCTGGCCCTTCGGCAAGTTCCTCGACGTCGCCCGCCGCTGCCTGGATCACGGTTTCCGGGTGGTCTTCGTCGGTGCCGCGCAGGAAGCCTTCGCCAAGCCGCGCATCGCCGAGCTGGGCCATTCCGGCGCCATCGACACCATCGGATCGCTGAAGCTGGGGCAACTGGTCGACGTGCTGAAGCACGCGGCCTGCGTCGTCACCAACGACACCGGCCCCGGCCATCTGGCCCTGGGGGTGGGGGTTCCCACGGTGCTGATCGCCGGCGGCGGACATTTCGGCTGTTTCGTGCCCTATCCCCCGGCCATCAGCCCGGCCCGGGCGGTTTTCCTGGCGCACGAGATGGAGTGCTACCATTGTCTGTGGCGTTGCCCGAAGCGGGCCAGCGACCGCGACGCCTTCCCGTGCGTGGCCGGCGTCGAGCCGGAGAGGGTGTGGCAGGCGGTGCGGCAGGCGACGGACACGAGCGGCGGGTAAGGGCCGCCCGCGTCCGGCCGCTGCCGGAAACCGGGCGTCAGCCGCGGGCGAACACCGCCTTCAGGGCGCCGCCGACCGAGCCTTCTTCCATATATTTCAGCCCCCATACCCCGCCGAAGATGACCGAGGCCAGGGCGATCAGCGACGTCACCGACAGGGTGCTCATGCCGGTCAGTCCCTGGCCGATGGTGCAGCCCATGCTCAGCACGCCGCCGGTGCCCATCATGGCGGCGCCGATCAGGTGGCGGCCCATGTCCGAGGAATCGGTGAAGGCCTCGATGCTGAAGGTCCTGGCGCTGACCGAGGCCAGGAACGACCCGGTGATGACGCCGCCCACCGCGGCGATGCCGAAATTGATGGTCGATCCGGTGAAGGTCATCAGATATTGCAGGGTGTCGCCGATGGGGGCGACGAAGGTGAAGCTGGCCAGGGCGGTCGGCTCGAACTCGTCGCCGCCCAGCACGCCGGTCACCCACCAGCCGGCGGGGATCAGCAGGCCGATGACCAGGCCGCCGATGATGTCGGCCGGGCTTTCGCGGAACTCGTGGTCCTTGAAGCAGAACACCAGCAGGCCGCCGCCGATGACGCCCACCGACAGCCACTGCGCCGCCGCCGCCGGGATGCCCAGCGCGGCCAGCAGGGCGGGGATGCCCTGGTTGGCGGCCTTGCCGGCCACCGAAATGGCGGTGGCGCCGTCCATCTGGACGCGGGCCAGGCCGATGAAGCCCTTCAGGGTCATGTAGGCGAACAGGGCGATGACCAGGAAGGTGACCAGCGACTTCAGGTTGCCGGCTCCCAGGCGGACCAGGGTCTTGTTGCCGCAGCCGCCGGCCATCGTCATGCCGAAGCCGAACAGCAGGCCGCCGATGATCGCGCCGGCCCAGCCGATGGCGCCCTGCAGATAGATGCTTTTGCCCAGGTCGATCATGCCGGCCGCCTGCATCGCCTGCGAGCCGATCAGGCCGACCGCCAGGGCCAGCATCCACGAGCGGAAACGCTTCCATTCGCCCATGAAGACGATGTCGGACAAGGCGCCCATCGTGCAGAAATTGGTACGGTTCGCCACGGCGCCGAAAATCAGCCCGGTCACGAAGGCGCCACCGCCGACAATGGTGGAGATCGGTAAGTCGCTCACGTTGGTCCTCCCTCTGGCCGCCCGGTTTGTCCGCCGGCCGGAAGGCGCTTGGCGAAAGGGGCGAATCCCTATATATTTGTTGGCACTAAATTAGCAGAGACCCGCGCGCCTGCACAAGCCGGCAAAGTGGGGCGAGGCGCAACTCGCCAGGGCCGAAAATCGATGCCGTAGGCAAAGGGTACTACCGGCCCCGGCGGCGGCGCCAGCATATTAGTAAAACCTGATGCTTTTTGCCAATGGAGAGCGCCGTTATGTCCCAGCCCGGCAAGTCGATGTCCATTATCGTCACCAAGGGAACGCTGGATTGGGGCTATCCGCCGCTGATCCTGGCCAGCACCGCCGCCAGCATGGATCTGAACGTCACGCTGTTCTTCACCTTCTACGGGCTGGCCCTGCTGAAGAAGAAGCTGGACCTGAAGGTCACGACGCTGGGCAACGAGGCGATGGAGATGCCGATGATGGGCATGCACATGGCCATGCCCAACCTGCTGGCCGCCCTGCCCGGCGCTCCCAGCCTGACCACGGCGATGATGAAGGACCTGATCAAGAAGAAGGGCGTCGCCTCGATCGAGGATCTGCGCGACGCCTGCATGGATATCGGCGTGCGCATGATCGCCTGCCAGATGACGATGGACCTGTTCGAGTACAAGCCGTCCGACATGATCGACGGCATCGAGTACGCCGGTGCGGCCACCTACATCGAAACGGCGACCCAGTGCGACATCAACCTGTTCATCTGAACGCCCCCCAGGCGGCGGCCGACGGCGAAGGGCCGCTGGCCCGCCTGTTCGGGCTGTGCCAGGCCGAGCAGGTGCGTGAATACGTGCCCGAGAAACGCTCGGTCCGCATCCACGGGCACAGCACCACCATCCGCCTGGAACGGGCCTTCTGGACGGTGCTGGACGAGATGGCCCGGGACGAGGGAATCGCCGTCAGCGGCCTTATCGCCCGCGTACATGATCATTGTCTTATCAACAACGATAAAAATCTGGCATCATGCCTGCGGGTGGTATGCCTGAAGTACATCAACCTCGGTGCGTGATCTCACGCCCGGCCGAAGACCAACAGTCAAGGGAGTTTCACTTATGAGCACGGTTCTCGACGTCAAGGGGCTGAACTGCCCGCTGCCGATCCTGCGCACCAAGAAGGCCATCAAGGACATCGCCGTGGACTCGGTCCTGGAAGTGATCGCCACCGATCCCGGTTCGGTCAAGGACATGGAAGCCTTCTGCAAGCAGACCGGCAACGAATTGCTTGAGAGCAAGGACGGCGGCGGCACCTTCACCTTCAAGATCAAGCGCAAGGCTTGAGACTGAAGTTCCGGCCGTGACACGGTTGCTTGCCGTGCTGGCGGCGGTCCTGGCGCTGGGCGCCGGGACCGCCCGTGCGGCCGAACTGGTCATGTTCGAGACCGATGGCTGCCCGTTCTGCGTCCGCTGGCACCGCGAGATCGGCCCCGTCTATTCCAAGACCGAAGAAGGGCGGCTGCTGCCGTTGCGCAGGGTTTCCCTGCGCTCGCCGCCGCCCGATCTGAAACGCCTGAAAAATCTGCGCTACGCCCCCACCTTCGTGGTGGTCGAGTGCGGCCGCGAGCTTGGCCGCATTCTCGGATATGGCGGCGACGAATTTTTCTGGGGCGAATTGTCCACCATCGTCCAATCCATGAAGGGCAGGCCCCGGCGGGCCTGCTGATCCCGGGAGGAGCGTTTCATGCGCAAGTTGCTGCTGACTGCCGCCGTCGCCGCCATCGTCGCCGCCATGCCCGCCCACGCAGCCGAGGGCACCTTCGAACAGACCATGCTGACCCCGGAAGTCGCCCTGAAGGCGGCCCAGGCGGCGCTGGATGCCTGCCGCAAAAGCGGCTGGCAGGCCGCCGTCGCCGTGGTCGACCGCGGCGGCAACGTCCAGGCGCTGCTGCGCGACCGCTATGCCGGTCCCCACACCCCGACGGTGGCTGCCGGCAAGGCCTGGACCGCCGTCAGCTTCCGCACCAACACCACCGAACTGGTGGCGCTGACCGGGCCGGGCATGCCGCAATCGGGCCTGCGCAACGTGCCGGGGGCGACGATCCTGGGCGGCGGCCTGAAGATCGAGGCCGCCGGGTCCATCGTCGCCGGCATCGGCGTGTCGGGGGCGCCGGGCGGCGACGCCGACGACCAATGCGCCAAGGCCGGCATCAAGGCCATCGAGGATGCGCTGACGTTCTGATGCCGGCCGCCGTTTGAACCGATCCGCCGGATCGGTTCATCGGCCGGGCCGGATCATACGGAACCCGAATGATTCATTCGGGTTCCCAAGCCCTCGCCGGGCGGCCGCATCCGCGGCCTTGGCCGCGCCCAACGGGCGCCGGAGACGAAGCGCGAATGAATCATCCG
>CAJANN010000299.1 GCA_903941095.1 uncultured Rhodospirillaceae bacterium | reverse complement strand
TTAATCTCATTCAACAAATGAACCCCCAGTGGCGCGATCTCTGCGAAGACATTGCCTGACGGCTCCCGTCGGTTGGATGCCCGCCTGCGCGGGCATGACGTCAAAAATTTACCCTTCCGTAACCTGAGTTCGGAGCCCTGAGCCGCTCTTGAGGGTGAAGCAGAACACGCTGCCGCGTCCGGCGTTGGACTCGATCCAGATATGGCCGCCGTGATGTTCGACGATCTTGCGGCAGACGGCCAGACCGATGCCGGTTCCCTCGACCGCGTCGCTGGACACCAGCCGCTGGAAGATGCCGAAGGCGCGGTCGCGGTCTTCGGCCGGGATGCCCAGGCCGTTGTCGGCGATGCGGACCTGCCAGTCGCCGTTCTGCGCGGTCCAGGTGATCTCGACGCGGGGCGGCCGCTCCGGAGAGCGGTACTTGATGGCGTTGCCGATCAGGTTCTGGAACAGGCGGGTCAGTTCCACCCGCCCTCCCATCGCCACGGCAGGGGTCTTGGGGCGGACGATCTCGGCCCCGGCCTCGTCGATGGCCAGAACCAGATCGCCCAGGGTGTCGTCCAGCACCTCGTCCAGGGCAACCGGCTCGTGGACGATGACGTTGTGGCTGGCGCGGGAATATTCCAGCAGGCCCAGGATCAGGGCGTCCATGCGCCGGGCGCCGCCGACGGCGAAGCCGATGAAATCCTGGATGTCCGGAGGCAGGTCGTCGCCCAGCCGGCGCTGGATCAGGCCCAGATAGCTGCCGATCATCCGCAGGGGCTGGCGCAGGTCGTGGCTGGCGACATAGGCGAACTGTTCCAGGTCGCGGTTGGAGCTTTCCAGGTCGGCCATCGCCTTTTCGACGGCCCGGGCCGCGTCGCGCTGGTCGGTGACGTCGCGGGAGAACACCGCGACCCAGGTCACGGCGCCGTCGCCGTCCGTGACCGGATAGATGCGGTTGTCCAGGGACTGCCCTTTGCGGTCGTCGTGGGTGTGCAGGGGCGCGCCGGTCTGCAGGACCTCTTCGAACTGGCGCGACGTCAGAAGCGGCGGGTCGAGATCGAAGACGGCCCGGCCGGCCAGGGCGTCGGCGGCGGTGGCGAAACGGGCGGCGAAGGCTTCGTTGGCGGCCAGGATCGCCCCGTCGCGGTCCAGCAGGGCGGCTGCGTCGATGGTGGCGTTCATCAAGGTGCGGGCCAGTTCCTTGCTGTCGTGCAGGGTCTTTTCCGCCCGCTTGCGCTTGATGATGCCGGCCAGGGTGTCGGCATACATGCGCAGGAAGCGTTCTTCTTCCGGGTCGCGGCGGTGGTGGTGGGCGACATAGGTGTTGAGCACGCCCAGCACCTGGCCGGCGGCCTTGATCGGGATGCAATAATGGCCGTGTTCGGTCATGGCCTCATAGCCGACCTCGTGCCGGGCATCCAGGCAGTCGGCGAACACGACTTCGGCACAGGCGGCGGCCTTGCCGCACAGGCAGCGGCCGACCGGGACCGTGGAACAACTGGAACAGATGGGGGCGGGCAGGTTCCGGCTGGCGGCCATGTGCAGGGTCCGCCCGCCATCCAGCAGGAACACGCTGCCGCGGGCCTGCAGTTTCAGCCAGGGCAGATCCAGCAGCTCGCCCAAGGCGAAATCCAGGATGGCGTTCAGCGACAGGTCGCCCAGGGACTGGTTCAGGCACGAGGCCAGGGCTTCGGTGGTGGCAAGGCTGCGGGCCATTGCCGCTTCGGCGGCGCGGCGTTCGCTGACGTCGCGGAAGACGTTGACCGCCCCGACGGTGCGTCCGTCCTCGACGATGGCCGAAACGGTGTATTCCACCGGGAAGCTGCTGCCGTCGCCGCGCCAGTAGACTTCGTCCTGGATCCGGACGATCTGCGATGGGGCGTTGCCGTTCAGCACCTGGCGGATCGGGCATTCCTCGACGGGATAGGGGGTGCCGTCGGCGTGGTGATGGTGGGTGGAGGCATGCAGTTCGGTGCCGGCCCCTGTTTCATCGCTCCAGTTCAGCATGCGCCGGGCGGCATCGTTGATGAAGGTGACGCGGCCGTCCAGATCGACGCCGCAGATGCCGTCACCCACCGAGGCCAGGACCAGCTCGCTGTGCCGGCGGGCCTTCTCGGCCTCGGCCCGCGCCCGTTCCATCGCCATCATCGCCCGCTGGATGATCAGCGACGCCGCCATCGACGCCAGCAGGAACACCAGCCCCAACCCGACCAGATAGGCAGCCTCGCGCCGCCAGCCGGCCAGGTAATCCTGGGGGGAGACGCCGACGACCAGATAAAGCGGCCACGGACCGACCCGGCGGTAGAAGAATACCCGCTCCAGCCCGTCGACCCCGGATAGGGTGGAATAGGGGGTCGGCGGCGCGTTCGCGGCGACCAGCTGTTTCAGCGTCGGCGACGGGGTCGAAACGCCCGATGTCGGGGCCGGGACACGGGCGAAACGGGCCAGCAGGGTCGGGCCGTCGTCCCACAGGCCGACACTGCCCAGGGGGCCGATGTCGATGGTGGAAAACATCGCCGACAGCGAGGCGACGGACACGGCGACGTGTATGGTTCCGGCGAAGGCGCCGTCGTGGTCGGTGCGGCGGCGGGCCAGGACGATCATCGGCTGTGGGTTCAGCCGGCCGATGATGGGCTTCGAGATGAACGGGCCGGTCTGGGGATTGTCGCGCGGCCGGGTGAAGTGCTCGCGGTCGGCGATGCTGATCCTGACGTTGGCGCCGATGTTGCTGACGGCGTATTCGATCATGCCGTCGGCTCCTACCACCCTGAGCCCCAGGGCTTCCGGCAGGCGGGCGTCGTGGCGGGCCATGAAGGCTTCCAGTTCGGCGCGGTTGATGCCGCCGCCGCGTTCCTGCCGGCTCACCTCGTCGGCGACCGCCAGCAGGGTCAGGTCGATCTTGTCGATGAAGCGGGCCAGATTTTCTTCCAGGACCCGTCCCAGATTGTCGGCGACCAGGGTCGCCTTGGCGCGTTCGTGATCCAGGTTCCAGGACAGGACCAGCCCGATCAGGGTGAAGACGAGCAGATCCAGCAGCAGGACGGCCAGGACGACGCGCCGGAAGCCCGGCTTCAGCAGTCCCTTGATGGATGAAACCCGCATACGCCGCTCTCCGTGTCCTTGTGGTGATTCTAACCTCAAGCCACAGGTGGAACAACTCGATATCGGCCTATATGATCCCGGGATGAGCGACATCGACGCCCCCAAGTCCCTGCGGTCGGGATGGACCACCGGCGCCTGCGCCACGGCGGCGGTCAAGGCGGCGTGTTCGGCCCTGTTCGGACATTCCTTTCCCGATCCGGTGGAAATCGTCCTGCCCGGCGGCCAAAGGCCGGGTTTTCCCCTGGCCTGCGCACAGGCCGGCGATGGCTGGGCCAGGGCCGGAGTGGTCAAGGATGCCGGCGACGATCCCGACGTCACCCACGGCGCCACCATCGTCGCCACCGTCCGCAAGGGGGCTCCCGGCTGCGGCATCGTCTTTCGCGCCGGTCCCGGCGTCGGCACCGTCACCCGTCCCGGACTGCCCCTGCCGCCGGGCGAGCCGGCCATCAACCCGGTGCCGCGCCGCCTGATGGCGGCCCAGGCCGAGGCCATCGCCCGGCAGGCCGGCGCCGCCGCCGATCTGGAGATCGAGATTTCCGTTCCGGGCGGCGAGCGGCTGGCGGCCCGGACCTGGAATCCCAGGCTGGGCATCGTCGGCGGCATTTCCATCCTGGGGACCACCGGGGTGGTGGTGCCCTATTCCTGCTCGGCCTGGATCCATTCGATCCAGCGCGGCATCGACGTGGCGCGGGCCTGCGGCATCGTCCATGTCGCCGGCTGCGTGGGACACACGTCCGAGATGGCGGTGCGCGCCTTGCGCGGCCTGCCCGAGGATGCCGTCATCGACATGGGCGATTTCGTCGGCGGCATGCTGAAATATCTGCGCCGCCATCCGATTCCCCGCGTCACCATCGCCGGCGGCTTCGCCAAGCTGTCCAAGCTGGCGGCCGGGCATCTGGACCTGCATTTCAAGCGGTCGCAGGTCGATCTGGCCGATCTGGCCGGACGGCTGCGGAGCCTGGGGGCTCCGGCCGGACTGGCGGAGCGGGCGGCGGCGGGCAACACCGCCCTGGATGTTCTGGAACTGGCGCGGGCCGGCGGCTGGCCGCTGGGGGACATGGTGGCCGGCGACGCCCTGGCGGTGGCGCGGCGGGCCCTGGACGGCGCCGGAATCGAGGTCGAGGTCCTGGTCTTCGGACGCCGGGGGGAACTGGTGGGCGACAGCGGCCTCAGGCCGGCTTGACCGCGGCCAGGATCGTCACCGGCATGGCGGCGCGCCAGCCGTCGAAGCCGCCCAGCGGGCCGGCGCCGGCCACCGACAGCCGGCTCAGTTCCCCGCCGGTCCGCCCGTACAGGGCGGCCAGCACCGCTTCGCCCTGAACCGTCACCGCGTTGGCCACCAGGCGGCCGCCCGGCTTCAGGGCGGTCCAGCAGATGTCCGGCAGGCCCGGGGCGGTCAGGCCGCCGCCGATGAAGATCGCGTCCGGGGCGTCCAGGTCGCGCAGGGCGTCGGGGGCCGTTCCGGCCACGATCCGCAGGGCGGGAACGCCCAGGGCGGCCCGGTTGTGTTCGATCAGCATCCGGCGGCCGGCATCGGCTTCGACGGCGACGGCCCGGCAGGACGGGTGGGCGCGCATCCATTCGATGCCGATCGAGCCGCAGCCGGCCCCGACGTCCCACAGCACCTGCCCGGGAAGCGGGGCCAGGCGGGCCAGGGTGGCGGCGCGGACGTCGCGCTTGGTCAGCTGGCCGTCATGGCGGAAGGCGGTGTCGGGCAGACCGGGCAGACCGGGCAGACCGGGCAGGCACGGCAGCGGATCGGCCGACGGATCGGCCCGGCACGCCACCGCCACCAGATTGAGGTCGGCGCAGTCGCCGTGCTCCCACGATCCGGCGCTGCCGTCGAGCCGCCGTTCCCGCGGGCCGCCCATATGTTCCAGCACGGTCAGCAGGCTGGCGCCGAAGCCGCGCCCGGCCAGCAGCGCGGCCAGCCGGGCCGGGGTGCGGCCGTCCTCCGACAGGATCAGCAGGCGGGCGCCGGGATGGACATGGGGATGGACGCCGTCCAGGGGGCGGCCGTGCACGGTCAGCAGGGCGGCGTCCTGCAGCGGCCAGCCCAGCCGCGCCGCCGCCAGCGAAAACGCCGACGGCGCCGGCAGGACCCGCATCTCGGCGGGATCGAGCAGCCGCGCCAGGCTGGCCCCGACGCCGTACATCATGGGGTCGCCGCTGGCCAGGACGCAGACCGGGGTGCCGCGCCGCGCCAGCACCATGTCGCCGGCCAGCGAGAACGGGCTGGGCCAGGTCAGCCGTTCCTGTCCGGCGGCCGGGGGAATCAGGTCGAGATGGCGCTGCCCGCCGATCAGCACGGCGGCGTCCAGGATGGCGCGGCGGGCCGGCTCGCCCAGGCCGGGCAAGCCGTCCTCGCCAATTCCCACCACGGTAAGCCATGCCGTCATCATCGTCTTCTCGTTCCGCCGATCGCAGCGGTGATACGCCACCCGCACGGCCGCGGCAAGATGCGTCGCGGTGCGGCTGAGGAGTGCGCCGGACGCGGCAATGGTGTATGTAGCGGCCGCAGTCCGAACCGGAGCGCATCGTGACCGAGTACAACCGTGACCCCCGGGACATCTATCGCCAGTCCTTCGCCATCATCCGGGCCGAGGCTGACCTGAGCCGCATTCCGGCCGATCTGGAAAAGCTGGCGGTGCGGGTGGCCCATGCCTGCGGCATGCCCGACATCGTCGGGGACCTGATGTTTTCCGCCGGCGCCGGTGCCGCCGGCCGGGCCGCCCTGGCGGCGGGCGCCCCGATCCTGTGCGATTGCCGCATGGTGGCCGAGGGCATCACCCGTTCGCGCTTCGCCGCCGGCAACGACATCGTCTGCACGCTGGCCGATCCGGCGGTTCCCGCCCTGGCCGCCCGCATCGGCACCACCCGGTCGGCGGCGGCGGTGGAAGTGTGGCGGCCCCGGCTGGCGGGGGCGGTGGTGGCGGTCGGCAACGCTCCGACGGCGCTGTTCCATCTGCTGGAGATGCTGGACGGCGGGGCACCGCGTCCGGCCCTGATCCTGGGTTTTCCGGTCGGCTATGTCGGCGCCGCCGAGTCCAAGGACGCCCTGGCCGCCGACAGCCGGGGGGTGCCCTTCGTCGCGGTGCGGGGGCGGCGGGGCGGCAGCGCGATGGCGGCGGCGGCCCTGAACGCCCTGGGGTGCGATACCGAATGAAATCAGGTTATTTTAAGGGGTGTTCACTTACGGGGTGAATGCGATTTACATCGATGTGACACGATCTACGCACAGGGTCCGTGTCCTGTGTGTGCGGCCTGTGCCTTCGGGATGGGGGATGGGGTAAGCGATGTCGGAAACCGGGGGCGAGCAGGGCCGTTCTCTTCCAGGATGGGCCGTGGCCGGGCGTCTGCCGCGGGATATGGGCGGACGCTGGCTGCGTCCGGCGGCCTATGGCTTCGCCCTGGCCGCGGCGCTGGCCTTGGCGTTGTGCGCCGTTTCCTATCTGCACAGTCCCGATTCCACCTGGAGCCTCAGCCAGGCCCAGGATCTGCCCCCGCTGTTCCTGCTGGCTGCCGCAGGCGTGCTGGTCGGCATCCTCAGCGGCGCCCTCAATCGGTCCCGGCGGGCGGCCCGCACCCTGGCACTGACCCAATCGGTCATCCTGAACAGCATCGGCGACGCCGTCATCGCCGCCGATATCCGCGGCATCGTCACCTTCATCAATCCGGCTGCGGCGGCCCTGACCGGCTGGCCCCGGCAGGATGCCGTCGGCCGTCCGCTGGCCGAGGTCTTCGGGGTCGAACTGCCGCAGGACGGGGGCGTGCTGGGCGAGCATGCCGTCCTGCGGACCCGGGGCGGGGCGCAGACCCCGGTTCACGGCAGTTCGGCGCCCCTCCGCCGGGATGACGGCTCCCTGTCGGGGGTGGTGGTGGTTTTCCGGGACGAGGACGAACACCGCCGCACCGAATTGCGCCTTGCCACCGAACGCCGCCGCCTGCGCACGGTGATCGACACCCTGCCCGATCTGGTGTGGCTGAAGGACCCGGACGGCGTCTATCTGTTCTGCAACCACATGTTCGAGCGCCTGTACGGGGCGGCCGAGGCCGATATCGTCGGCAAGAACGATTACGATTTCGTCGAGGCCGGGCTGGCGGATTTCTTCCGCGAGCACGACCGCAAGGCGATGGAGGCCGATGGGCCGCGTCTGAACGAGGAATGGGTGACGTTCGCCGACGACGGGCGGCGGGCCTATCTGGAGACCATCAAGACCCCGATGCGCAGCGAGACCGGGGACGTCATCGGCGTGCTGGGGATCGGGCGCGACATCACCGCCCGGGTGAAGGCCGAGGCCGATCTGCGGGAAAAAGACGAGCTGCTGCGGGAAATGAGCGCCATCGCCCATATCGGGGCCTGGGGCTTCGACGTCGCCACCGGCAAGGGATCGTGGACCGACGAGGTCGCCCGCCTGCACGAGGTCGATCCCCGCGACGAAACCAGCATGAGCATCGGACTGGGCTTCTTCAAGGGCAACTGGCGGCGGATGATCGACATCGCCCTGGCCGAACTGATCGAACAGGGCAAGCCCTATGACCTGGAACTCGAACTGATCACCGCCCGGGGAAACAAGAAATGGGTGCGGACCATCGGATTCCCGGTCATGGCCGGCGGCCGGGTGGTCCGGGTGCGCGGCACCATCCAGGACGTCACCGCCCGCAAATCGGCGGAAGAGGCTTTGTTCCAAAGCGAATTGCGCTTCCGGCGCATGGCCGACACCATCGGCGACGTGTTCTGGATCGCGGCACCGGAAACCCGGGCCGTGCAATATGTCAGCCCGGCCTTCGAACGGGTCTGGGGCTATCCGTGCGGCGAGGTGCTGGGCAACCCGCTGCTGTGGCTGCAGGCGGTCCATCCCGACGACGTCCCCAAGGTGGTCGACGCCCTGGAAGCCTTGGCCCGGGGCCGGGCCTACGACCTGCAATACCGCATCGTCCGGCCCGACGGCGACGTGCGGTGGGTCAACGACCGCGGCTATGCCCTGCGCGACGAGGCCGGTGCGGTCGTCCTGATGTCGGGGGTGGCGTCCGACATCACCGAGCGCAAGGCCGTCGCCGATGAACTGGACCGTCACCGCCACCATCTGGAAGAACTGGTGGCGGCGCGCACCGCCGAAGTCCGCGCCGCCGAGGCCAAGATCCGCCTGATCCTGGATTCCTCGGCCGACGGGCTGTACGGACTGGATGCCGAAGGGCGGCTGACCTTCATCAACCCCGCCGCCTGCGCCATGCTGGGCTACGGCCCCGGCGACCTTGTCGGCCGCTCGCCCCACGCCATCATCCACCACAGCCGCGCCGACGGCAGCCCCTACCCGCACCACGAGTGCCCATCCCATGCCACCTTGCAGGACGGGCTGATCCGCCGCACCGTCAACGAGGTGTTCTGGCGGGCCGACGGATCGTCGTTTCCCGTCGCCTATGCCAGTCATCCCATGCGCAGGAATGGCGCCATCGTCGGGGCCGTGATCAGTTTTTCCGACATCACCGCCCGGATCGAGACCGACCGGGCGCGCGAGGCCGCCCTGGCCGAAGCCCAGCGGCTGGCGTCGCTGCGCCGCGATTTCCTGGCCAACATGAGCCACGAGATCCGCACCCCCCTGAACGCGGTGCTGGGTCTGGCCCAGGCCGGCCAGATGGAAAGCCGGGGGCGGCGGGCGCATGATCTGTTCCGGCACATTCTGGGGGCCGGCCGGTCGCTGCTGGGGGTGGTCGACGGAATTCTGGATTTCTCGAAGATCGAGGCCGGCAAGATCCAGGTCGAATGCAATCCGCTGGTGCTGGGCGACGTCGTCGACCGGGCCGTCGGTCAGGTGGCGGGGGCGGCCTTCGCCAAGGGGGTGGACCTGCGGGTGGCGGAAGCCGCCGATCTTCCCGTTTCGCTCCTGGGTGACGCCTTGCGGCTGGAACAGGTGATGGGCAACCTGTTGTCCAATGCGGTGAAGTTCACCCCGTCCGGCGGCATGGTCGCCCTGTCGGTCGAATATTTCGGCGGCCAGATGACGATCGCGGTCTCCGACACCGGGATCGGGATGGAAGAAGGACAGGTGGCCCGGCTGTTCCAGCCTTTCGAGCAGGCGGATTCCTCGATCACCCGCACCTATGGCGGCACCGGGCTGGGCCTGTCCATCTGCCGCCATCTGGTCGAACTGATGGGCGGCTCGATCCAGGCCGACAGCCGCCCGGGCCACGGCAGCCGCTTTACCGTGCAGGTTCCCCTGGCGGCGGCCGGGATGCCGGTGGTCGCGGCGGTGCGGCCGGTCACCCTGGCCGGCCTGTCGCCCGATGAGGCCGGGACCCTGGCGGACGCCCTGAGGGGACGGGGGTGCCGGGTCGAAATCGCCGGTGGACCGGACCCGGTGACGCCCGATTGCGTGATGCCCGGTTCCGTGGTCGTGGTCGCGGCCGGGCTGGCGGCCACGCCCGCCGGCGCGGCGCTCCTGGCCGGACTGGAAGCCCGGCGGCAGCGGGTGCTGGTGGCCATCGATCCCGGCCAGTGCGAACTGCCGCCGGCCCTGGCCGAGATGGCGGTGATCGAACGGCCGTTCCGGGCGCGGCATGTCCTGCGCGACGAGAAGGATGTCAGGCCGGCGGTTCCGCCCTCGGGATTCGGCGGGCGGCTGGCCGGATTGTCGGTTCTGGCCGCGGAAGACAACGACATGAACCGGCTGGTTCTGGACGAGTTGCTGACCCGCGAAGGGGCCAGGCTGGTCTGCAAGCCCGATGGCCGTCAGGCGCTGGACGCGATCCGGGCCGAGGGCGCGCAGGCCTTCCACGTGGTCCTGACCGACATCCAGATGCCGGAAATGGACGGCTATCAACTGACCCGCCGGCTGGCCGAACTGGCCCCCGCCTTGCCGGTGATCGGGGTCACCGCCCATGCCATGCCGGAAGAGGAGGCCCGTTGCCTGGAGGCCGGCATGGTGGCGCGGGTGACCAAGCCGATCAATGCCGAAGACCTGATCCAGACCGTCCTGCGCCATGCCGTCCGCGACCGGGCGGAAAAAGCGGCGGTGTCCCGGTTCGACCGGCGCGGACTGGAACAGCGTTACCCCGGCAAACCGGATTTCGTCGAGAAGCTGCTGCGCACGGGTCAGGAATTCCTGGCGGCGACGATCGTGCAGTTGCGCGACGCCATCGCCCGGGATGACGGCGAACAGCTGGCCCGTCTGGCCCATTCGGTCAAGGGCAGCGCCGGCAATCTGATGGCGGAAACATTGCATTCCCAGGCACTAGCTGTTGAAATGGCGGCCAAGGAAGGGCATGTCGATGCACATGCCCTGGCCGGAGAGCTGTTGCGGTCCGTCGAGGCGCTGTTGGCGACCATCGATGCCGAGCTGCGGTGACCGGCATGGCTTGACGCCTGTCCGGAATGGGTAGGGAGTGCCGGCGATGCGTGTCGATCTTGGACTGTGGGAGCCGGGCGAAAGCTGGCATTTTCAGCCCGAGGCGGCCTTGCCGGCGGCGCAGCTGGTTCTGTATTTCGCCTCGCCCCAGGCCCTGGCCGCCGGCGGATGGCTGGAGGCGCTGCGGCGGCTGTGTCCGGCCGCCCGGCTGCTGGGCTGTTCCACGGGAGGAGAGATCGTCGCGGGCGAGGTCCATGACGGAACGGTGGTCGCGGCCGCCATCCGCTTCGACCGGGCCCGGTTCGAGATCGCGACGGTGGCGGTCGGCGATTGCGCCGATTCCACCGAGGCCGGGCGGCGGCTGGGGGAAAGCCTGCCCGCCGCCGGGCTGCGCCTGGCCTTCGTCCTGTCCGACGGTATCCGCGTCAACGGCAGCGAACTGGTCCGCGGCCTGCGCGGCGCGCTTCCGGCCGGAACCGTCCTGACCGGCGGTCTGGCCGGGGACGGCAGCGATTTCAAGGCCACCTGCGTCGGTCTTGACGCCGATCCCGTCGAAGGAGGAATCGTCATCCTGGGGCTGTACGGCGATTGCCTGTCGGTGGCCCACGGCAGTTTCGGCGGCTGGGACAGCTTCGGCCTGGAGCGGGTGGTCACCCGGGCCGAACGCAATATCCTTTACGAACTCGACGGCGAGCCGGCCCTGGATCTGTACCGCCGCTATCTGGGCGCCGAGGCCCGCAACCTGCCGGGTGCGGCCCTGCTGTTTCCCTTGAAGATCCGGTCTCCTCACGATGTCCAGACCGATCTGGTCCGCACCGTGGTCGGCATCGACGAGGCCGGCAAGGCGATGATCTTCGCCGGCGACATTCCGTCCGGGGCCACGGCCCAGCTGATGCGGGGCAATTTCACCCATCTGATCGATGCCGCCGGAGACGCGGCGCGTCAGGCGGTGGGAACGGGGACGGCGTCGCTGGCGATCCTGGTCAGCTGCATCGGGCGCAAGCTGTTGCTGGGGCAGCGGGTGTGGGAAGAGGTGGACAGCGTCACCCATGTCCTGGGGCCGGACTGCCGGACCATCGGGTTTTATTCGTATGGCGAGATCGGGCCGCACCGGCTTACCCAATCATGCGAGTTGCACAACCAGACCATGACCATTACCGTCATCAGCGAAACGTGAATGCATAAGCTTCTTGCCCGACAACTGCGCAGCGCCACCGTCGACGGAACCGTCGATTGCGGTCGGCTGTACAAGATGGTCAGCGCCGCCTATGAACAGGCCGACGCCGAGAGGCGGCTGAACGCCAACGCCCTGGACGCGCTGCAACTGGACCTGGAGGCGGCCGCCCGGCGGGTTCGCGAAGACGCCGAGGCGCGGTTCAATGCGGTCATGGACAATGTCGGCGAGGCGGTGGTCGTCATCGACGAAGGCGGCCGGATCGAAAGCGCCAACCGGGCCGCCGAACGGGCCTTCGGCTGCGGCGCCGAGCAGCTGCAGGGCGATTCGGTCCTGTCCCTGATCGTCGAGGCCGACGGCGAGGCAAGCACGCTTGCGGTCGAGGAATGTCTGCGCAACGGCCGGGCCGGCATGGTCGGGGTCGGCCGTCAGATCGTCGGCCGCCGCCGCAGCGGAGAAGATTTTCCCGCCGAACTGTCCATCGGCGAAATCGCCAGTGGTTCGAAGCGGCGCTTTGTCGCGATCATCCGCGACATTTCCGTCCGCAAGCTGGCCGAACAGGAATTGCGGGAAAGCGAAAGCCGGTTCCGCGACCTGGCCGGCTCGGCGTCGGACTGGTTCTGGGAAACCGACGCCGATTACCGCCTGACCTTCGTTTCCGAGCGGATCGCCAACGTCCTGGGGGTCAAGCCGGCCGCCGTTCTGGGGGTCAGCTTCTTCGAGGTCGGACTGGAAGACGACAATCGCGACCTTGCCGTCGAGCATGCCGCCGACATCGCCGCCCGCCGCCCCTTCCGGGACGTGGTCTTCCATGTCGGTCCGGCCGTCGGTGCCGATGCCCGCACGATCCGCATCAGCGGCATCCCGGTCAACGACCAGGGCGGCTCTTTTGTCGGCTATCGCGGCGTCGGCGTCGACATCACCCGCGAAGTCGCGGCCGAAAAGCGGGCCAGGCTGGCCCAGCAGCATCTGGCCGACGCCATCGAAAGTCTGGTGGACGGCATCGCCGTCTTCGATGCCGCCGACCGGCTGATCGTCTTCAACAGTCAGTATCTCAGCACCTTCGGCCCGGATTCCCAGCGGATCGAGCCCGGCATATCGTTTGAAACCGTCATACGGGTCGGGCTGGACGCCGGTCTTTACCGTTTGGACGGCCTGGCGCCGGAAGCGTGGTTCGATCGGCGGATGGCCCGTCACCGTCAGGCCTCGGGCGAGCCGTTCGTCATCCGCATGGAAGACGGACGATGGTTCCTGCACAGGGAATACCGCACCCGTGACGGCGGGACGGTCGGCGTGCGGACCGACATCACCGAGATGAAGCAGCGAGAGGCGGAACTCGACGCCCTGCGTCACCGCTACGAGCTGATCCTGGGGGCCGCCGGCGAAGGGATCATCGGCCTGAGCCACACCGGGCACATCACCTTCGCCAACCAGACCGCCGGCAACATCCTGGGGCGGGCTCCCGACGACATGATCGGCAGCTGTTTCCACACCGCGCTGCAGCGTTACCGCGAGGACGGCGAATCCTATCCCCTCGAAACGTCCCCCGTCCGCTCGGCCTATCTGCGCGGCGTCGCCGAGCAGGTTCGCGACGATGTCTT
The DNA here is from genome assembly GCA_903941095.1 of uncultured Rhodospirillaceae bacterium. Lineage (GTDB taxonomy): Bacteria > Pseudomonadota > Alphaproteobacteria > Rhodospirillales > Magnetospirillaceae > Magnetospirillum. Next base: position 6,132 of record CAJANN010000299.1, on the reverse strand, counting down.
CAACCGCCATGACGGCACCTGTTTCCACGTCGAATACCAGGTCACGCCGATCCACGAGAAGGGGCGGCTGGACGGCGCGGTCCTGCTTTTCCGCGATGCGACGCTGCGCAGGCTTTACGAACAGGGGCTGGCCGACCAGCAGCGCGAACTGGAGCGCCTGGTCCTGGAACGCACCGCCGAATTGCGCCGCGAGGTGGAAATCCGCACCCGGATCGACACCGCCTTGCGGGAATCGCGCGAGCGTCTCAAGGGGATCGCCGACAGTCTGTTCGAAGGGGTTCTGGTGGTCGACAGGATCGGCCAGCTGATTTTCGCCAATGCCTCGGCCCGGCGCCTGCTGGGCAGCGACGTCATCGAAGGCGAACTGGAAGGCTGTTTCCTGGACGATCTGATGCGGGTGCGCCGCGGCGGTGAGGATATCGGCTTCGATGCCTCGCCCTGGCGGCAGGTGCTGGTCGACGGGCAGGTGCTGCGCGACGACGACGCCGTTTTCGTGACCAATGCCGGCGCCATGCTCGAGGTCGCCTATGCCTGCTCGCCGATCCGCGAGGGCGGGGCGCTGCGGGCCTGCGTCATTTCCTTCCGCGACATCGAGAACCTGAAGCAGGCGCAGCGCGAAGCCCTGCAGGCGTCGCGGCTGGCCAGCGTCGGCCAGCTTGCCGCCGGCATCGCCCACGAGATCAATACCCCCATCCAGTATATCGGCGACAATCTGCGGTTTCTGGGGACGTCCGTGGGCAAGCTGACCTCGGCATTCGACGCCGTCGGCGATGCCGGGCGGTTCGGCGAGGTCTCGGCCGCCGTCAAGCTGCCTTATCTGCTGCGCGAGATTCCCGTCGCCATCAGCGAATCCCTGGACGGGGTCGCCCAGATCGCCCGTATCGTCCTGTCCATGAAGGAATTTTCGCACCCCGGCACCAGCGCCAAGGCTGCGACCGACCTGAACCGCGCCATCGAGAGCACGCTGACGGTCTCGCGCAATACCTGGAAGCATGTGGCGGTGGTGACCCGCGACCTGGCCCCCGACCTGCCGGCGGTGCCCTGTTATGCCGGCGAAATGAATCAGGTCTTCCTGAACCTGATCGTCAACGCGGTGCATGCCATCGAAGGATCGGGAAAACCGTTGCCCGGGTCGATCCATGTCCGCACCGCCCGGGTCGGCGATTGGGTGGAAATCAGTATCGCCGACAACGGCTCCGGGGTGCCGGCGGCCCTGGTCGACAGGATTTTCGATCCCTTCTTCACCACCAAGGGGGTCGGCAAGGGCACCGGGCAGGGACTGGCCATCTGCCGCGACGTGGTCACGGTCAAGCATGGCGGCCAGATCAATGTGGGGGGGGCCGTGGGCCAGGGGGCCGTCTTCACCATCCGCCTGCCGCTGGACAATCCCGAGGAGCCCCCGGCGGAGGCCGACGGATGACCGGGAAGCTGCGCATCGTGTTCGTCGACGACGAACCGCACGTCCTGCACGGCCTGCGCCGGTCGATGGGCGAGATGGAAGACCTGTGGGACATGCGCTATTGCCATTCGGCGGCCGAGGCGCTGGCGCTGCTGGAGGAACAGCCGGCCGACGTGGTCGTGTCGGACATGCGCATGCCCCAGATGGACGGCGCCCAGTTTCTGGAAGAGGTCCGTCACCGCTATCCCCAGGCGATCCGCGTCATTCTGTCCGGCTACGCCGAAACCCGCAGCGTCCTGAAAACGGTCGAGCCGACCCATATCTACCTGGCCAAGCCCTGCGATCCGGAACTGTTGCAGACGGTCATCGCCCGGCCTTTGGCCTTGCGCCGGTTCATGACCGGGCCGGCCTTGCTGGCTGCCGTGGGGGGGCTGTCCAATCTGCCCAGCCTGCCGTCGGTCTATCATAATCTGGTGGCGGAGCTGGCCCGGGCCGATTCTTCCGCCGCATCGGTGGCCAAGATCCTGTCGCAGGACATCGCCATGACCGCCGAGATCCTGAAGCTGACCAATTCGTCGTTCTTCGCCGTCGGCGCCCAGGTGACCTCGGCCCTGCAGGCGGTCAAGACCCTGGGGCTGGACACCATCCAGACGCTGGTGCTGCATGTCGGGATCTTCCGGCAACTGGACGGCAGTCCGATGCCGGCCGGGATGCTGGCCGACCTGACCCGCTACAGCCTGGAAACCGCGGCCTTGGCCGAAGCCATCATCCGCGACGAAGGCGGCGAGTGCGCAGCCACCGCCAAGGCCGCCTATTGCGCCGGCCTGCTGTCGTCCATCGGCGCCCTGGTCTTTCTGGATCAGGATGCCGAACGGTACGGGCGGTGCCTGGCCGCGGTCGGACCGGGCATGTCGCAAGATGTGGCGGAAACGGCGGAATTCGGCGCCAGCCACGGGCATGTCGGGGCCTATCTGCTGGGGCTGTGGGGCTTTGCCGACGCCATCGTCGAGGCGGTGGCTTTTTCCGCATCCCCGTCCCTGGCTCCGTGCCCGGACAACCCCGTCCTGCTGGCGACCCACGCCGCCTGCGCCCTGGGGCCGCGCTTCCCGTTGCTGCCGCCGGACGGCGGCGAGGCGGAACGGCTGGATATGGCTTATCTGATCGGCATCCGCAGGGATGGCCGGGTCCGGCATTGGCGGGAACTGGCCGGGGCACGGCCCGACCCGGCCTGACGCGGCGGGTTGTGCGTCAGGCCGGGGCGTTGTGCTTGTGTGCCGGAGACGGCAGCAGGTCGAACAATGGCCGCAGTTCCCCGAGCGCCTCGTCGATGACCCACGGCACCGCCTGGGCGAAGGTGTCGAGGATGACGATGGCGTTGACCACCACGTCTTTCTTGAAGGCGGTGCGGATACGGTCGGCCATGCTGCTGTTGACGGTCGAGACGGCATCGTAGCGGGCCTGCAGGTCCCGCAGGCTGACGGTGATGTCGCCGGTTCCGCCGGCCCGCAGATATTCCCCCAGCAGGTGCGAGGAAAAGGCCCGGAACAGGGTTTCCTGTTCGCTGGCGAAGGGCAGGTGAAAGCGGGCCATCGGCCGGAAGAAGGCCAGATGCGGGCATCCCGACGTGGCGCCGACCAGCCCCAGGATCGAAGCCATGCTGTCTTGCAGGGGGTGGTTGGTGACGATGGTGCGCCGTTCGGTCACCACTTCCACCACGGCCGGTTCATAGGAATAGAACGCGTCGAAGCCGTGGACGAATCCGCTGAGGGCACGGGCGAACGGGCATTGCGGACTGTCGTCCACCGACAGCGGGCAATGGGGGCACTGGCGGAAATTCAGGGCGGTCCAGGGTTCCGGATGCGGCGGCGGCGACAGCCGCAGCAGGAAGGTGCCGGGATCGAAGGCCAGGGTGATCGCTTCGCGCCGTCCGCCGGGAAGGTGGAAGACATAAGAAATCTCCGGCATGGCCGTCTCCCACCCCATTCTTTCGGAACGGCCTTTATACCAGTCGGCGAGGTACGGCGTCAGGATCTTTGTCGTGCGGCGATCTCGGCGGCCAGGATATAGCCGCCGCCGCGAACCGTCTTGATCAGGTCCGGATTTCTCGGGTCGGCTTCCAGTTTGCGGCGCAGCCGGCCGACCTGCACGTCGATGGTGCGGTCCAGCGGTCCGGCGATGCGCCCGCGGGTCAGCTCAAGCAGCTGGTCGCGGTTCAGCACCTGCTGCGGATGCAGCAGGAAGACCAGCAGCAGGTCGAATTCCCCGGCGGTCAGGTCGACCAGCACCCCATCGGGAGAGTAAAGCTGGCGGCGGCCGGCATCCAGGGTCCAGCCGGCGAAGTCCAGCAGGTCGCGGGCCGGAACCGCGGTGCCGGCGCGGTCGTTGACCCGCCGCAGCACTGCCTTGATGCGGGCCAGCAGCTCGCGGGTGCTGAAGGGTTTTGCCAGATAGTCGTCGGCCCCCATTTCCAGTCCCACCACCCGGTCGGTTTCCCCGCTCATGGCGGTCAGCATGATCACCGGCAGCCGCGACGTGTCGCGCAGGAACCGGCACAGCGACAGGCCGTCTTCTCCCGGCAGCATCAGGTCCAGAATCACCAGATCGATCCGGTCGCGCTCCAGCGCCGCCCGCATGGCCGGTCCGCCGCCGACGGCGGTGACGCGGAAATCCTGGGTGCTCAGGAAATCCTGCAGCAGTTCGCGGATGTCGTGGTCGTCGTCGACCACCAGGATGTGGGTTTGCCCGGGTCTCATGGTTCATGGTCCCGGGGCAGGACCACCGTTGCCCGCAAGCCGCCGGCGGGGCGGTTTTCCAGGCGGATTTCGCCGCCGTGGGCGTGGATGATGGTCCGCGCCACCGTCAGGCCCAGGCCGATGCCGCCGGTCTGGCGGTTGCGCGATCCTTCCAGACGGTAGAACGGCGTGAACACCCGCTCCATGTCGGCGGCGGGGATGCCGGGGCCGTCGTCGTCGACGGTGATCTCGATGCCGTGCGGGGTGATCGCGGCCCGCACGGCGGCGCGGGCGCCGTAGCGGGCGGCGTTTTCCACCAGATTGGCCAGGGCTCGCTTGATGGCCAGCGGGCGGCAGGTGCAGACCAGCCGGCCGGACCATTCGAACTCGGCCGGCAGGCCCATGTCGCTGGCATTGTCGCAGATGGTGGCCAGGGTGGCGGCCAGATCGACGCTTTGCGACGGTTCGTCGGCGGCCTCGTCGCGGGCGAAATCCAGGGTCGAGGCGACCATGTCCTCCATTTCGGCGAGATCGGCCAGCATGCGGGCGCTGTCAGGCCCCGCCGGCAGGGTTTCCGTTCGCAGCCGCAGCCGGGTGATCGGACTGCGCAGGTCATGGGAAATCGCCGCCAGCATCTGGGTGCGGTCGCCGACGAAGCGGCGGATACGGTCCTGCATCTGGTTGAAGGCGCGGGCGGCCTGCCTGACCTCGCGCGGGCCGGTCTCGGACAGCGGCGGCGCCTGGACGTCGCGGCCCAGCCGTTCGGCGGCCCGGGCGAAGGTGGCCAGCGGCGCCGCCACCCATCCCGCCGCCCACCGGCCCAGGACCAGGATGGCTGCGACCATCACCAGCGTCGACAGGATCGAATGGGGTGCCCACAGCGACGGCGGACGCTCGCTGGTCAGGTCGAAGGTGGCCCAGGCCCCGTCGCCCAGGCGCAGGGCGACGAACAGCGAACGGTCCTCGGGAAAGCCGTTCAGCAGCCGCCACCACCAGGATGGCGGCGCGTCGTGGTCGTGGCGCTGGCGGGTGATGTGCAGGCGGTCGTGGTCCAGGGGGCCGAAATACGGGGCCAGGGCATGGCGGATCGGGGCGACGTCGATTTCGTCCCGGTGCGACGGCGCGATCTCGGGAAGGGGGGCCACCGCGACCGTCAGGAACGGACTGGCCAGACTGCGGCCCAGATGGTCGCGCTCGTGCGGCGGGGACTGGTCCAGCAGGCGGGCGAACACCGCCACCCGGTCGGCGGACAGGCTGTCGCTGGCATGGGTCATCGCCTCGTGCCGGTCCGACGACAGGATGGCGGTGCTGGCCAGGTGGGACAGCGTCAGGCCGACCAGCAGCACCAGCAAGGTGCGCCCGGCGATGGAATCGGGAAGCGGTACCCTGGTCATCGATCCTTCTTTCCCCGTGCCGACCGGGCGATTTTGGCAGCCGTCCGGGTCTGGCGCATCCTTGGGTTTCACTTCGTTACAATACTTTACAATAGGTCCGGCCGGTTCGGCGCTATATCGGTTCTACCGCATTTCGCGGAAACGGGGATGCCTGACGATGGTTCGGACCGGCCGTATCGCCTTGCCGCTTGTTTTTCTGCTGCTGCTGTCCGGCGGGGCGTGGGCCGCGGGTTCCGTCGCCGAGGGAACGGCCTTCCAGGTGGCGCTTTATCCGGAAGGTGCGGTGACGCGGCTCTACCTGGCCGACGCCGACACCAACGAGCCGGTCGGCGGGGCGGCCATCGAGGCCGAGGCCCCCGGCTGGCGGGGAACGGCCCGGTCGGCGGCGGCCCTCGGTGTTTACGAACTGGACTGGCCTGTGCCGCAGGGCGGGGCCGACCTTGCCCTGACGGTCGCGGCCGGCGGGCGCGACGATCTGCTGCTGGTCGCCGTGCCGGCCGCGGCGGCGGTGGAAGTGGCGGCGGCGGCCCAGCCCGTTTCCCGCTGGGTCTGGCCGCTGTCGGGCGGTGCGGCGCTGCTGGCGCTGGGCGGGGCGGCCCTGGCGCGC
>CAJANN010000298.1 GCA_903941095.1 uncultured Rhodospirillaceae bacterium | reverse complement strand
TCGGTGTCGCGGGCGGCCACGCGGCGGAGCACGGCGTTGACGAAGCCGGCGCGGGAGGCGCCGCCCGGCTTGGCGCCCAGGGTGCGCGCGAGGTCGCAGGACGAGTCGACGGCCGCATGGTCGGCCCGGCCAGCTTCCCGCTGAAATCTTTGCTGGTCGTCGCGTTCTTGGTGACGGACTTGCTCGACACCATGTTGCCCAGCTTCAGCGGGAACAGGGCGTTCATGGCTGTGGTAGCGCGGTCCTGCCAGGAGTCCAACTGTTGGGTCAGGTCGTAACGATAGGTTCCGGGGGCGTTCTGGCCATGGATCGAGGTGGTGGCGGTCGTCCGGCCTGACCGGCCGAACAGGGCATAGGGGCCACGATAGGTGCTGACGCCTTCGTTGTTCACGGTCATGCTGTACTTCTGGGAAACCTCGCGAGTGGCGGTCTCCTCGACGAAGTTGGCGAGGTCGCCGCTGACGACCCTGATACGCACGTTCGAAGTCGTGGTGCCTTCCTGGATCTTCCAGGTATTGGGGCCGGTGGCAAGTACCAGCCCGGTCTGCGGCGGCAGCAGCGGCGCGGTCACCGGCTTCTTGCTCCCCTTGCCCCGGGCCAGCGCCACCGTCTGCCGGGTGGACAGCAGCCGCGCCAGCGCCTGGTCGGCCAGCGTGCTCGACGGAAAGGTCATCAGGAAGGTCTGGAAGTCGGCCGGATCGTCGGAGGCCCCGATCTTGGTCCACTGGTCGCGGTCAGGCTCGGCAGAAGTCTGGCGCTGGCCGTTGCGCTCGGCATTGGCCAGGGTAGTGAAGGCGCTGGCCAGCTCATGGGCCTCGGCCAGGGTGATGTTGTTGATGGCAAAGCCAGACGACGAGCATGCCTTGCCCGGTTGGGCGAACGTGAAGTGGGCGTTACCGCGTTCGGAGGTGGCGCCGTAGCTGGAGCCATTATAATTGCTGAAACGGATCGGCACCAGCGAACCAAGGTACCCGCATTCGTGTGCTTTCGGCGCCTTGCTCCAGCCGATCAGGTTCATCCGGGCGTCCAGAACGCGCTCCGCCTGCTCGACGGTCATGACCTGGGTCGCGGGAATGGAGTATAGAGCAACGCCGGGACTGCATCCCGCGACAAGCGCGGCAATAGCCACCGATAGCGACACCGGCAGCGCCGCCTTTGATCCCCTCATTGCTACCCCTCCCTTGATGCCGCCTTCACCCGCCAAGGGTGGGTTAACCAAATTTCCCTTTTGCTTCGTTCGGCCGTGCCGCGGCGTGCCAGGCTGCCAAGACCAGTCGCTCCATAAATCTGTTAGCACGGTCTTCAACCGCAGAAGTATATTCCGCCGTTCGGTGAATGACAATCCAACGTCCTGCCGACCCAGGGCTCCGAACTCAGATTAACGAGCTGTTACGCGCGGTGCCGATTGTTCATGAGACACGGATGCGTCGCTGTCGCGCCGCTCACGGATTGGGATGGATAGGAGAAGAATGTTCTATAATTTCAACTATTCGAGTTTATCCGTGCGCCGCGAAGCGGCATCCGTGATTATCCGTGTCTAATTAAATGTCGCCGACCGGAAGGCTTCGAC
>CAJANN010000297.1 GCA_903941095.1 uncultured Rhodospirillaceae bacterium | reverse complement strand
GCTGCACTTCACGGGCGACGCCGTAATGTTCCTGGCCGACGACGCGGGCGTCGAGCGCGCGCGAGGTCGAGTCCAGCGGGTCCACCGCCGGGTAGATGCCCAGCTCGGCGATCTGACGCGACAGAACGGTGGTGGCGTCCAAGTGGGCGAAGGACGTGGCCGGCGCAGGGTCGGTCAAGTCGTCGGCCGGCACGTAAATGGCCTGCACCGAGGTGATCGAGCCCTTCTTGGTCGACGTGATGCGCTCCTGCAGGGTGCCCATGTCGGTGGCCAGGGTCGGCTGATAGCCCACCGCCGAAGGGATGCGGCCCAGCAGAGCCGACACTTCCGAGCCGGCCTGGGTGAAGCGGAAGATGTTGTCCACGAAGAACAGCACGTCCTGGCCTTCCTCGTCGCGGAAATACTCGGCGACGGTCAGGCCCGACAGGGCGACGCGGGCGCGGGCACCCGGCGGTTCGTTCATCTGGCCGTACACCAGAGCCACCTTCGAGCCCGGGCCATCGGTCTTGATGACGCCCGATTCCATCATTTCGTGGTACAGGTCGTTGCCTTCGCGGGTGCGCTCGCCGACGCCGGCGAACACCGAATAACCGCCGTGAGCCTTGGCGACGTTGTTGATCAGTTCCATGATCAGCACGGTCTTGCCCACGCCGGCGCCGCCGAACAGGCCGATCTTGCCGCCCTTCACATAGGGGGCCAGCAGGTCGATGACCTTGATGCCGGTGACCAGGATCTCGGTCTCGGTGGCCTGATCGATGAATTCCGGCGCATCGGCGTGGATCGGACGGGTGGTCTTGTGACCGACCGGGCCGCGTTCGTCGATGGGTTCGCCGATGACGTTCAGGATGCGGCCCAGGCATTCCGGCCCGACCGGCATCTGAATCGAGGACCCGGTATCGGTGACCTCGGCGCCGCGGACCAGACCCTCGGACGAGTCCATCGCGATGGTGCGCACGGTGTTTTCGCCCAGATGCTGAGCCACTTCGAGCACCAGGGTATGACCCTGGTTCTGGGTGTGGAGCGCGTTCAGGATGGCCGGCAGCGGGCCCTCGAAGCGCACGTCCACGACGGCGCCCATGACCTGGGTAATCGTGCCGACGTTCTTGTTTGCCATAGTGAGCTCCTAGTCTTCCTTACAGCGCCTCGGCGCCGGAGATGATTTCGATCAGTTCCTTGGTGATCTGAGCCTGACGTGACCGATTGTACTTGATGGTCAGGCCGTTGATCATGTCGCCCGCGTTGCGGGTGGCATTGTCCATAGCGGTCATCCGCGCGCCCTGTTCCGACGCCTGGCTTTCCAGGATCGACCGGAACATCTGCACCGCCAGATTACGCGGCAGCAGGGTGGCGAGGATCTCTTCCTCGTTGGGCTCGAACTCGTACAGCGCCTTGGCCGCCGCATCCGCCTTGGCCGGGCCTTCGGCCGGCACCGGGAAGGGGATCAGCTGCTGGCGGGTCACCACCTGGGCAATGGCCGACTGGAAGCGGTTGTAGACCACGGTGCAGACGTCGAATTCGCCGTCGGCGAACATCTGGGTGACGCGGGACGCCACCTGATCCGCTTCCGCAAACGAGATGCCCTTGCGGCCCAACCCTTCGAAGCCTTCGATCAGGTTGGGGCCGAAATCACGGCGGATCTGCTCGCGGCCCTTGCGGCCCACGGGCAGGATCTTGACGGTCTTGCCCTCGCGCAGCAACTGCCCGGCCATCCGCCGCACGTCGCGGACGATGGACGAGTTGAAGCCGCCGCACAGGCCGCGGTCAGCGGTGACCATGACGATCAGCTGAACATCGTCCTTGCCGGTTCCGGCCAGCATCAGGGGGGCACCCGACTGCCCGGCCAGCGAGCCGGCCAGGGTGCCCAGCATGCGCTCCATGCGCTCGGCGAAGGGCCGCGCCGACTCCGCCGCCGTCTGGGCGCGGCGGAGCTTGGAAGCGGCGACCATCTTCATGGCCGAAGTGATCTTCCTCGTCGATTTGACGGAGACGATCCTCAGCCGTAGGTCCTTAAGGCTCGGCATCGGGTTTCAGACCCCTTCCGATTTAGGCGAAGGTCTTGGAGAAGGCGTCGAAGAACGCCTTCAGCTTCTCTTCGGTCTGGGCGGAAATCTGCTTCTCGCCGGCAATGGCGGTCAGGATGTCGGCGTGCTTGGCCCTCATCTCCGACAGCATGGCCTGCTCGAAACGGCCGACGTCGCGAACGTCCAGCTTGTCCAGATAGCCCTTCACGCCGGCATAGATGGCGACCACCTCTTCTTCGGTGGACATGGGCGAATACTGGGGCTGCTTCAGCAGTTCGGTCAGGCGGGCACCGCGGTTCAGCAGCTTCTGGGTCGCCGGATCGAGATCCGAGGCGAACTGGGCGAAGGCGGCCATTTCACGGTACTGGGCCAGTTCCAGCTTGATCGAGCCGGCCACCTGCTTCATCGCCTTGATCTGCGCGGCGGAGCCGACGCGGCTGACCGACAGGCCGACGTTCACGGCGGGGCGGATGCCCTTGTAGAACAGGTCGGTTTCCAGGAAGATCTGGCCGTCGGTGATCGAGATCACGTTGGTCGGGATGTACGCGGAAACGTCGTTGGCCTGGGTCTCGATGACCGGCAGGGCGGTCAGCGAACCGGCACCGGCGGCGTCGCCCATCTTGGCGGCGCGCTCCAGCAGGCGCGAGTGCAGATAGAACACGTCGCCCGGATAGGCTTCGCGGCCCGGCGGACGGCGCAGCAGCAGCGACATCTGACGATAGGCGACGGCCTGCTTGGACAGATCGTCGTAAATGATCAGGGCGTGCATGCCGTTGTCGCGGAAATATTCACCCATCGCGCAACCGGCGTAGGGGGCGATGAACTGCAGCGGCGCCGGCTCCGAGGCGGTGGCGGCCACGACGATGGTGTAGTCCATCGCGCCGTAGTCGGTCAGCGTCTTGACGATCTGCGCCACGGTCGAACGCTTCTGGCCGACGGCGACGTAGATGCAGAACAGCTTGGCCTTCTCGTCCGAGCCGTCGTGCCAACGCTTCTGGTTGATGATGGTGTCGATCAGAATGGCGGTCTTGCCGGTCTGACGGTCACCGATGACCAGCTCGCGCTGGCCGCGGCCGACCGGGATCAGGGCGTCGACGGCCTTGATGCCGGTGCTCATCGGCTCGTGCACCGACTTGCGCGGGATGATGCCGGGGGCCTTGACGTCGACGCGCGAACGCTGGTCCGAGGCGATCGGGCCCTTGCCGTCGATGGGGTTGCCCAGGGCGTCGACGACGCGGCCCAGCAGACCCTTGCCGACGGGAACGTCGACGATGGCGCCGGTGCGCTTGACGACGTCACCTTCCTTGATGTTGCGGTCGTCGCCGAAAATCACGACGCCGACATTGTCGGCTTCCAGATTCAGCGCCATACCCTTGATGCCGCCGGGGAATTCGACCATCTCGCCGGCCTGGACCTTGTCGAGGCCGTGGACGCGGGCGATACCGTCACCAACAGACAGCACCTGACCGACTTCGGCGACTTCCGCCTCGGTTCCGAAGGTGGCGATCTGTTGCTTGAGGATCGCGGAGATCTCAGCCGCGCGGATTTCCATTATCCAACCCCTTTCATAGCAAGCTTGAGGTGCTGCAGCTTCGTCTTCAGCGAGCTGTCAACCATTCGGGAACCGACCTTGACCACCAATCCACCCAGCAGGCTGGGATCGACCGCCACGTCAACGGCGACGTTGCCGCCGAAAGCCGCCTTCAGGGCGGCCTCCAGGGCGTCAATCTGACTCTTGCTCAGCTCCACCGCCGAGGCCACCGTGGCGGCAAGCTCGCCGCGCTTGGCAGCCAGCAGACCGAGATAGGACTCGATCATGCCGGGCAGCGTGAACAGGCGGCGGTTTTTCGCCACCAGGCCAAGGAAGTTCGCAGTCAGCACGTTGAACTGGGCGGCGGCGGACAGAGCGGCAACCGCCTTGCCCTGTTCGGCGCGGGTCAGCACGGGACTGTCGAGAAGGCGGGAAAGATCCGCGCTGTTGCGGATCATGGCCTTCAGACACTTGAGGTCGCCCGCCACCGCATCGAGGGAGTTCTGGCTTTCGGCCAGCTCGAAAAGGGCGGTGGCATAGCGTTCGGCGATCACGCCAATTGTTTCGGATGGCACCTGGGCAAGTCCTTCGGATCAGGTCGAAAACGAATTCGCCGGCAGCCGCAAAGCATTGAGGTATAAATGTTTTACGCCCCGGGCGAGGGCTGACCCACCCGTAAGCGCGACGGTTAACTAGCACATCGCCTGCTGCGTTGCAAGGCGACTCAAGCGCCAATCCGTCTCTCGGCTTCAGAAAGATGCCCACCCAGGAAGGTGGCGCGCATTCCACCCGTCTCCCCACCCTATCCAAAACTGTAAGGATCGATGTCGACCTGAACGCGCAGGGGTTGTTTGGTCGGGCATGCCGCCAGCCATTGCCGCAGCGCTTCCTGCAGGTTCACCGAACGGGTGGCCTTGACCAGGAACCGGCGGCGGTGCCTGCCGCGCAACAGGGCCATCGGCGCCGGTGCCGGTCCGATGACCTGCAGTCCCTCGGCCTGCGGGGCGCAGCGGGCAAGGCGGCGCGCATGCTCGTCCAGCAGGGTGGCGTCGGGGCCGGACACGATCAGGGCGGCCAGCCGGCCGAACGGCGGCATGGCGGCGTCCCGGCGGCACTCGGCTTCGGCGGCGATGAAGGTGTCGCGGTCGCCCGCCACCAGCGCCCGCATCACCGGGTGGTCGGGCTGGAAGGTCTGCAGCAGCACCCGTCCGGGCCGTTCGGCGCGGCCGGCGCGCCCGGCCACCTGTGACAGCAGCTGGAAGGTCCGTTCGGCGGCGCGCAGGTCGCCGCCCTCCAGCCCCAGGTCGGCGTCGACCACGCCCACCAGGGTCAGCATGGGGAAGTGATAGCCCTTGGCGACGATCTGGGTGCCGACCAGCAGGTCGATCTCGTGGTCGGCGACCCGGCGGACGAATTCGGCGGCGGCATGGGGGCCGGAAACCGTGTCCGACGCCATCAGCCCGACCCGGGCGCCGGGAAAGCGGTGGATGGCCTCTTCGGCGACGCGCTCGACGCCGGGGCCGCAGGCGACGAAGCTGTCCGGCGCCTCGCAGTCCGGGCAGCGGTCCGGCGGGCGGACGTAATGGCCGCAATGATGGCAGACCATGCGGCCGGCCTGGCGGTGTTCCACCAGCCAGGCGGTGCAATGGGGGCATTGCAGCCGGTAGCCGCATTTGCGGCACAGGGTCAGCGGCGCATAGCCGCGGCGATTGAGGAACAGCATCGCCTGCTCGCCGCGGTCCAGGGTCTCCTGGATGGCGGCGGTCAGGGGCGGGGCCAGCCAGAAGCCCCGTGGCGGCGGCGTGCGGCGCAGATCGATCAGCGCGATTTCGGGCAGGGCCGCCCCGGCGTGGCGGTCGGGCAGGTGCAGCCGGCCATAGCGGCCGGCCTGGACGTTGGCCAGGGTCTCCAGCGACGGCGTCGCCGAGGCCAGGACCACCGGCAGCCCGCCGATGCGGCCGCGCACCACCGCCATGTCGCGGGCGTGGTAGGTGACGCCTTCCTCCTGCTTGAAGGCGCCGTCATGTTCTTCGTCGACGACGATCAGCCCCAGGTCGGGGAAGGGCAGGAACAGGGCCGAACGGGCGCCGACCACCACCCTGGCGGTGCCGTCGGCCACCGCCCGCCAGGTGTCGCGGCGCCGGGCGTCGGACAGTTCGGAATGCCACACCGCCGGCTCGACCCCGAAGCGGCGGACGAAACGCCCCAGCCATTGCGCCGACAGGGCGATTTCCGGCAGCAGCACCAGCGCCTGCCGGCCGCGGTTCAGCGCCGCGGCCACCGCCTCGAAATAGACCTCGGTCTTGCCCGATCCGGTGACGCCGTCCAGCAGCCAGACCGCGAAATCCTGGGGGGCGGCCAGTTGCGCCGCCGCCGCCGCCTGTCCGTCCGACAGGACCGGCGCCGGCAGGTCGGTGCGCGGCGGTTCGAACAGGGGCGGCGGCGCCATCGGCACCAGGGTCAGGGCGCCGGCCTCCAGCAGGGACCGGACCACCGCCGGTCCGACGCCGGCCTCGCGGGCCAGGTCGGCCGGGCTCAGGGGCGGCCGGGCGGCGGCGGCGGCCAGAACCTTGCGCCGCGCCTCGGTCATCTTCAGGGCGGCGGGCGGTTCGGACAGCCGGCAGCCCCGATGCATCGCCGCCGCCTCCAGGGCCTGCGGCACGCTGATGGCCATCTTCAGCACCGCTCCGGGGGCGGCCAGGGTATAGGCCGCCACCCAATCGACGAAGCGGCGCACCGCCTCGGGCAGCGGGCGGGCCGGCAGGCGGCGCAGGATGGTCTTCAGCCGTGCGGGGGCGACGTCGCCGCGGCCGGCGCCCCATACCACGCCCAGGCTTTCGCGGCCGGCCAGGGGCACCGCCACCACGTCGCCCGCCGCCACCGGGCAGTCGCCGACGCGATAGTCGTAGGCCCCCGCCAGCGGCAGGGGCAGCAGCACCGCAACCACGGAATCGGCATAAAAAATCTGGGCGGGCTTGGCGACGGCGGAAGGCATGGTCTAAACTCTGAATCGATCTTCTTATGGGACCATCCGGGAATGGTGCGCAAGCGCGACGACATAGCCGAGACCGAACCGCCGCTGACCGATTTTCAGGTGGTGGCCTTTCTGCGCCGCCATCCGGACTTTCTGCTGCGCCATACCGAACTGGCGGCCACCCTGGCGCCGCCGTCGCGCTGGCCGGGCTCCGACGCCATCGTCGACCTGCAGGCCTACATGATCGACCGCCTGCGCGAAGAGGTGGACCGGGTGCGCGGCGCCGCCGAACATCTGATCCATACCAGCCGCTCGAACATGAGCACGCAGAACCGCACCCACCAGGCGGTTCTCAGCATCCTGTCGGCCGAGGACATGGCCGGACTGGCCCAGGTGGTGGCCGACGACCTGGCCCCCATGCTGGATGTCGACGTCGCCACCCTGGCCTTCGAGGAATGCGGCCGGCCCCTGGCGGAACTGACGCCGCCGGCCATCCTGCGCATGCCGCCGGGCAGCGTCGACCGCCTGCTGGGCGGTCCCGACCGCGCCTGCGGACTGGCCGAGCAGATGCCCGGCGACCCGCTGGTGTTCGGGGCCGGGGCCGGGCTGGTGTCGTCGTCGGCCCTGGTCCGCCTGGCTCCGGGCGGGCGCTGCCCCGACGGGGTGCTGGCCCTGGGGTCGCGCCACGGCCGCACCTTCCATTCCGGCCAGGGCACGGAACTGATCGCCTTCCTGGCCCAGGTGCTGGCGGTCTGCGTGCATCGTTTCGTGGGCTGAGCCCCGCGCCGGATGCCCCCAGCCCCCATCCATTTCGCCGCCCGTCCCGACCTGATGCAGGCCATCGAGGGGTGGCGCGGCTGGCTGGCCGGGGAAAAGCGGGCCAGCCGGCACACCCTGGACGGCTATGCCCGCGACCTGTCGGCCTTTCTGGCCTTCCTGTGCGGGCATCTGGGCGGCGAGGCCGATCTGGCCGCCCTGGCGCAGTTGCGCCCGGCCGATTTCCGGTCGTTCCTGGCGGCGCGGCAGAATGACGGGCTGTCGCGGTCGTCCCTGGCCCGGCTGATGAGCACGCTGCGCGGTTTCTACCGTTTTCTCGACCGGCACGATCTGGGCCACAACCCGGCCATCGGCGCGGTCAAGGCGCCGCGGCCGCCGAAATCGGTTCCCAAGCCGCTGGCCGCCGACGCCGCGCTGGAAACCCTGGCCGGGGCCGGCGACCTGCATGACGAGCCGTGGCTGGCCGCCCGCGACACCGCGCTGTTCACCCTGCTGTACGGCTGCGGCCTGCGTCTGGGCGAGGCGCTGGGCATGGCCCGGCGCGACGTTCCCGACGGCGACACGATGGTCATCACCGGCAAGGGCCGCAAGCAGCGCATGGTGCCGGTGCTGGGGGTGGTGCGCGACGCCATCGCCGACTATGTCGCCCAGTGTCCGCACGTCCTGGCCCCCGAGGCGCCGCTGTTCGTCGGCGCCCGCGGCGGGCCGCTCAACCCCGGGGTGGTGCAGCGGCAGATGCGCCGGCTGCGCCCGGTCCTGGGGCTGCCCGACACCGCCACGCCGCACGCGCTGCGCCATTCCTTCGCCACCCACCTGCTGGCCGGCGGCGGCGACCTGCGCACCATCCAGGAATTGCTGGGCCATGCCTCGCTGTCCACCACCCAGCGCTACACCAAGGTCGACGCCGAACGGCTGACGGCGGTCTATCGCGATTCCCACCCGCGGGCGCGTTCGTCATGAGCCGGGTCGTCGACCTGCCCGACGAGGCCGCCACCGTCCGCCTGGGTACCCGTCTGGCCGCCCTGGCCCGGCCCGGCGACGTGCTGCTGCTGACCGGCACCCTGGGGGCGGGCAAGAGCACCCTGGCCCGGGCCTTCATCCGTGCCCTGACCTCGCCCGGGGAAGAGGTGCCCAGCCCGACCTTCACCCTGGTCCAGACCTATGACGGCGACCGGGGCGAGCTGTGGCACTTCGACCTGTACCGGCTGGACCGCCCCGACGACGCCTGGGAACTGGGCATCGAGGACGCCTTCGCCGACGGGATCAGCCTGATCGAATGGCCCGACCGCCTGGGGGCTCTTGTTCCGCGCCGGCGTCTGGACATCCGTCTGGAGCCCGGCCCCGCCGAAGGGGCGCGCCGCGCCACCCTGACCAGTGTCGACCAGTGGGACGACCGCATCGGAGATCTTTAGGCCATGAGTGACCGCGACGCGCAGATTGCCGCCTTCCTGAAGCGGGCCGGCTGGGGCTCGGCCCGGCGGGGGCGGCTGGCCGGCGACGCCAGCTTCCGCCATTACGACCGTCTCGACGACGGTCCGCGCCGCGCCGTGCTGATGGACGCGCCGCCGCCCAAGGAGGACGTGCGCCCCTTCGTGCGCATCGCCATGCAGTTGGAACGGCTGGGCTATTCCTCGCCGCGCCTGCTGGCGGTGGACCTGGACAACGGCCTGCTGCTGCTGGAGGATCTGGGCGACGACACCTATACCCGCCTGCTGGCCGGCGGCGCCGACGAAGAGGCGCTCTACGCCCTGGCCGTCGATCTGCTGGCCGACCTGCATGCCCAGCCCGAGGCCATTCCGCTGGGCCTGACCCCCTACGAGGACGACAAGCTGCTGGACGAAGCCTGCCTGCTGACCGACTGGTACATGCCGGCGGTGCTGGGAGCCGAAACCGACAAGGCGGCGCGGGCCGAGTATGTCCGGCTGTGGCGGCAGACCTTTTCCCTGGCCCGCGCCGTGCCCGACACCCTGGTCCTGCGCGACTTCCACGTCGACAACCTGATGAAGCTGCCCCGCGACGGACTGGCCGCCTGCGGCCTGCTGGATTTCCAGGACGCGGTGGCCGGGCCGCTGACCTATGACCTGATGAGCCTGCTGGAAGACGCCCGCCGCGACATCGACCCGGCCCTGGCGGCGCGGATGAAGGCCCGCTATCTCGACCGCATGCCCGGGCTGGACCGTGCCGCGTTCGAGACCTCGTGGACCATTCTGGCCGCCCAGCGCCACGCCAAGGTCATCGGCATCTTCACCCGTCTGGCCCGGCGCGACGGCAAGGCCGGCTATCTGGTCCACATTCCGCGGGTGTGGGGCCTGCTGGAACGTTCCCTGGCCCATCCCGCCCTGGCCGGCATCCGCGACTGGCTGGACCGCGCCATTCCCGCCGACCGGCGGACGGTGCCGGCGCCATGAGCCCGCGTCCGACCCGCGGCATGGTCCTGGCCGCCGGCCTGGGCCTGCGCATGCGCCCCATCACCCTGGAGATTCCCAAGCCGCTGGTGCCGGTGGCCGGCCGCACCATGCTGGACCGCGCCCTGGACCATCTGGCGGCGGCCGGCGTGCCTGATCCGGTGGTCAACGCCCATTGGCTGCCGGACCGCATCCGGTCCCATCTGGCCGGGCGGCCCGGCATCACCCTGTCGTTCGAGCCGGAATTGCTGGAAACCGGCGGCGGCGTCGCCAAGGCGCTGCCGCTGCTGGGGGACCGGCCCTTCTATGTGGTGAATTCCGACATCATCTGGACCGACGGCGCCGTTCCGGCCCTGGCCCGGCTGGCCGATGCCTGGGACGATGCCCGCATGGACGCCCTGCTGCTGCTGGTGCCCACCGCCCAGGCGGTGGGCTATGACGGCGACGGCGATTTCTTCGTCGATGCCGAAGGCGTGCCGCGGCGGCGCCAGCCGCGCGAGGTGGCCCCCACCCTGTTTTCCGGGGTGCAGATCCTGTCGCCCCGGCTGTTCGCCGATGCGCCGGCCGGGGCCTTTTCGCTGAACCTCCTGTACGACCGCGCCCTGGAAGAGGGGCGGCTGTTCGCCCTGATCCATGACGGGCGCTGGTTCCATGTCGGCACCCCCGCGGCGCTGCCCGAGGTCGAGGCGGCCCTGGCGCGGCAGGACCCGCAATGAGTTCCCCCCGGCGGGCGGCGAAGGTCTTCACCATTCCCGCCGGGCTGGGATTCGCCGACGTGCTGGCCGGCCATCTGCTGGAGCGGGCCGGCGACGACCCGCTGAAGCTGGCGGAATGTCTGGTTCTGCTGCCCAACCGCCGGGCCTGCCGCACGATGGAGCAGGCGTTCCTGCGCCGGTCGGGCGGGCGGCCGCTGCTGCTGCCGCGCCTGAAGCCCGTCGAACCCGACGAGACCGACGAGGATATCCTGGCCCTGACCGGCGACGACGGCTGCGATCTGCCCGATCCGGTGCCTCCGGCCGAACGCCTGCTGATCCTGACCCGGCTGGTGATGGGAATGGGGCCATCCCGCGGCGGCCGTCCCCCGGCGCCCGACCAGGCGGCCCGGCTGGCCCGCGAACTGGGCCGCCTGCTGGATGCCGCCGCCATCGAGCGGGTGCCGTTCGACCGCCTGGCGCGGCTGGTGCCCGAGGATCTGGCCGCCCATTGGCAGGTCACCCTGGATTTCCTGTCGATCCTGACCAGCCACTGGCCGGCCCTGCTGGGGGAGCGTCTGGACCAGCAGGACCGCGTCAACCGGGTGCTGGAGGCCCAGGCCCGCCACTGGCTGGCCCATCCGCCGGAGCATCCGGTGATCGCTGCCGGCTCGACCGGCTCGCGCCCGGCCACCGCCGAGTTGCTGGCGGTGGTGGCGGCCCTGCCCCAGGGCATGGTGGTGCTGCCCGGTCTGGACACCCGCCTGGACGAGGATTCCTGGGCGGCCCTGGATGACGGCCACCCGCAGTCCGGCATGGCCCGTTTGCTGAAGTCCCTGGGAATCGCCCGGCACGACGTGCGGCCGCTGACCCGGCTGCCCGATCCGCGGGCCGCCCGTTCCGCCCTGCTGTCGGAAGCCCTGCGCCCGGCCGCCACCTGCGAGGCGTGGAAATGCCTGCCGGAATTTCCCGCCGCCACCCTGGCCGGCGTTTCCCGCCTGGACGCCCCCGCCCCGCGCGAGGAGGCGGGGGCCATCGCCCTGCTGCTGCGCCAGACGCTGGAGGTCGAGGGCCACACCGCCGCCCTGGTCACTCCCGACCGCGATCTGGCCCGCCGGGTCGCCGCCGAACTGGAACGCTGGGACATCCGCATCGACGATTCCGCCGGCCGGCCGCTGGCATTGACCGAACCCGGCGCCTTCCTGCGCCTGCTGGCCGGCATGGTGGCGGACGGCTTCGCCCCCCATGCCGCCCTGGCCTGCCTGAAGCACCCGCTGGCCGCCGGCCCCGAGTTCCGCCATCAGGTCCGCCGTCTGGACCGGCTGGTGCTGCGCGGGCCGCGTCCGGCCGCCGGCCTGTCCGGTCTGCGCGCCGCCGCCGGCCGGGATGCCGCCCTGGTCCGCTGGCTGGACGGGCTGGAGGCGACGCTGGCGCCGTTTCTGGCGATGATGGCCCGCGACGCCGTGCCGCTGGGCGACCTGCTGCGCGCCCACATGGAGGCCGCCGAGGCACTGGCCACTCCGGAACGGCTGTGGCAGGGCGAGGACGGCGAGGCCCTGGGCCGCTTCGCCGGCCAGCTGGGCGAGGCCGCCGCCGCCGTGTCCGGCGTGCTGCCGGCCATCGCTCCGGCCCATTATCCGGCCCTGTTCGACGAATTGCTGGTGGGGCAGGTGGTGCGGCCGGTGTGGGGGCGCCATCCCCGCCTGTCCATCCTGGGGCCGATGGAGGCCCGGCTGCAGCAGGCCGATCTGCTGGTGCTGGGCGGCCTGAACGAGGGCACCTGGCCGGGCGAGGCCGGCGCCGACCCGTGGATGAGCCGTCCGATGCGGGCCGCCTTCGGTCTGCAATCGCCGGAACGCCGCATCGGCCTGGCCGCCCACGATTTCGCCCAGGCCTTCGGGGCGCCGCGGGTGGTGCTGACCCGCTCGGTGCGGGTCGACGGCACGCCGACGGTGCCGTCGCGCTGGCTGATGCGGCTGGAGGCGGTGATGCGGGCCGCCGGCCTGTCCTTCGGCGAGGAATCCGCCCCCTGGCTGGACTGGCACGCCGCCCTGGACCGTCCGGACGGGCGGGCCAGAATCGAGCGGCCGGCGCCGCGCCCGCCGGTCGAGGCCCGGCCCCGCCGGCTGTCGGTCACCGAGATCGAAACCTGGATGCGCGACCCCTATGCCGTCTATGCCCGCCACGTGCTGGGGCTGCGGGCGCTGGATCCCATCGACGCCGATCCCGGCGCCGCCGATTACGGGTCGCTGGTGCACCATGCCATCGAACGGTTCCTGACGGAAAATCCCGGCCCGCTGCCCGCCGACGCCGAGACCCGGCTGCTGGCCATCGGCGCCGAAGTCTTCGCCGAGGCGCTGGCCCGGCCCGGCCTGTGGGCGTTCTGGTGGCCGCGCTTCCAGGCGGTGGCCCGCTGGCTGGTGGCGCACGAGCGCGGGCGCCGCCCGTCGATCCGCCGGACATGGTGCGAAATCCGGGGCGGGCTGGAACTGGCCGCGCCCGCGGGACCGTTCCATCTGCAGGCCCGTGCCGACCGTATCGACCGGCTGGAGGACGGAACCCTGGCCCTGATCGATTACAAGACCGGCCAGCCGCCGGGGCAGAAAGAGGTGGCCGCCGGCTATGCGCCGCAATTGCCGCTGGAGGCGGCCATCGCCCGCCTGGGCGGGTTCGCCGACATCGGCCCGGCCGAAGTGTCGCAGATGCTGTACTGGCGGCTGAAGGGCGGGGCCGAGGGGGGCGAGGAAAAGCCGGCCGGCGACGATCCGGTCCGGCTGGCGGAAGAGGCGCTGGACGGCCTGACCGCCCTGGTCGCCGCCTTCGACGATCCCGCCACTCCGTATGAAGCCCGCCCCCATCCCGACCGGGCGCCGCGCTACAGCGACGTCCTGCATCTGGCCCGGGTCCAGGAATGGGCCGCCGCCGGCGAGGACGAGGAATAGGGCACCCGGCCCTCATGCCGGCAAGGGCTTCGACATCCGAATGAAACTTCGTATCCAGCGCCCATTGAGATACCGTGTTGGCTCGTCAAGCGAGTTGGAACGGGCGCTGGGACTTTATGACGCCGTAGGCGATGACGAGAAGCTTTCTGGCGACGGCGACGAGGACAACCTTGGGGGGCTTTCCCGCATCCTTGAGGCGGTC
>CAJANN010000296.1 GCA_903941095.1 uncultured Rhodospirillaceae bacterium | reverse complement strand
GGTGCGCTGAGGCTGGCCGCCCCCGTGCCGGATCATACGGAACCCGAATGATTCATTCGGGTTCCCAAGCCCGGATGAATCATCCGGGCTTCGTATCAGACGTCCAGGTCGCGGACGAAGCGGGCGTGCTTCTGGATGTAGTGGAAGCGCAGCTCGGGCTTGCGCCCCATCAGGGTTTCCACCAGATGGGCGGCTTCCTTGGCTTCCTCGCGGTCTTCCTCGGTGCGGCCGGCGGGCAGCATCACCCGGATCAGGGTCCGCCGCCTGGGGTCCATCGTGGTTTCCTTCAGCTGGGCCGGCGGCATTTCGCCCAGGCCCTTGAACCGGCTGATCTCGACGTTCTTCTTGCCGGCGAAGGTGGTCTTCATCAGCTCGTCCTTGTGGGCGTCGTCGCGGGCATAGATGACGATCTGCCCGTGCGCCAGCCGGTACAGGGGCGGCATGGCCAGGAACAGGTGGCCGTTGCGGATCAGGTCCGGCATTTCCTGATAGAAGAAGGTCATCAGCAGGCTGGCGATATGGGCGCCGTCGACGTCGGCGTCGGTCATGATGATGACGCGTTCGTAGCGCAGCTTGTCGTTTTCATACCCGTCGCGCACGCCGCAGCCCAGCGCCTCGATCAGGTCCTTCAGTTCCTGGTTCTGGCGCATTTTGTCGGTCGAGGCCGAGGCGACGTTCAGGATCTTGCCGCGCAGCGGCAAGATGGCCTGGATCTCGCGGTTGCGGCCCGATTTGGCCGAACCGCCAGCCGAATCGCCCTCGACCAGGAACAGTTCGGTGCCGACCGCCACCTGCCGCGAGCAGTCGGCCAGCTTGCCCGGCAGCCGCAGCCGCTTGGTCGGCGTCTTGCGGGTGGTTTCCTTGGCGGCCTTCCTGCGCTGCCGTTCCTCCGCCCGCTCGATGATGCGGGCCATCAGGGCCTTGCCGGATTCCGGATCGCCCGACAGCCAGTGGTCGAAATGGTCCTTGATGGCGTTTTCCACCAGCCGGGTGGCTTCGGCGCTGACCAGCTTGTCCTTGGTCTGGCCCTGGAACTGCGGGTCCTTGATGAACAGGCTGACCAGCACGCAGGCCCCGCCCATGACGTCCTCGCTGGTGACGGCGCCGCCCTTCTTGTTGCCCAGCAGGTCGCCATAGGCCCGCAGGCCGCGGGTCAGGGCATTGCGCAGGCCGGCTTCGTGGGTGCCGCCATCGGGGGTGGGGACGGTGTTGCAATAGGTGTTGGTGAAGCCGTCCTCGTCGTCGTCGGGCCAGGCGACCGCCCATTCCACCTGTCCCATGTCGTCGGCCAGGGGGGCTGTGCCGTCGAAGAAGCCGCGCGTCAGCAGCGGCCGGCCGTTCAGCACCGCCACCAGGAAATCGGACAGGCCGTTGGGGAAGTGCAGCACATCCTCGGCCGGAATGTCGTCGCCGTCTTCCAGCAGCAGCGGATCGCATTTCCAGCGGATCTGCACGCCGCGGAACAGATAGGCCTTGGATCGGGCCAGCCGGTACAGGGTGCGGGCCTTCAGGAAGGCGCGGTCGCCGAAGATTTCCGGATCGGGGTGAAACGAAACGGTGGTGCCGCGGCGGTTCTGCACCGCGCCGACCTCGACCAGCGGGCCGATGGCGACCCCGCGCGAGAATTCCTGGCGGTACAGCCGGCGGTCGCGGGCGACTTCGACCACCAGCCGGTCGGACAGCGCGTTGACCACCGAGACGCCGACGCCGTGCAGGCCGCCCGACACCTTATAGGCGTCGCCGCCGAACTTGCCGCCGGAATGCAGCGTGGTCAGAATCACTTCCAGCGCGCTTTTGTCGGGAAACTTGGGGTGCGGGTCGACCGGGATGCCGCGGCCGTTGTCGCGGATGGTGGCGATGCCCTGGGCGTCCAGTTCCAGCTCGATCCAGCTGGCGTGGCCGGCCACCGCTTCGTCCATCGCGTTGTCCAGCACCTCGGCCACCAGATGGTGCAGGGCGCGGTCGTCGGTGCCGCCGATATACATGCCGGGGCGGCGGCGCACGGGTTCAAGGCCTTCAAGGACTTCGATATCCTTGGCGGAATAGTCGGTCCCCTTGGGGGCCAATTGCTGGAACAGATCGGACATGGCGGGCATTATAGGAATGCATGGGGCGGGCGCAAGCGGATGCTGTAGTCTGCTTCCCGACCGCCACAACATATTGTCAGGGCCGTATTCCCGATGACCGAGCGTCACCAGAGCATCGAAACCACCACCGCCCCCCGGGGCCGGCTGTCGATCCGTACCGTGGCCATGCCGGCCGACACCAACCCGCAAGGGGTGATCTTCGGCGGCTGGCTGCTGGCGCAGATGGACCTGGCCGGCGGCACCCACGCCTTCCATCGCGCCAGGGGGCTGGTGGTCACCGTCGCCGTCGAGGCCATGACCTTCCACGAGGCGGTGTTCGTCGGCGACGAGGTGTCTTGCTACACCGAAGTCGTCCGGGTCGGCCGCTCGTCCATTGCCGTCCGGGTCGAGGCCTGGGTGCGGCGGCGCTGGGGCGTCGAGGAGCAGATCAAGGTGACCAGCGCCTCGTTCACCTTCGTCGCCATCAACGAAGACCGCAGCAAGCGGGACGTCCCGCCCGAGGAGTGATCCCGCTCAGCGTCCGGCCGGCCACGTCACCTTGAAGCCGATGACATGGCCGTCCCGGATGTCGACGCCGATGGGGAAGGGGTGCCAGACCCAGGTCTCGGCGGATCGCTCCTTGCCCGGGCAGCGGCGCGACGGCTTGCCCAGGCTGTCCAGCACCGCCTGGGCCGGGTCGCCCAGGGACAGGCCCGAGAAGCGGGCCGGCATCTCGGTGGGCGGTCCCAGCAACTGGACCGCGACGGCGACGTCGTCCTGGAACGTGACCACGTAATAGGGATGGGGAATGGATCGCTGGGCGATGAAATAGGCCCGCGCCTCGGTCCGCCAGTCGATGGACGTTATGGCGTCGGGTTTGCCCAGGGCCGCCTCGACGCTTTTCAGGGTGTCGGCGATGGATACCGCCCCCACCTTCAGGCACGGCAGATAGCTGGTCGGGCGGCGATGCGCGGCCATATCGGCGCCCTGTTCGGCAGGCACGGCGCAGGCCAGCCCACGGGCGGCGGTCCGCTGGAAATGGAACGGCACCGCTTCCGGAATCGGCCCGGGCTCGGGCAGGGACTGGGAGCCGATGCAGCCGGCCGCGGCGGGAAAGGCGGCCAGAGCCGCCAGGATGGTGAGCAGGGCGCGCATGCGGCGGATCATAAGCGGGACGGCCCCGCCTGTCACCGGCGAACCTTACCGCGAATTAATCCCGCCGAAAGGTGGGCGTAACCAGCGGACGGGCATAGTGCTTGTCATCAGGTGCGGCACCGGCACCGGCGGAACAAGCGCTCCCCGCCGACCGAGCCCCCCGAGAGGCGGATGAACTCCTCTGCCGACCGGACCCGCGGTTCACTCCCCCCCACTGCCGCGGGAACACTTCACCGGCCCGTTCCCCTTGGCCGGCCCAGCGAAAACGGCCCCCGCAGCGATCCCCCTGGCTGCGGGGGCTTTTCTTTGACCTGTCCCGGACGTATAGAGTGACCACCATGCGAATTCTGTTGATCGAGGATGACGGCGAGGCGGCAGCCTATCTGGCCAAGGGCCTGAAAGAGGCCGGCCATACCGTCGACCATGCCGCCAACGGTACCGACGGCCTGTTCCTGGCCACCACCGAACGCTACGATTCCATGATCGTCGACCGGATGCTGCCCGGCCTGGACGGGCTGGCCATCATCCAGACCCTGCGCAATTCCGGCCATACCACCCCGGTGCTGATCCTGTCGGCCCTGGGCAAGGTCGACGACCGCGTGCGCGGCCTGAAGGCCGGCGGCGACGATTATCTGGTCAAGCCCTATGCCTTCGCCGAGTTGCTGGCCCGGATCGAGGCGCTGTCGCGCCGGGTTTCGGCGGCCCAACCGGAAACCAAGTTGAAGGTCGAGGATCTGGAGATGGATCTGCTGGCCCGCAGCGTCAACCGAGGCGGACAAAGCATCGACCTTCAGCCGCGCGAATTCCGCCTGCTGGAATACCTCATGCGCTATGCCGGTCAGGTGGTGACGCGGACCATGCTGCTGGAGAATGTCTGGGAATATCATTTCGATCCCCAGACCAACCTGATCGACGTCCATATCAGCCGCTTGCGCCAGAAGGTGGACAAGGATTTCGACCAGCCGCTGATCCATACCGTGCGCGGTGCCGGATATTCGCTCCGTGCGGCC
>CAJANN010000295.1 GCA_903941095.1 uncultured Rhodospirillaceae bacterium | reverse complement strand
TTGACGGTCACGCCGTCCTTGTTGGTGGCCTCGAAGTTGGCGTCGCGGTCCTCCTTCATCAGCTTGGCGATGCGGGTGAAGGCCTCGTCCCAGGCGATGGGTTGCCACTCGCGGCTGCCGGGGGCGCGGTATTCGGGTCGGGTCAGGCGCGTGTCGCTGTGGATGAAGTCCACGAGCCCGGCGCCCTTGGGACAGAGTGAGCCACGATTCACCGGGTGATCCGGGTCGCCCTCGATGTGGAAGATGCGGCCGTGCACGTTCTTGGCCCCATCACCCAGCGTATACATCAGGATGCCGCAGCCCACCGAGCAATAGGGGCAGGTGTTGCGGGTCTCGGTGGTTCGCGCCAGCTTGTAGGGCCGCACCTCGGCGGCGACCGCCTCCAGGGTGCCGAACCCCAGAGTGCCGGCGGTCGTTCCGGCGAGGGCGCTGCCGCTCAGCCGGAAGAACTCGCGTCTGTTGATGGTCAAGTCTCTCTCTCCCGTCCATCTGGCGATACTGGTATCACCAGTTGGCCAAGATTTTCCTACAATCGGGATCGAAATGAAACAGACAAAATAAACAAACTTAACATGACAGAAGCCTAATGTTGCAAAGCAGAAAAGGCTGTCTGGGGCCGTTTTGACAACTTGCTGAAGTATAGGTCCAGTCAAATACCAAAGCAGGATAGTGCGGCATGTTCCGGGTGGTCCCGGCTTTTCCCCGCCATCCGGACCGGACGTCCCGCACGGAACGCCGATCCGGACATCCCCTTTCATCATCCGCCTTGCACAGTCGGATAATCGGTATAGCCGCCGGGACCCGAGCCGAAGAACGTCGCCGGCATCGGGGGGTTCATCTGCGCATCCTGGGCCAGACGCCGGACCAGATCCGGATTGGCGATGAACAGCTTGCCGAAAGCCACCGCGTCGGCCTCGCCGGCCTGCAGCACGGACTGGGCGGTCTGCCCGGTAAAACCCTCGTTGGCGATGAAGGCGCCCCGGAATGCCGCCCGCAATTGCGGGCTGATACGGTTCTCGCCCAGGGATTCCCGGGTGAAGATGAAGGCGATCCCCCGCCGGTCCATTTCCCGCACCACGTAACCGAAGGTGGCGGCCGGATCGGAATCGCCCATGTCGTGGGAATCGCCGCGGGGCGCCAGATGCAGACCGACGCGATCCGCCCCCCAGACGGCGATGGCGGCATCGGTGACTTCGATCATCAGACGGGCGCGGTTTTCGATGCTGCCGCCGTAATCGTCGGTCCGCCGGTTGGTGCTGTCCTGCAGGAACTGGTCCAGCAGATATCCGTTGGCGCCATGAATTTCCACCCCGTCGAACCCGGCCCGCCGGGCGTTCTCCGCCCCCTTGCGATAGGCGGCGACGATGCCGGGGATTTCCTCGGCCGTCAAAGCCCGCGGGGTCACATAGGGCCGCTCGGGACGGATCAGGCTGACATGCCCCCCAGGCGCGATGGCCGAAGGCGCCACCGGCAGCGCCCCATCAAGGAACACCGGATCGGAAACCCGTCCGACGTGCCAAAGCTGCATGACGATACGCCCACCGGCGGCATGGACCGCCGACGTGACCAGCTTCCAGCCCTCGACCTGCTCGTCCGACCAGATGCCCGGGGTATCGGCATACCCCACCCCCATCGGCGTCACCGAGGTCGCCTCGCTGAGGATCAGACCGGCGGAAGCGCGCTGCTGGTAATATTGCGCCATCAACGGGTTGGGAACCCGGCTGGCCCCGGCCCGGGCACGGGTAAGGGGGGCCATCACGATGCGGTTGGGGCAGGTCAGCGCCCCGATGGTGACCGGATCGAACAATGTCGGCATAAATCCACCTTTCCTGACAGATCATACGGCACAATACACGCCATCGGCCCCGGTCGACAGGACATCACCGGGACGCTCCGTCGTCCAGGGCGGCAACGGCGGTACAGACTTCGTCCATCTCGGACTGCAATTCATCGATGGCCGCGGCGATCGCCGGATTGGTCGGATCGTCCTTGACGGTGCCTTCCAGCTCCGCCGCCAGGGCATGGATTCCGACCATGCCGACCAGTCCCGCGGTTCCCTTCAGGCTATGCAGCAGGCGCAAGGCCACCGTGAGGTCACCGCCATCCAGGCAGGCCCGCAGCCGCGGGACGAAATCGGCATTCTCGGCGGCGAATTCCAGGAGATATCGGATGTAGCGATCGGGCCGGTTCTTGAATCCTGCCCCTTTGGTCATGTCGATGCCGGGGATATGACCAAGACAGGCCTGCAGTTTCCCGACCGGATCGGACGGCAGGACCGGGAAAGATGCCGGGACCGGGAGCGATGCCGGGGCCGGAACCGGGGGGGTGTCGCTTTGCGGTCCGGTCCGGCCCAGCCATTTGGCCAAGGCGACGTACAGCAACTCGGGCTCGATCGGCTTGGTCAGAACGTCGTTCATCCCGGCGGCCAGACAGTCGCGCTTGTCCTCGTCGAAGGCGTTGGCGGTCAGGGCCACAATCGGCACGGCCGAATATCCCGGCAATCCGCGGATGGCCCGGGTGGCGGCCAGGCCGTCCATCACCGGCATCCGCACATCCATCAGAATGATGTCGTACGGCGTTGCCTGGGCCTTGGCGACGGCGATCTCGCCATTTTCGGCGATATCCGCCCCCAGCCCGACCGATTGCAGCATGTCCTGCAGAATTTCGCAGTTCAGGGCGACATCCTCGACCACCAGAACCCGGACCCCGGCGCCGTCGCGCATCAGGGAGCCGATGGAAGCGATGCCGTCCCCCGCCAAGGCGTCGTCATTGCCGACATCGGGCTGCAGCAAGGCGGTGAACCAGAACCGGCTTCCCCGTCCGGGGGCGCTGTCGGCTCCGGACTGCCCCCCCATCAGAATCGCCAGTTGCCGGGTGATGGCCAGCCCCAGCCCGGTTCCGCCGAACTGCTGCGCGGTCAGGTGGCTGGCCTGCTCGAACTTGGAAAACAGCCGCTGCAGATCCTCGGGAGCGATGCCGATGCCGTTATCTTCGACCTCGAAGCGAATCAGCAGGCCATCGACTCGGGCCTGCTCCAGCGCGACCCGGACGACGATGGTCCCGGTCCGGGTGAACTTCACCGCATTGCCGACGTAATTGAGGATGCATTGGGTCAGCCGCAGGGAATCGCCGACCAGACGGTCGGGCACATCCGGAGACACCTCGACACGCAGGTCCAGTTCCTTGCCCTCGACCAGGGACGAGGTCTGGATCATGACCCCCGACAACAGGCGTCCCAACTGAAACGGACCGGCATTGATCGTCACCTTGCCGGCCTCGATCTTCGACATGTCCAGAATGTCGTTGATGATTCCCAGAAGATGCTGGGCGGCATGGTCGATCTTGGCCAGCCGATCCAGCAGTTCTGGCTGTTCGATCATTCGCCGCAGGATGCGGGTAAAGCCGATGATGGCATTCATCGGCGTGCGGATCTCGTGGCTGACATTGGCCAGAAACTCGCTTTTGAAGCGGCTGTCGGCTTCGGCCTGCTTCAGCGCCTGATGCAGATGGGCCTTGGCCTGCTTCAGTTCGGTAATGTCCGATGCCAGCGAGAAAAAACCCAGTACGGTGCCGTGCTCGTCCATGTCCGGCACATACTCGACATTGGCGATGATCCGTTCACCGGACGGCTTGACGAATTCCTGCTCGAACCGCCGGCGCTTGCCGCTCAGGGCCGCGGCGGCATGAACCAGGGCCGATTCGACGCCGCCACCGCCGGCCAGAACGTCCTGCAGCCTGTGGCCGATGACGTCGTCGCCGCGCCGCCCCAGCCAGACCAGATACTGGTTGTTGGCGTACTTGTACAACAGGTCCGAGGTGATATAGGCGATCAGGGCGGGAATGCCGTCATCCAGCGAACGGATGAACTTCTCGTTCTCCATCGACCGCACCAGGGCCGAAGCCAGGTTGTTGTTCACCCGCGTCAGCTCCAGCCGGACGGCGGCAAGGTCGCGGGTGCTTCTGGCCAGATAGGCCAGAAGCCCGGTCAGGGTCAAACCAAGCAGCAGGGCGGCGGCGGAATACAACAGCACCAGGGACTGCGGAAAAGCCCCCTCGGACGTCCGCTGGGAAATGCGGGACGCCCACGCGTCGACCGAGAGATCGTAAGAAGACCAGGCAAAAAGAAAAGAAAGACAAACGCCAACAATGCCGATTAAAGTAGTTTTATTTTTTATAACATTGACGGCCA
>CAJANN010000294.1 GCA_903941095.1 uncultured Rhodospirillaceae bacterium | reverse complement strand
TCGAGTTCTTGTTGGCGCCCACGGTGCCGTCGGCCCCCAGGCCGAAGAACACCGCCCGCTTGACCCCGCCCTGGGGCAGGCGGAAGCCGCCGTCCACCGGCAGCGACAGGCCGGTGACGTCGTCGATGATGCCGACGGTGAAGCGGCGGCGCGGCTTGGCCGCGGCCAGCTCGTCGAACACCGCCTTGACCATCGCCGGGGTGAATTCCTTGCTGGCCAGGCCATAGCGGCCGCCGATCACCACGGGTTCGGCGGCGGTGGCGCGCAATCCCTGGGCGCGGGCTTCGGCCAGGGCGGTGACCACGTCCTGGAACAGCGGTTCGCCCACCGAGCCGCTTTCCTTGGTGCGGTCCAGCACGGCGATGGCCTTGACCGAGGTCGGCAGGGCCGCGACGAAGGCGTCGATCGAGAACGGCCGGAACAGCCGCACCTTCAGCACGCCCAGGCGGGCACCCTGGCTGTTCAGGTGGTCCACCGTCTCGTGCACGGTGTCGGCGCCCGATCCCATGATGATGATGATCCTGTCGGCCTGGGCGTCGCCGTGATAGTCGAACAGGCCGTAGCGGCGGCCGGTCAGTTCGGCGAAGCGGTCCATCACCTGCTGGACGATGCCGGGGCAGGAATCGTACCAGGGATTGCGGGCTTCCTGCATCTGGAAGAAGGTGTCGGGGTTCTGCGACGACCCGCGCAGGGTGGGGTGGTCGGGCGACAGCGCCCGGCTGCGGTGCGCCTTGACCAGATCGTCGTCGATCATGCGGTGCAGGTCGGCGTCGCTCAGTTCCTCGATCTTGGCGACCTCGTGGCTGGTGCGGAAGCCGTCGAAGAAGTGCAGGAAGGGCACCCGCGATTCCAGCGAGGCGGCGTGGGCCACCAGGGCCATGTCGTGGGCCTCCTGGACGCCGGCGGCGGCCAGCATGGCGAAGCCGGTCTGGCGGCAGGCCATGACGTCGGAATGGTCGCCGAAAATGGACAGGCCGTGGGTCGCCACCGTCCGGGCCGAGACATGCATGGTGAACGAGGTCAGCTCGCCGGCGATCTTGTACATGTTGGGGATCATCAGCAGCAGGCCCTGCGACGCCGTGAAGGTGGTCGCCAGCGACCCCGCCTGCAAGGCGCCGTGAACGGCACCGGCGGCGCCGCCTTCATGCTGCATTTCCGCCACGTCGGGAATCAGGCCCCAGATGTTGGTCTTGCCTTCCGACGCCCACTGATCAGCCAGTTCGCCCATCGTCGAAGAGGGCGTGATGGGATAGATGGCCGCGACTTCGGACAGCCGGTAGGCGACCGAGGCGCAGGCTTCGTTGCCGTCGATGGTGATCAGGTGGCGGTGGGTCATGTCTGCTTCGTCCATAATGTTTAAGGCGGGCATAATGTTTAAGGCGGGGCACCGCAAGCAGCGCCCGACATTCTTTCAAGTGGGACGGCAGAATAGGCAGGGGGGGCAGTCTGCGCAAGTTCCTATTCAATTACAGCCTTATGTCGTAACAATATTGCGCGCAAAATGGAGTTGTTCCCTGAAATCCGACGACAATCCCTCCTCTGTCGAGTGGTATCGGACTGGTCGAAAGGGTGGGGTCCGGACCTGACGATGCCGGGCGGGATTGTTATCATGCGAATGGCATATTTATTTTGGATGTCACAACAACAGGTTGCCAATCCCATGTGAAAAAGGGTAAACACTCAACGGTACATACACATAGGAAGCTTCGATGACCGTAACAGCCAAGGCCAGCGCCAAGACCACCCGCCGTCCATCCAGCCGCGGCCGCACTCCATCGGGCAAGCCCAATCCCATCGACGTGCATGTGGGCGCCCGTGTGCGTCTGCGCCGCACTCTTCTGGGCATGAGCCAGGAAAAGCTGGGCGAAGCCCTGGGCCTGACCTTCCAGCAGGTGCAGAAGTACGAACGCGGCGCCAACCGCGTCGGCGCCAGCCGGCTGTTCGACCTGTCCCGCGTGCTGGACGTCCCCGTCAGCTTCTTCTTCGACGACATGACCGAGGAAGTG
Source organism: uncultured Rhodospirillaceae bacterium (assembly GCA_903941095.1). GTDB lineage: Bacteria > Pseudomonadota > Alphaproteobacteria > Rhodospirillales > Magnetospirillaceae > Magnetospirillum. The sequence goes on along the minus strand of CAJANN010000294.1, from coordinate 2,285 downwards.
GAATCGCTGTCCCCCCGGCTGATGTCCGGCCTGCGGGAAGAGCCGGCCACTTTCGACGCCGATCCGATGACCAAGCGCGAGACCCTGGAACTGGTGCGGGCCTATTATCGCATCACCGATCCGCAGGTCCGCCGCCGGGTCCTCGACCTGGCCAAGGCCCTGGGCACGACCTTGGCCGGCGAATAAACCGGCCGGCATCCGTTTCCGGTCGGGAACGGATGCCGGACAGGCTTCATCCTTTGCCGCTGGGATATGGGCGGATGCGCATCGCGGATTATGTCGAGGCGTCGAACCGGGCGACAACCACCGACGAAGTCTTTTCCGTCTTCCAGACGGCGGTGGCGTCGTTCGGCTATGACCGGATCATGTACCGGGCGTTGCGCAACCACCCCGACACCTCGCTGCCCTGCGTCGCCCGGTCCTATCCCGACGAATGGATCGCCCACTACGTCGCCAAGGGATATGTCGACACCGACCCCGTCCGCTGCCGCATGCTGGTGTCCGGCCAGCCGTTCCTGTGGTGGGACACCGTGGACAACCGGCGGCGCGAACCGTCCCGGATATTCCATGAGGCGGAAGACGTCGGCCTGAGGGACGGTGCGGCCGTGCCGATCCATGGTCCGGCCGGGGAATGTGTCGGCGTCGGATTCGCCAGTACCGGCGGCGGCGCCGCGGGGGTGGCGGCCCTGCCTTTTCTGCAGATGATGGCGGTGCAGTTCCATACCGCCTACAGCGCCCTGGCGCTGCCGCGGCCGGTCTCGGCGGTCCGGCTGACCCCGCGCGAACGCGAAATCCTGGAATGGTGCAAGCTGGGCAAAAGCTCGTGGGCGATCGGTGAGATCCTGCACATCGCCGAAAACTCGGTCGAGTGGCACCTGAAGAACGTTTTCAGGAAGCTGGGGGTCGACAGCCGGGTCACGGCAGTGGTCAAGGCCATGCATCTTGGCCTTATAACTATTTAGAATCAGACTGATAGCGCAACCCCACGGAGTTCCGGGGGATGCGGATGGTCTGGAACGGTGCTTCCCTGTGGGCCTGTATGCCGCCTGGGGAGACGCGCCGTGATCGATTGCTTCACCTACGAGACCGCCCATCTGTTCGGCGATGCCCTGGCCTCGCAGTTCCGCCTGCGCCACAAGGTCTTTGTCGAAAAGCAGCAATGGGGCGTTCCCAACTGGCGGGGCATGGAGTACGACCAGTACGACACCCCGGCCGCCACGTACTGCGTCTGGCGCGACGATGACGGGCAGGTCCGCGGCGTCGCCCGGCTGGCGCCCACCACCCTTCCGTACATGATCAAGGATTTGTGGCCCGAGCTGGTGACCGAGCAGGAGCTGCCGGCCTGTCCCGAGATTTGGGAATCGACCCGGCTGGGCATCGACCACGACCTGCCGAAGGAACTGCGCAGGCGGATCCTGTCGGAACTGATCCTGGCCTACATGGAAGCGTCGCTGCGCAACAATGTCCGCGGGCTGATCGGCATCGGCTATTCCTGGTGCTGGGAACATTCCTTCAATCGCCAGGGCTGGCCCGCCCGGCGTCTGGGGCCGTCCAAGGCCATCGACGGGCAGGAATGCTATGTCGGGCTGCTGCCGGTGTCGCACGCCCACCTGCAGGCGCTGCGTGCCGCCAGCGGGATTTCCGGCCCGGTGCTGCGCACGGCCGACGACATTCTTTATGCCGGGGTGGCGGCGCAATGAACCGGCCCGACCAGGGCCCGGCCCGCGCCTTGCTTCCCAGTCTCCACTATCTGGCAGCCGAGGCTTTGCGCTCGGGATGCCCGGACATCTCGCAGGTCATCTTTCAGGCGATCGTGCGGATAGAAAAAATCATGAGCAGGGAGGAAAACGATAATGAACAACGTCGTTCGATTACGGTCTCTGGAGCGTGCCATCCCCACTGACGATCAGCCGATATCGCAAAAGATGTTCCGGTCGGCGTTGCGGCACATGCTGGCCCATTCGCGGGGGGAGGGGCTGGAAAACACCGCCATCACGCTGGAGCTGGCGTTGACGGCCCTGGATGTCGATTACGAGTCGCGCCGGGGCTAGGCGGGCCGCAGGGTGATCGCATTTGGCGATCACCCTGGCTTCTTTCATGTCTGCCTCGATCGCCAGCGGGGGGCATCAGCCCCCTTAGGCTTCCTCGCTTTCCCTCCGGGGCTACGCCCCTCCGGTCGCTGCGGTGCCAGTCCTCGCTGCGCTCGTCCAAAGGCGATCACCCTGAGGCGGGACCACGCCGTGCTTGACGGCGGAAGCGGCACGGAGTACCACCGCCCGGTTCCG
>CAJANN010000293.1 GCA_903941095.1 uncultured Rhodospirillaceae bacterium | reverse complement strand
CCCCCCATGTAGACCGCCATCGCGATGGTCTCCATCACCTCTTCCCGGGTCGCGTCCTGGTCCGCCACCGCCCGGGCGTGGAAAGCCAGACAGCCGTCGCACCGGGCGGCAATGCCGATGGCCAGGGCCATCAGTTCCTTGGTCTTGGTATCCAGGGCGCCGGGCGCCGTCGCCCCCCGGGCCAAAGCGGAAAAGCCTTTCATCGCCTCGGGGGCACCGGCGCGCACCTGCCCCACCAACCGCGACAGGTCGGATGCCAGCTTGGTCCAGTCCTTGTTCATGAAGTCTCCTTTATCAGATGCGTCATCATACACGGGCGGCGTCCGGCAAGGGCAAGACACAAAGTCAGGGCGCGACGCACACTTACGCCAACGGCCGAAAAGGCTGACGCCTTCTCGGCACCCTCTGCCCAGAGCGTCGAGCGTCAAACCTGACGCACGACACGATCCGCGGCCATTGAGACCGCAGCCAAGGGCGCGGAGGCGCCCGCCCGGCGAGGGGAAAGCATAAGCCGCCGCAATGGCGGTTGGCCAACGGCCACAAGTCGGGACTTATGGCCGTTGGTGTTAAAGCATCACGCCCTGACCGCGTCGGAACCGGATCGTCCGCCGGCTGACCGCCGGTGGGGCGGTCAGAATTTCCAGCGCAACCCCAGCAACCCGCCGTATTGTTCGTGGGTGATCGTGGTTCCTTTGCCGTTCTGGCTGAAATTATCGCCGGTCCCCGGGTCCTTCTGCGAATTTTCCGGCGACCAATAGGCCGACCCCGACACCGACCAGCTTTGATTGACGTTGAATGTCGCTCCGGTGGTCAGGTGATGTTCGTTGATGGCCGGAAACATGGCGTTGGCGAAGGTCTTGTCGTCGGCAATCGGCGACGGGCCGTAATTCCAGCCGGCCCGCACCGTCCAGGTCGGATTCAGCCGCCATTGGGCACCCAGAGCCAGCACCGGCTGCATGGTCCAGCCGAACCCGCCCTCGGGGGGCTGGGTGCCGATGGCGCGGACATCGTCCCACATGATGGTCTTGAAATCACCCAGCAGGTCGACGTCCGGGGTGATATGCCAGGCCAGCCCCAGACCGAACTGGGCGGGTTCGTCGATCGGACCGACGAACAGGTCCTTGTACTTGTCGAAACGCTGGAACCAGATGGGGGTCTGATAGAAAGCGCCCACCCCCAGCTCTCCCAGATTCCATGCCCCGCCGAACCGCATGCCCCAGCCGAAGGCGTCGTCGACCTCGTGCTTGCCGGCGGTCGGCGCCATGCCGGTGGTCAGCATGTTGGACCGCATGTCCTGCCAGCCCAGAATGACGCTGGCGCCATAGCTCTGCTCGGCCGACGGGGTCCAGGCCAGACTGGTCGCCCAATTGGCCTTGCGGATGCGGACCGCATTGTCGAAATCCCCGGCTGCGCCGGTGCCGGCCACCGAGGTCCGGCGCTTGGCATACTTGGTTTCGCCGCCGCCGCCGGAATAGAACACCGTCCCCAGCGCCCATTGCGGATTCAGACGGAAATTGGCTCCGACCGATCCATCGGGGTAATCGGTGAGCTGACTGTTCTGGGTGCCGACGGTGCCGTCGGCCATGCCGCCCTGGGCGTTCATGGTGCGGTCGGCGTGGAACCATCCGGCATTCAGGACGGCTTCCCCGTTCATCTGGCCGGCCAAGGCCGGATTCAGGGCGGTGCTGGTGGCATCGTGGGCCTGGGCGACGCCGGCGCCCCCCATGCCGCAATCGATGGCGCCGTGGCAGTAGGGCAGCATTCCGTTATGGGCCGAAGCCGGCAGGCTGGCGGCAAGGCCGGCAAGCCCCAGGATGACGGGGTACAGGTTGCGTGACATATCGTTCCTCCCATTGCGGCGGCCTGCTGATGGGCCGCTTCAATAAGAAGAAACGCATGTAAGAGAGGGCGTCCGGGTAGTACCATAATATTGAGGAGAAAAAATATTGCCGCCTCATCACGGCTTGGTCGGCGCCCACATCATGGTGGCGGCGCCTTCGCCCTTGTTGCACAGTT
>CAJANN010000292.1 GCA_903941095.1 uncultured Rhodospirillaceae bacterium | reverse complement strand
CTTGCCGGCGCCGTTCGGCCCCAGCAGGGTGACGATCTTGCCCTTGGGGACCTCAAGGCTGACGCCACGCAGCACCAGGATGACGTCGTCATAGACGACCTCGATATTGTTGACCGCCAGCAGGATTTCCTCCGGCGCCAGTTTCACAGCGGCTTCGCCCATGTTCCAAGCTTCCCTGAGACAAGGAAAGGGGGGGCGGCCCCGAAAAGCGGGACCGCCCGGTTACCAGAAGGACTTACCAGCCCAGCCACTCGGTGCGGCGCGGGATGTCGGCGGTGAACACCTTCTTCATCGAGATGTCGGCCCCCTTCACGGCGGCCTGATAGACCATCACCTGGGTGGTGCCGCGGTGATCGTCTTCCTTCCAGCCCGACGGCAGGCAGACGCCGTCCAGACCGGCCGGAACCCAGGCCTTTTTCTGGTACATGGCCTTCTTGATGTTGGGGCCGGTGACGCCGCCGGGCAGGGTGGCGGCGATGTCCATCGCCTCCTTCATGTAGAAGGCCGAGCAGACGCCGCGCATGTAATGGACCGGCCGGGCTTCGGCACCCGACGGGTCCGAGATCTTCGCGATCTCGCGCACCAGCTTCATGCCGGCATTGTCGTCGGCCCAGGTGGCGGCTGCCACCACCCACACCATGCCGTTGGCGGCCTCGCCCGAAGCCTTCAGCGAGGCTTCGTCCATGCCCCAGATATTGCCCATGTACTGGGTCTTGACCCCCACCGTCTCGCAGCTCTTCAGCAGCGAAATGGTCGAGCCCGAGGTGTTGGCGAGATAGGCGTAGTTGGCGCCCGATTCCTTCAGCGACAGGCACTGCGCCTTGAAGTCGCCGGGCTTCAGCGAATACTGGATGGGGTTCAGGATCTCCAGGCCCTTTTCCTTGGCATAGGCGCCGCAGGCATCCTTGGGGGCGTTGGGATAGGGGTGGTTGTCGCCCATGTGGACGAACTTGGCCTTGCCGTGGCCGCCCTTCTTCTTCCAGTCGTCGGCGGCCCATTCCACCAGGGCGCGGCAGCCATCGGAATAGCTGGGGCCGTAGAAGAAGTTGTAGGGCGCCGCCTTGGCCGAGGTCTTGCCGTTCGGGTCGGTCAGATGGCCGGAATAGGACGCCGAGAAATAGGGGATCTGGTCCTTGGCCACGAACGAGACCAGGGCCTCGGTGTCGCCGGTGCCCCAGCCCTGGATGGCCACCACCTTCTGGTCCAGCAGCTTCTTGTAGTGCGCCATCGCGCGCGGCACTTCATAGGCGTAGTCGACGGTCTCGAAGGCGATGGCCTTGCCGCCGGTGCCGCCTTGGGCGTTCAGGTATTTCAGCGCGTCGGCGACGCCCTGGCTGTAGGGCTTGCTCACCGAAGCGGTGGCCCCGGTCAGGTCGGCCAGATGGCCGACCGGAATGCCGTCGGCGGCGAAGGCGGCGGTGGATGCCAGGGCGATCGCGGCGCTGGCCAGCAAAGTCTTTTTCATGTCGTCTCCTCCCAGTGTGATACGGAAATCCAGAGAACCTGGGCCTTGCCGGCCCTTTTGTTGTCAGTACGAGAACGGATAGAGTTTCCAGTAGGACTTGATCAGCTTCCAGCGGTGCACCAGCCCGTCCGGCTCGAAGATCAGGAACAAGATGATGGCCAGGCCGATCGAGGCCTGCTTGGCATAGGCCAGCCCCGAAGTCAGCCACGCCACGTCGCCGGCCACGGCACGGATGCCGCCGAAGCCGATTTCCAGCACTTCCGGCAGCAGCACCATGAAGGCGGTGCCCATCAGCGTGCCCATCACCGAGCCCATGCCGCCGATGATGATCATGCCCAGGAACTGGATGGACAGCAGGATGGTGAAGCCTTCCGCCGACACGAAGCCCAGATAGTGGCCGTACAGCGCGCCCCCCAGCCCGGCATAGAACGACGAGATGCCGAACGACAGGATGCGGTACTTGGTCAGGTTGATGCCCATCACCTCGGCCGACAGGTAATGATCGCGCACCGCCACGAAGGCGCGGCCATCGCGTGAGCGCAGCAGGTTCGACCCCAGCAGCACCATCGTCACCAGCCAGAACAGCACCACGTAGAAATATGCGCGGTCGCCGGTGATGTCGAAGCCGAACAGCGACGCCGTGCCGGCCATCGCCCCCGACGAGCCGCCCGAAAACCAGTCGGCGCGGGCGAAGAAATCTTCCAGGATGAACTGCGAGGCGAAGGTGGCGATGGCCAGATACAGCCCCTTCAGGCGTCCGGCCGGAATGCCGAACAGCAGACCCAGGCCGGTGGTCATCACCGCCGCCAGCGGCATCGCCAGCAGCACCGGCACCCCGAACTTGTTGTTCAGCCAGGCGCTGGCGAAGGCGCCGAAGCCGAAGAACCCGGCATGTCCCAGCGAGATCTGCCCGGTGCTGCCCACCAGGATGTTCAGGCCCAGGGCGGCGATGGACAGATAGCCGATCTGGATCAGCAGGGTCAGGTGATAGTTGCTGACGCCCAGTTGCGGCAGCGCCAGCAGCAAGACCACGCCGGCCACGCAGAAGGCGCGGGAAACCGGGGTCTCGAACAAGGTGGTGTCCTTGGCATAGGACGTCTTGTACTGGCCGCAGGGGATAAGGCTGGTGGAAATCATCGGCCTAGACCCTTTCGATGTTCTTGGTGCCGAACAGTCCGTAGGGCTTGATCATCAGGATGATGATCAGCACGTAGAACGGCGCCACGGTGTAAAGATTGCCCAGTTGCAGCCACTGGCCGTCGGCATATTCCGCCATGTTCTCCAGCACGCCGATGATCAGGCCGCCCAGGATGGCGCCGACCACCGAATCCAGTCCGCCGACGATGACCGCCGGAAACACCTTGATGCCGAAGAAGGACAGGGCGCCCGAGACGCCGTTGACCATGCCGACCACCACGCCGGCCAGCGCCGACACCATCGCCGAGATGGCCCAGGCCATCGCGAACACCGACTTGACCGAAATCCCCAGGCTTTGCGCCACCTGCTGGTTGAAGGCGGTGGCGCGCATGGCCAGACCCATGCGCGAATATTTGAAGAACCAGGCGAAGCCGGCCATGATCAGCACCGAAACCCCCAGACTCATCAGATAGGCCGACTGCACCTGCAGGCCGAAGACGTCCACCGACTTGACCGGGAAGATGTCGGGGAAGGGCTGGACGTCGGCGCCGAAGATCCACTTGGTGACGGCCTGGAAGAAGATCGACAGGCCGATGGTGACCATGATCACCGAAATGATCGGCTCGCCGATCAGCGGGCGCAGCACCACCATCTGCAGCGCCACGCCGAACGCCATCATGAAGGCGAAGGTCAGCGGGAACGACAGCCAGAAGGGCAGCCCGGCATCGACCACCAGCCACCAGCAGGTCCAGGCGCCGATCAGCAGGAACTCGCCCTGGGCGAAATTGACCACCTGGGTGGATTTGTAGATCAGCACGAAGCACATGGCGACGACGCCGTACAGCGTGCCGACGATCAGCCCGTTGAGGAGCAGTTGCACCAGAAGGTTGCTGGTCATGGGGGCTCTCCTATTCGGCGGCCAGGGCGGCGGCGGGATCGGGCAGCAGGGTGACCACCTTCAGTTCGGTCTTCACCCGGGTGGTGCTGCCGTCCTGGAAGGTGATGACCGCATCCACCGGCACCAGATCGCGTCCGGCATACATGGCGTCGATGATGTCGCCGTATTTGTCGTTGATGACGCCGCGGCGGACCTTGCGGGTGCGGGTCAGCTCGCCGTCGTCGGCGTCGAGTTCCTTGTACAGCAGCAGGAATTTGCGGATGCGCTGCGGCTCGGGCAGGGTGGCGTTGACCTTCTCGACCTCGGCCCGCAGCAGCTCGTAGACCTGGGGCTGCGCCGACAGGCTGGTATAGCTGGTGAAGGCGATGCCCTTCTGCTCGGCCCATTTCGACACGATCGAATAGCGGATGCACAGCAGCGCCGCCAGCGAGGGCTTGTCGGCCCCCAGGGTCACCGCCTCGGCGATGAAGGGCGAGAACTTCAGCTTGTTCTCGATGAATTGCGGCGAGAAGCGCACGCCCAGCGAGGTCGTCGCCAGATCCTTGATGCGGTCGATGACCACCAGATGGCCGTTTTCCTTCTTGATGAAACCGGCGTCGCCGGTCTTCAGCCAGCCATCCTCCATATCGGCCTGCGAGGCCTCGGGATTCTTGTAATAACCCGAGAACATCCCGTCGGTGCGGGCCACGATCTCGCCGACCCCGTTGGCGTCGGCATTGTCGATGCGGTACTCGGCGTCGTCGAAGGGAATGCCGACGCTGTCGAAATCGATGTCGTCGCCGCGATGGACGGTGTAGGCCCCGGCCAGTTCGGTCTGGCCGTAGATCTGCCGCAGCGGCACCCCCATCGCCAGGAAGAAGCGGAAGGTGTCCGGCCCCAGGGCCGCGCCGCCGGTCGCCGCCGACTTGAGATAGGAAAAGCCGATGCGGTCGCGCAGGGCCTTGAACAGGATGAAATCGGCCAGTTTCGACCGCCGCCCCTGGTCCAGGGCCTTCATGCCCAGCGTCATGCCCCAGTCGAACATGAACCGCTTGAAGGGCGTCGAATCCATCATGCGCGACCGGACTTCGGCGGCGATGGCTTCCCAGGTGCGCGGAGCCAGCAGCACGAAATGCGGCCCGATTTCCCGCATGTCGGCCATCATCGTCTCGGGTTCCTCGACGAAATTGACGACGTTGCGGCAGATCAGCGGCTGCCCGACGGCATAGATCTGTTCCATGATCCACGGCATCGGCAGCATCGAGACGTAATTGTCGCCGGGCATCTTGGGATCGGCGCGCAGATACGCCTTGCAGTGGCGCAGGAACGGCCCCGGCTCCAGCATGGCCAGCTTGGGGTTCGACGTGGTGCCCGAAGTGGTGACCAGAACACCGACATCGGTACCCTTGCCGGCGGCGACGTCGCGCTCGAAGCGGCCGGGGTCGCCGGCCTCCAGCTCTTCGCCCTTGCGGCGCAGGTCGTCGGCGAAGATCAGCCGCTCGTCCTTGTACTTGCGCATGCCGCGGGGGTCGAAATAGACGATGTGGCGCATCGACGGCACCTGATCGGCGATTTCCAGCAGCTTGTCGACCTGCTCCTCATCCTCGGCCAGCACCACGGCCGCCTGGGTGTAGGTCAGCAGGTAGGCCACCTCGGCATTCATCGAATCCTGGTAGATGCCCATGCTGAGGGCGCCGACCGAATGGGCCGCCAGCTCGCTCCACAGCCATTGCGGGCGGTTCTTGCCCAGGATGCCGACCACGTCGCCGCGCTGGACGCCGATGGCCGCCAGCCCCAGGGCCAGCCCCTTGACCTGCGCCAGGGAATCGGCCCAGGTGAACAGGTTCCAGATGCCGAATTCCTTTTCACGGATGGCGACTTCGCCGGGGAAGCGGCGGGCGTTTTCCACCAGCAGCTTGGGGAAGGTGTCGAAGGTGTCGACGTCGTTCCAGGTCTCGCTCATGTCAGGCCACCGCTCCCGCCTGGGGTCCCTCGTCGTCCTCGACGCCGAGATAGGCCACCTTGACGCGTTCGTTGTTCATCACCTCGTCGGGCAGGCCGTCGGCGATCTTGCGGCCGAATTCCAGCACGATGACCCGGTGCGAGATGTCCATGACCACGCCCATGTCGTGTTCGATCATCACCACCGTCATGCCCCATTCCTCGTTGAGGTCGACGATGTAGCGGGCCATGTCCTCTTTCTCTTCCAGGTTCATGCCGGCCATCGGCTCGTCCAGAAGGATGATCTTGGGCTCCACCGCCATCGCGCGCGCCAGTTCGACCCGCTTTCTCAGGCCATAGGGCAAGGTGCCGGCATGGGCCTTGCGGATATGGGGAATTTCCAGGAAGTCGATGATGTCTTCCACCTTGCGCCGATGCCGCAACTCCTCGCTCTGGGCGCCGCCCCAATAGACCGAGCCGGTAAGGAAGTTGTTCTTCAGCAGGTGGTGGCGCCCGACCATGATGTTGTCGAGCACGCTCATGTGGCCGAACAGGGCCAGATTCTGGAAGGTTCGGCCGATGCCCAGGGTGGCGCGCTGGTTGGGCGACAGGGGGGTGACGTCGCGCCCTTCCAGGAACACCCGGCCCGCCGTCGGGGTATAGCGCCCCGAGATGCAGTTCAGCATCGAGGTCTTGCCGGCGCCGTTGGGGCCGATGATCGAGAACAGCTCGCCCTTGTTCACGTGGAAACTGACCTCGGTCAGGGCGCGGACGCCGCCGAAGCCCAGCGAGACGTTGCGGACCTCCAGGACGGGGGTGGCGGCGGCCATCATTTTGCTCCGCGCAGCATGCCGATGATGCCCGAGAAATCGACCCCGGCCGAGCCGGCGGCGGCGAACAGCGAATAAAGCTGCGCCGCTTCCGCCCCCAGCGGCACCGCGGCGCCGGCCTTGGACGCGGCCTCGACCGCCAGCTTCAGATCCTTCAGCATCATGGCGGCGGTGAAGCCGGCCTTGTAGTCGCGGTTGGCCGGCGAGGTGGGAACCGGACCGGGCACCGGGCAATACGAGGTCATCGACCAGCACTGGCCCGACGATTTCGAGGCGATGTCGAACAGCTTCTGCCCGTCCAGGCCCAGCTTTTCCGCCAGGGCGAAAGCTTCGCAGGTGCCGATCATGGAAATGCCCAGCAACATGTTGTTGCAGATCTTGGCCGCCTGGCCGTTGCCCGGGCCGCCGGCATGGACGATGGTCTTGCCCATCGCTTCCAGGATCGGCAGGGCCTTGGCGAACGACGCATCCGAACCGCCGACCATGAAGGTCAGGGTGCCGGCCTCGGCACCGCCGACGCCGCCCGATACCGGGGCGTCGACCATCAGATGGCCGGCGGCTTCGGCGGCGGCGGCGACCTCGCGGGCCGACGCCACGTCGATGGTCGAGCTGTCGATGAACAGGCAGCCCCTGGGGGCCGCGGCCTGAATGCCGCCCTCGCCCAGCATGACCTGCCGGACATGCTCGCCGGCCGGCAGCATGGTGACGACGATCTCGGCATCGCGGGCCACTTCGGCGGCGCTGGCGACGGCGACGGCCCCGGCGGCGGCGGCGGCTTCGCGGGCGGCGGCGGTCACGTCGAAGGCCCGCACGCGATGTCCGGCCTTCAGCAGGTTGCGCATCATCGGCGCGCCCATGTTGCCCAGACCGATGAATCCGATATTCGCCATGATCCTGGTTCTCCCCTTGCTGGTCAGGCCTTGGTCAAGGCCCGGCCGACGATGACCCGCATGATTTCGTTGGTCCCTTCGAGAATGCGATGGACCCGCAGGTCGCGCAGGTACCGCTCGATGGGATATTCCTTGATGTAGCCGTAGCCGCCGAACAGCTGCAGCGCCCGGTCGACCACGGCGAAGCCGGTGTCTGTGGCCAGCCGCTTGGCCATCGCGCATTGCACGGTCGCCTCGGGGGCGCCGGCATCCAGCAGGCTGGCGGCGCGGTGCAGCAGCAGCCGGGCCGCCTCCAGTTCGGTGGCCATGTCGGCAAGCTGGAACTGGGTGTTCTGGAAGGCGCTGATCGCCTGGCCGAACTGGCTGCGCTGGCCGGTATAATCCACCGCCAGCTCCAGGCAGCGCCGGGCGCCGCCCAGCGAGCAGGCGCCGATGTTCAGCCGGCCGCCGTCCAGCCCCTTCATGGCGATCTTGAAGCCGTCGCCTTCCGCCCCGATCCGGTTGGCGACGGGGACGCGGCAATCCTCGAAGATCAGGGCGGCGGTGGGCTGGCTTTTCCAGCCCAGCTTCTTTTCCTGCTTGCCGAACGACAGGCCGGGCGCGTCCTTTTCCACCACCAGGCAGGAAATCCCCTTGGGGCCGGGAGCGCCGGTGCGGACCATCGCCACATAGACGTCCGAACGGCCGCCGCCCGAAATGAACGCCTTCGAGCCGTTGAGGACGTAATGGTCGCCGTCGCGATCGGCGCGGGTGCGCAGGGCGGCGGCATCCGATCCGGCGCCGGGTTCGGTCAGGCAATAGCTGGCGAAGGTGCGCATGGCGGTCAGGTCGGGCAGCCAGCGGCGCCGCTGCTCGGCGTTGCCGAAGCGGTCGATCATCCAGGCGGCCATGTTGTGGATCGAGATATAGGCCGCCGTCGACGGACAGGCCGCCGCCAGTTCCTCGAAGATCAGCGCGGCATCCAGGCGCGACAGCCCCGAGCCGCCGACATCGTCGCCGACATAGATGCCGGCGAAACCCAGTTCCGCCGCCGCGCGCAGGGTGTCGACGGGGAAGATCTCCTCTTCGTCCCAGCGGGCGGCGTGGGGGGCCATCTCGCCCTCGGCGAAATCGCGGGCCGCCTGGCGAAAGGCGCCCTGGTCCTCGGTCAGGCCGAACTGCATGATCCCTGCCTCATGGTGCACTGCACAAAACGAACACACGTTTTTATATTTGCCCGGAACAATCTCGCCTGCGACAACATTCTTCCCGACACTACGCCATCAGGGGTACCATATCGCATTCCGGGCGTCCAGCGTCTGTATACGGAATTTGGTCTTTTTGTGTGCGGAGAATCCGCTATACTGACCGGCACGGCGCGGGCGCATCAATCCGCCCGGACTTCTGACGGGGGCGCGGATGGGCAAGAAACAGCAGGCGGCGACACGGGCCGACGAGATCCGCCAGGCCATCGAAAGCGACATCTTCTCGGGGGCGCTGCGCCCCGGCACCCGCCTGGACGAGGAAAGCCTGGCCAGCCGGTTCAATCTTTCGCGCACCCCGGTCCGCGAGGCGATCCTGCAACTGGTCTATTCCGGACTGGTGGTCAAGAAACCGCGCCAGGGCGCGGTGGTGGCGCCGCTGGACCTGCACCGCATGGTGCAGATGTTCGAAGTGATGAGCGAAGTCGAGGGTTTGTGCGCCCGCTACGCCGCCCGGCGGATGTCGGCGGCGGAACGCGATACCCTGCAATCCCTGCACGACCAGTCGCGCCGGATGTGCGAAGCCCGCCGCCTGGACGATTACTACGCCGTCAATCACGCCTTCCACGAGGCCATCTATTCCGGCAGCCACAACGAGGTGCTGCACGAGATGGCGCACAGCCTGTTCGCCCGGCTGGCCCCCTATCGCCGCTACCAGTTGAACCACCCCACCCGCATCGACGAATCCTTCCGCGAACACGGCGAAGTGCTGGACGCCGTCCTGGCCGCCGATCCCGACCGCGCCCATGCCGCCATGCGCAAGCACGTCACCATCCAGGCCGATATATTCTCGGAATTCGTATCCATAATGAAATAGCCTGTATCCGCACACTCCATTTCTTGGATACAAAATGCTGGAAGCGTGAACATCCCTGTGCTATCGCTTGAACGCAAGCTTCACGACAAGGATGTTTCGCGATGGGGACCAACCTGTACGAGCTGTTTCGCAGCCGCTTCCCCGCCGACCGCTCCCGTCCCTTCATCGAGGTGCCCGGCGGCCCGGTCTGGTCCTATGCCCAGCTCGAAGCGATCTCGGCCCGCTACGCCCACGCCCTGGTCGCCGCCGGCGCCGAGCCCGGCGACCGCGTCGCCGTCCAGGTCGACAAATCGCCCGAGGCGATCTTCCTGTATCTGGCCGCCCTGCGGGCCGGAACCGTTCTGCTGCCGCTCAACACCGCCTATCAGGCCGACGAGCTGGCCTATTTCCTGAAGGATGCCGCCCCCAAGGTGGTGGTCTGCCAGCCGCCGCGGCACGATGCCCTGCAAGCCCTGGCCGCCGATGCCGGCCTGGACGCCACCGTCCTGACCCTGGGCGCCGACGGGGCCGGCAGCCTGACCGATGCCGCCGCCGACAAGCCGGCCACCTTCGTCTGCTCTGACCGCGGCGGCGACGACGTCGCCGCCATCCTGTATTCGTCGGGCACCACCGGCCGCCCCAAGGGCGCCATGATGAGCCACGGCAACCTGGCCGCCAATGCCGCCACCCTGCACCGGATATGGGGGTTCGTCCCCGGCGACGTGCTGCTGCACGCCCTGCCGATCTTCCACACCCACGGATTGTTCGTCGCCACCAACTGCGTGCTGATGAACGGCAGCTCGATGATCTTCTGCCCCAGGTTCGACGCCGATCAGGTGCTGGACCTGCTGCCGCGGGCCACGGTGTTCATGGGGGTGCCGACCTTCTATACCCGCCTGACCGCCAGCCCGCGCCTGACGCCGGACCTGTGCCGGGGAATGCGGCTGTTCATCTCGGGATCGGCGCCGCTGCTGGTGGAAACCTTCAACGCCTTCCGCGACATGACCGGCCACACCATCCTGGAACGCTACGGCATGACCGAGGGCGGCATGTTCACCTCGAACCCGCTGGCCGGAGAGCGAAAGCCCGGCACCGTCGGCCCGGCCCTGCCCGACATGGACATCCGCGTCACCGACGAAAGCGGACGTGTCCTGCCCCAGGGCGAGGTCGGCGTGCTCGAGGTCAAAGGCCCCAACGTCTTCAAGGGCTATTGGAACATGCCCGAGAAGACCAAGGCGGAATTCACCGGCGACGGATTCTTCAAGACCGGCGACATCGGGGTGATCGACGCCGAAGGCTATGTCTCCATCGTCGGACGGGCCAAGGACCTGATCATCTCGGGCGGCTACAACGTCTATCCCAAGGAAGTGGAAGACGCCATCGACCGCATGGACGGCGTCGTCGAATCCGCCGTGGTCGGCATGCCGCACCCCGATTTCGGCGAGGCCGGGCTGGCGGTGGTGGTCACCCGCCCCGGCTGTCCGCTGTCGCCCGAGCAGGTGATCGGCGACCTGAAGGGCCGGCTGGCCAATTACAAGATTCCCAAACAGGTGGTCGTGGTCGCCGACCTGCCGCGCAACGCGATGGGCAAGGTGCAAAAGAACGTCCTGCGCGAAACCTATGCCGCCCGATGGGCCAGCCAGTTGGAGAAAGCCTCGTGAGCGACGCCCAGATCCGTTTCGAGCGCATCGGCGGCATCGGCCGCATGGTGCTGGACCGCCCCAAGGCGCTGAACGCCCTGACCCTGGATCAGGTGCATGCCATGCATCCGCAACTGGCGGCCTGGGCGGCGGACCCGCAGGTCCGGGCCGTGCTGATCGAGGGCGAGGGCGACAAGGCCTTCTGCGCCGGCGGCGACATCCGCGCCCTGTACGACGCCTGCCGGACCGGCGACGATGCCTTCATCCAGTCCTTCTACCGCGACGAATACCGGCTGAACCGCCGCATCAAGACCTTTCCCAAGCCCTATATCGCCCTGATCGACGGCATCGTCATGGGCGGCGGCGTCGGGGTGTCGGTGCACGGGGCGGCCCGCATCGCCACCGAACGCACCCTGTTCGCCATGCCCGAAACCGGCATCGGCTTTTTCCCCGATGTCGGCGGCAGCTTCTTCCTGCCCCGCTGTCCCGGGGCGCTGGGTCAGTATCTCGGCCTGACCGGGGCACGGCTGAAGGCGGCCGACGCCCTGCATGCCGGCATCGCCACCCACTATGTGCCATCGGCCCGGCTGGACGACCTGCGCGCCGCCCTGGCCGCCGCCGCCGATCCGCTGGCGGTGCTGGCCGATTTCCACCAGGATCCCGGCCCGGCCCCGCTGGCCGGCCGCCGGGCGGTGATCGACCAGTGCTTCGCCGCCGCCTCGCTGGCCGAGGTGCGGGAGCGGCTGGCCGCCCATTCCGATCCGTGGGCGGCGGAAACCCTGGCGGTGCTGGACGCCAAGTCGCCCACCGCCTGCCGCGTCGCCTTCGAACAGATCCGCCGCGGCGCCCGGCTGGATTTCGAGGCCTGCATGCGCATGGAATTCCGCCTGTCCCTGGCCGTCGCCCCGGCCGGGGATTTCGCCGAAGGCGTCCGCGCCGTCATCGTCGACAAGGACAACAAGCCGGCCTGGGGCGCCCCGGCCGACCTTGGCCATGCCTTCGACACCCCGCCGGCCTGCGGCGACCTGACCTTCGACTGACCCGGAGAAAGCCAGCATGAACCCACACACTCTTGCCGCCATCGTCACCGGCGGCGGGTCCGGCCTGGGGGCCGCCACCGCCAAGGCCCTGGCCGCCCAAGGCGCCCGCGTCGCGGTGCTGGACCTGAACGGCGACGCCGCACATGCCACCGCCGCCGAAATCGGCGGCCTGGGCATCGCCTGCGACGTCACCGATCCGGCTTCGGTCGAGGCGGCGCTGGCCCAGGCCCGCCAGGCGCACGGCGCCGCCCGCATCTGCGTCAATTGCGCCGGCGTGGCCACCCCGGGCAAGGTGGTCGGCCGCAAGGGACCGCTGGCGCTGGAGAATTTCGCCAAGGTGGTGCAGATCAACCTGATCGGCACCTTCAACGTCATGCGGCTGGCCGCCGCCGGCATGCTGGAGCTGGAGCCGCTGGCCGGCGGCGAACGCGGGGTGATCGTCAACACCGCCTCGATCGCCGCCTTCGACGGCCAGATCGGCCAGTGCGCCTATGCCGCGTCCAAGGGGGGCGTCGCCTCGCTGTCGCTGCCCGCCGCCCGCGAGTTCGCCCCCGCCGGCATCCGCGTCGTCGCCATCGCCCCGGGCTATTTCGGGACCCCGATGGTCAATTCCATGCCGGACGAGATCATCGACGGGCTGGTCGCCTCGACCCTGTTCCCGCATCGCCTGGGTGATCCGGCGGAATATGCCCGCATGGTGCTGGCCATCGTCGACAACGCCATGCTGAACGGCAGCACCATCCGCCTGGATGGCGCCGTCCGCATGCCGCCGGGCGGCTGATCAGGCCGGGTCGGCGGCGATATTGTCGATCAGACGGGCGCCGCCCAGCCGGGCGGCGGCCAGGATGCGGGCGGGCCGGTCCAGCCGGTCCAGCGGCGTCAGGTCGGCGGCGGCCCGCGCCTCGACATAATCCACCGACAGAAAGCCCGCCGCCAGCAGATCGGCGGCGGCGCGATGGCACAGTTCCGAGGCGGATTTGCCCTCGCGCAGGCCGGCGGCGACCGCCTGCAAGGCCCGGTGCAGGGCCGGGGCGATCTTGCGGTCGCCATCCGACAGGTAGGCGTTGCGCGACGACAGGGCCAACCCGTCGGCCTCGCGCACGGTGGGGACCCCCACCACATCCACCGGGATATCCAGGTCGCGCACCAGCCGGCGGATCACCGTCAACTGCTGCCAGTCCTTCTCGCCGAACAGGGCCAGATGGGCCTGGGCCTGCAGCAGCAGCTTGGTCACCACGGTGGCGACCCCGTCGAAATGGCCGGGCCGCGCCCCGCCGCACAATCCTTCCGACACCCCCGTCACCGACACCTTGGTGGCGAAGCCGGCCGGATACATCTCGGCCACGGTGGGGGCGAACAGCAGATGGCAACCGGCCCCGTCCAGAAGCGCGGCGTCGCGTTCTTCCTGCCGCGGATAGCGCGAGAAATCCTCGTTCGGACCGAACTGGGTGGGATTGACGAACACCGACGCCACCACCCGGTCGGCCAGTTCCAGACCGGCCCGCACCAGCGACAGGTGGCCGTCATGCAGCGCCCCCATCGTCGGGACGAAGGCGACCCGCAACCCCTGGTCGCGCCAGTATTGCACGCGGCTGCGCAAATCCGCGACCGAACGGACGATATCGAGACTGTCGGCCATGATCCTGCCTCTACACAGCCTTGGGGGGCTTGGGAACCCCGAAGCAATGTTCGGGGCCGGGAAACGCGCGGGCCTTGACCTCGGCGGCATAATCCGCCGCCGCCTGTGAAATCAGCGGCGACAGGTCGGCATAGCGTTTGACGAATTTCGGGGTGAAGTCCGAGAACAGGCCCAGCACGTCTTCGGTCACCAGCACCTGCCCGTCGCAGGCCGGCGAGGCGCCGATGCCGATGGTGGGAATGGCGATTTCGGTGGTCAGCGCCCGCGCCACCGGCTCGACCGTGCCTTCGACC
The DNA here is from genome assembly GCA_903941095.1 of uncultured Rhodospirillaceae bacterium. GTDB lineage: Bacteria > Pseudomonadota > Alphaproteobacteria > Rhodospirillales > Magnetospirillaceae > Magnetospirillum. The sequence continues at coordinate 10,227 of CAJANN010000292.1, read as the reverse complement.
ACCACGGAAAAAGCCCCGGCCTCGCACACGGCGCGGGCGTCGGCGCGGATGGCCGCGGCTTCGTCGTGGATGCGGCCCTGGGCCCGGAACCCGCCGGCGGCATGCACCGATTGCGGCTTCAGCCCGACATGGGCCATCACCGGCACGCCGCGTTCCACCAGGAAGGCGATGGTGTCGGCCATCTCGCGCCCGCCTTCCAGCTTGACGGCGGCGCAGCCGGTTTCGGTCATCACCCGGGCCGCGTTGCGGAATGCCTGCTCGCGGCTTTCCTGATAGGTGCCGAACGGCATGTCGACCACCACGCAGGCCCGTTCGGTCCCGCGCATGACCGCCTTGCCGTGGGCGATCATCATGTCCAGCGTCACCCCCAGGGTGGTTTCCATGCCGTACAGCACCATACCCAGCGAATCGCCGACCAGAAGCACATCGACATGGGGGTCGAGCAGACGGGCTACCGGGGTGGTATAGGCGGTCAGGACGACCACCGGGTCGCCCCCCTTCCTGGCCCGAACATCCCGGGTGGTGACACGCTTGACGCGGATTTCAGTGCTCACGGGACCATCCTTCGTTTCAGCCGTTCAGGCCGCCTTCGGCGGTTTCCTTCAGTCGCCACCCATCCAGCAGCAGGACGTGGCCGGAATCCGGCAGGCCGATGACGCCGTCCCGCTTCAGTTGGGTGAAGGTGCGGCTGACCGTCTCGATGGTCAGCCCCAGGTAATCGGCGATGTCGGCCCGGCTCATGGGCAGGGCCACCGGGCTGGCCGGCAGCCCCTGTTCCACCGCGCGGCGCGACAGTTTCAGCAGAAAGCTGGCGACCTTCTCGCGGGCGGTCTTGCGCCCCAGCAGCAGCATCTGTTCCTGCGCCGCCACCAGATCCTTGACGGTCATGGAAAACAGCCGCCGTTCCAGCCGGGGCATCTCGCCGCGCAGGGAATCCAGCCGGCGATGGGTGAAGCGGCACAATTGCGTCTGGGTCAGGGTTTCCGCGGTATAGGCGTAGCCGCTCTCCAGCCCCAGCCCGAACAGGTCGCCGGAAAACAGGAAGCCGATGATCTGGCGCCGCCCATCGGACAGCAGCTTGTAAAGCTTCACCGCGCCGCCGGAGATGGAATAGACGTGGTCGGCCGCGTCGCCTTCCCGGAAAACGGTGAAATTGGGCGGCAGCTGGGCATGGCAGCGCACCGTCGCCAGCCGCTTGATCTCATCGTGGGACAGGTCGGCGCAAAAGGCGATTTCGCGCACCACATCGCAGTTCCGGCAACTGGCGGCGGCAAGGTCGATGTCCCGGTCGGCCTTGTGGTCGTCGAAGTCGAGCGGCGGCGGCGGCATCAGGTTCCCCCCCTCGCCCGGGTCATTCCGACGGCTTGGTGGGCGGCGGGGCATCGTCGTCCTCGAACAGAATGCGATGGGCAGCCCCGTCCAGGTCGTCGAACTGGCCGGACTTCAAGGCCCACAGAAAGGCCACCAGGCCGATCAGCCCCAACAGTAGAGCCACCGGAATCAGCATCAATAGATTGGTCAAGCCTTTCTCCCGCGCGTCAGCCGCAGGGCGTTGCCAATTACTACCAGCGACGAGGTCGACATGGCAATCGCCGCGATAAGCGGGGTCACCATTCCCGCCACCGCCATCGGGACGGTGAACAGGTTGTAGCCCAACGCCAGGGCGAAATTCTGCAAGACCAGCCGCCGCGACACGCCGGCCACCGCCAGGGTCTCCAGCACCGGGGCCAGCCGTTCGCCCTGGAACACCACGTCGGCGGCGGTCTGGCTGACATCGACGGCGGAAGACGGCGAAACCGAGACATACGCGGCAGCCAGGGCCGGGGCGTCGTTCAGGCCGTCCCCCACCATCAGCACCTTGTGCCCGTGGCGCTTCAACTCCTCCAGACGGGCGACCTTGCCGGCCGGGGTGCAGCCGGACCGCCAGTCGGCGATGCCCAGGCGGGCGGCCAGCAGCCGCACGGTCGGCTCGCGGTCGCCCGACAGCAGTTCCACCGCCAGACCGCGTGCCTGCAGGGCGGCGACGATCTCCGCGCCATCGGGACGCGGCGCATCGACGAAGCTGAAGCGGACGGCGGGACGGCCGGGCCGGTCCAGCCACAGCTCCGGTCCCTGGGCGGCATCGTCGTCGGCAATCCCCAGCCAGGCCCGGCTGCCCAGCCGCACCGGCCCCGCCGCCATGCCGCGGCCGGGCTCCTCGCGGGCTCCGTCGGCGACGGGACCCGGCGGGGCCGCCGCCACCAGCGCCTTGGCCAGCGGATGGTGCGAAGCGGCGGCCAAGGCCGCCGCCGCCGCCAGATCGGCGCCATCCCAGCCATCATCCTGCACCAGAACCGGCCGCCCCAGGGTCAGGGTGCCGGTCTTGTCGAACACCACCCGGTCCACTTCGGCGAACCGTTCCAGCGCCGTCGCCGATTTCAGCAAGATCCCCTGGCGCAGCAAGCGGCCGCTGGCGATGACCTGAACCACCGGCACCGCCAGGGCCAGGGCGCATGGACAGGTGATGATCAGCACCGCCACCGCGTGCAGCAGGGCGACCTGCCAGGCGATGCCCCCCAGGAACACCCAGCCCAGAAAGGTTCCCAGCGCCGCCACGTGCACCACCGGCGCATACCAGCGCGCCACCCGGTCGGCCAGGGCGACATAGCGGGCGCGGCCCTGCTCGGCCACCTCCATCATGCGCACGATCTCGGCCAGCAGGGTGCGCTCGCCCACCGCGTCGACGGTCAGCCGCAACGGGGCCGACAGGTTGACGGTTCCGGCGAACACCCGGGTGCCGGCCCCGACCGCCGCCGGTACGCTTTCGCCGGTAATCAGGCTGGTGTCGATGTCGGACACGCCCTGGGCGACCACGCCGTCGACGCCGATCCGCTCGCCGGCGGCCACCAGCACCGTCTGCCCGACCGTCACCTGGGTGGGCGGCACCAGTTTCTGGCTGCCGTCCTCGGCCAGCACGGTGACCGAAACGGCGTCCAGCGCCAGCAGGTGTTCGGCCGCCGACCGCGCCCGGCCGCGGGCGCGGCTGTCCAGATAGCGCCCGATCAGCAGGAAGAACAGCAAGGTGATGGCGGAATCGAAATAGGCGTGCTGCCCGCCGCGGATGGTTTCCGCCAGCGACATCGCCGAAGCCAGCGTCACCCCCAGGGTGATCGGCACATCCATGTTGGTGCGTCCGCCCCTGAGGGCGGCAAAGGCCGAACGGGCGAAGGGCCGCACGCAGTACAGAACCGCCGGCAGCACGATCAGGGCGCTGATCCAGTGCATCAGGTCACGGGTCGCCGGCCCCATGTACGAGAAATGCCCGGCCCACACCGACACCGACAGCAGCATGACGTTGCCGGCGGCGAAGCCGGCCACCGCCATCGCCCGCAGCAATTCCTTCTCGGCGCGGTCGGTTTCCCGCCCCAGCTTGGCCGGATCGAACGGCACCAGCCGATAGCCGACCTGAAACACCGGCGCCAGCAATTCCCCGGCCTGGGTGATCGCCGGGTCCCAGCGGACGACCAGTCGACGGGTGGTCATGTTGACCCGCGCCCAGGTCACCCCCGGCTGCCGCGACAGCAAGGCCTCGATCAGCCAGATGCAGGCGGCGCAGTGAATGCCTTCGACCATCAGGTTCAGGCTGGCTTCGCCCTTGTCGTCCAGCTGGATATGCGCCGTGACGTCATGAAATGCCTGCGCCCCTTCTTCGGGGCGCATGGGGCGGGCCGCCGGGTCGACGCAACGCCGGGCATAATAGCCCGACAGGCCCAGCCCCTGAACCAGGGCAAAGGCCCCTTCACATCCGCGGCAGCAGAAGTCGCCGTCCAGAGAGGCCGGGATTTCCGACCCGCAATGCCGGCACAGGCGGGCCGTCACGGAACGACGATGCGCTGTTCGTGCTCGTAAGCCACCGGACCGGGACCGATGGCCACCATATCCAGATCCCACACCCCGTTCAGCGGCAGATCGTATTCGCCGCCATAGCGGCCGCCCCCCAAGGGAGCGGCGGTCACGTCGTGGTCATATCCGACGGTGGTGGGGCGCACGACCGAGACCCGCACGTCCAGCCCTTCCACCGGCCTGCCGTCACGGTCGCGGTAGCTGACATCCAGGGTGAAGCCCGGCTTGCCGCCGCTGCGCGGCTGTGCCGTGGTTTCCACCGTCCAGCCCATTTCGGCCTGGGCCTTGGCCGCCGCCAGGGCCTGATTGTACAACCGCCCCTTCTCGTAGGCGTCGGTGGTCGACAGCCCGGTGAAGGTGGAAGTGGCGAAATAGGCCAAGGTGGCATTGACGCCGATCACCACCACGAAGGCGCCGACGAAAATATAAGGGTACCACCAGCCCGGCTTGCGATTTTGTGCCATGCTCGTCATTTTTCCGGTCCTGCAAAGATGGATTCGCTGCGCAAGGTGCGCCCTTCGGACAATTCCGTCAGCTCAAAGAAAATGGCGCTCTTCTTGCCTTTCACATTGGCTTCGGGCACGTCGACATACAGGCGGAAGGTGCCGACCTCGTCGCCGGAAACCTGCAACTCGGTCTCGCCGACGCCGCTGGCGCCGCCGACCACGCTGAACCTGATGCCGTCCAGCCCGGCGATCTTCAGGCGATAGCTGCGGTCCTGACGGATCATGTTGAGCACTTTATAGGTATAGCCGTTGCGGATGCTGCCGTCGGACTGCGCCACGTACAGCGGAGTGCGCTCGTGCAGGATGTTGGCCTCGGTGGTGCGCCGGGTTCCCAGCGACAGGGCGATGGCCCCGCCGATCACCAGCAGCAGCAGCGAATACAGGACGGTGCGGGTCCGCACCAGCCTGGTGATCCCGCCCCTGCCGCCCTTCTCGCGCGCCGTGACGTTGGTGATGGAATCGTAGCTGATCAGATTGGGCGGCAACCCGTACTTGGCCATCACCGTATTGCAGGCGTCGGCGCACAGACCGCAGCCGATGCAGGCCATCTGCAGGCCTTCGCGGATGTCGATGCCGGTGGGACAGGCCTGGACGCAGGCCCGGCAATCGATGCAATGGCCGCGCCCGTCGAAGCCTTGGCCCTTGCGGATGGCGCCGCGGGGCTCGCCCCGCCAGGTCTCGTAATTGATGATCAGCGAATGCTCGTCCAGCATCGACGACTGGAAGCGCGAATAGGGGCACATATACAGGCAGACCTGCTCGCGGGCGAAGCCGGCCAGCAGATAGCAGAAGCCGCCGACGACGATGATGGCGGAATAGGTCCCCAGCGACGCCTGCCCGGTCAGGATTTCCTTCAGGGTCTGGAAGGCGTCACCGAAAAACAGGGTGAAGGAAATGCCGCAGGCCGCCGAAATCAGCAGCCACAGGGTATGGACGATTGCCGTCTTGGCGATCTTATGAAGATCCCAGGGGCGACGGACCAGATTCATGCGGGCCGGCCGGTCGCCGACCACCACCCGCTCGACCAGGACGAACAGGTCGGTATAGACCGTCTGCCAGCACAGGAAGCCGCACCACACCCGGCCGGCCAACGCCGACATGAAGAACAGCGTGATGGCGGCGAACAGCAGCAGGCCGGTCAGGTAGTAAACCTCCTGCGGCCAGATCTCGATGAAGAAGAAATAGCCGCGCCCCCCGTTCAGGTCGGCCAGAATGGCCTGATCCGGCGCCCCCGGCCCGCGGTCCCAGCGCAGGAACGGCGCCAGGTGCCAGAAGCCCAGGGTCAGGACCATCAGCCACCACTTCAGATTTCGATAAAGCCCCTTCACCGCCCGCGGATGGATGATGACGGTCTCGGCATAAAGGCCTCCGGACTTTTTCGGCTTGGCCTGGGACGGGTGCTGGTTCATCGCGATCGAATTCTCCGGGACAATTGCGCCTCACCACCGGGAAATCGGTGAGGGCGGCCTGCCGCCTGATGCTGACGCAGGGCAATGTGCCTGCGGCACGGCAGCCGTCAACTTAAATCCGGGTAAGGTCCCGGATGAGTGCCATACAAATAAAGAAGGGGTGCGCCCCCTTGCGGGAAGCGCACCCCCTTTTTCGAACATCGGCTTACTTGCCGCCGCCCAGCGAGTGGACGTAAACGGCCAGCATCTTGATGGTGCCAGCGTCCAGACGCTCGGTCCAAGCGGGCATCGAGCCGTGCTTGGGCTTGGTCATCTGGGCAATGATGCCATCCTTGCCGCCCTTGTAGAGCCAAATGTTGTTGTTGAGCGCCGGAGCGCCCAGGTCCTTCAGACCGACGCCGCCTTCCTGGTGGCAGGCCGCGCAACGCTCGGCGAACAGAGCCTCGCCCGGCGAGCCGGCGGCGGGGGTCTTCGACGACAGCGACAGCACGTAATCGGCCAGCTGGCTGACCTGATCGGCAGCCAGCGCGTCGCCGGTGCCGAAGGGCAGCATCTCGCTCTGACGCGAATCCGGGTGGGCATTGCGGACGCCGAACTTGATGGTCTGTTCGATGTCGGCCAGGGTGCCGCCCCAAATCCACTCGTCGTCGGCCAGACGCGGGTAGGCGCCGGGCACACCGACACCGCCGGCGCCGTGGCAGGCCGAGCAGTTTTCGCCGAACGCCACCTTGCCGCCCGCCAGGGCGTAGTTCAGCAGGGTCTTGTCCTTGGCGATCTCTTCCGCCGTCGCGGCCTGCAGCTTGGCAACCCACTGCGACCGGCCGGCCTTCTGAGCCTTCATTTCTTCGTCCAGGTTAGCCCGCGACGAATAATTCAGCATGCCCTGGGTATAGCCGGACGGCGTCGGCCAAGCCGGCATCGCCACCCAGTAACCGATGGCCCACAGCACGCAGGCCCAGAACACGTAAACCCACCACTTCGGCAAAGGAGTGTTCAGCTCCTTGATGCCGTCCCACTCGTGACCGGTCGTCATCTGACCGGAAACCGAGTCCTTTTCCATGGAAGCCATGTTAGCGCTCCTTGTCGTCGTCGTCCCTCAAGGGGATGTCTCCGTACGATTCCAGCCGATCCTTGTTCTTCGGCCGGAATGCGTAGAAGACGATCCCGAGGAACAAAACCATCAACCAAAGTCCCCAGACGGAACGGAGGAACTCAGAGATTGCTTGTAGAGTCACCCCGTATCCCTCCATCAACGGCGAATGGCTTCCGGCTTAACCTTCGTGAAATCGACCATGGTGCCCAGGACCTGCAGATAGGCCACCAGAGCATCCATTTCCGTGACCTTCTTGGGGTCACCGTCGACATCACCCATCCGGGCCTTCGGATAAGACTTCAGAACGGCGGCATCCGGCGAATCGCTGGAGGCCTGTTCCGTCAGATCCTTGACGGCGTTGGCGATCTGCGCGTCCGTGTAGGGAACGCCGACAACCCTGAGCGCCTTCATGTTGCCCTGGATGGTCGAGGTGTCCAGCGCCCGCATCAGATGCGGATAGCCGGGCATGATCGATTCAGGAACCACGTCGCGAGGATTGATCATGTGACGGACATGCCAGTCGTTGGTGTACTTGCCACCGACGCGGGCCAGGTCCGGACCGGTACGCTTGGACGACCACTGGAAGGGATGGTCGTACTTGGACTCGGCCGCCAGGCTGTAATGGCCATAGCGTTCGACCTCGTCCTTGAAGGGACGGATCATCTGGCTGTGGCAGTTGTAGCAGCCTTCACGGACATAGATGTCGCGGCCAGCCTGCTCAAGCGGGCTGTACGGACGAACGCCGTCGACCTTTTCGATGGTGGATTCGATGGTGAACAGCGGCACGACCTCGACGAGGCCACCGACGATCACGCACAGCAAAATCCCCACCGCCAGGAAGAAGACGTTGGTTTCAATGTGCTTGTGTTGCTTGAAGATAGACATTGCCGTTCCTCCCCCTTAGCGAGCGCCGGCGGTCGAGGGCTGCATGGCTTCATCGGCCACGTCACCCTTGATGGTCTTGACGAAGTTGTAGACCATCACCAGAGCCCCCAGGACGAACAGCAGGCCGCCCGTCGCGCGGATCACATAGTAGGGATGCATCGCTTCCACGGTCTCGATGAACGAGTACTGCAGGAAACCGAGGTTGTCGTACGCACGCCACATCAGACCCTGCATGATGCCCGAAATCCACATGGCGGTGATGTACAGCACGATGCCGATGGTGGCGATCCAGAAGTGCACACCCACCAGCTTCAGCGAGTAGACTTCCTTACGGCCCCACAGCTTCGGAACCAGATAGTACAGGGCGCCGAACGAAACGAAGGCAACCCAGCCCAAGGCACCCGAGTGCACGTGGCCGACGGTCCAGTCGGTGTAGTGCGACAGCGAGTTCACGGCCTTCAGCGACATCATCGGGCCTTCGAATGTGGACATGCCGTAGAAGGCCACCGACGAAACCAGGAAGCGCATGACCGGGTCGGTCCGGAGCTTGTCCCAGGCGCCCGACAGGGTCATCAGACCGTTGATCATGCCGCCCCACGAGGGCATCCACAGCATGATCGAGAAGGTGGCACCCAGAGTCTGCGCCCAATCCGGCAGAGCGGTGTAGTGCAGGTGGTGCGGGCCGGCCCAGATGTACAGGAAGATCAGCGCCCAGAAGTGCACGATCGACAGACGGTACGAATAGACCGGACGCTCGGCGCGCTTGGGCACGAAGTAGTACATGATGCCCAGGAAGCCGGCGGTCAGGAAGAAGCCCACCGCGTTATGGCCGTACCACCACTGGGTCATGGCGTTCTGCACGCCGCCGAACAGGTTGTACGACTTCATCCACGAGCCGCCGAAGAAGCCGGCCGGAACGGCCAGGTTGTTCCCCAGATGCAGCATGGCAACGGTCAGGATCATCGCCAGGAAGAACCAGTTGGCCACATAGATATGGGGCTCGCGGCGCTTCATGATGGTGCCGGCGAACGCGATCAGGTACGCAACCCAGATCACCGTCAGCCACAGGTCCACCCACCATTCCGGCTCGGCGTATTCCTGGCCCTGGCTGAAGCCCAGCACATAGGTCAGGGCGGCCACGACGATCAGCGCCTGGAAGTTCCAGAAGATGAATCCGCCGAGACCGGCGCCGCCGAACAGGTCGGCGCGGCAGGTCCGCTGCACGACATACAGCGAGGTAGCGAAAAGAATGTTGCCGCCGAAGGCGAAGATGACGGCGGACGTGTGAACCGGGCGCAGACGACCGAAGGTGGTCCACTCCAGATCAAGGTTCAGGGCGGGGAAGGCCAGCTGCCAGGCGATGAAATCGCCAGCCAGAAAGCCCACCACACCCCAGAAAATCGCCGCAAGGACGAACTTCTTCACCACGTCTTCGCAATAGCGCGTGGCGTCGGTGTTGGTGCTCATGCCGAACTCCTGTTTCGACCGGAAAAGGGTCAACCCGAAGCGTCCACCGGTTCCGCGCTAAACGTTCCCCCGCTGCCGGGACCGGCCGGGTAGACATTGCTCCGAGTGGGCGCAATATGACCAGATGCACCGCCGCCGCCATTGATCCATATCAAAAATGCTGAAAAATAAGCCTTCCAATCCCGGTTTTTCGCCCTTCCCCGGCTGGATTCCACCCGATAGAGTGGCTCCATGAACGCACATTCTCCCGACATCGCCGCCGCCCGCCCCGTCATCCGTTTCGCCAAGGGACGCGCGCGCCGCTTCCGCTCCGGCCATCCCTGGGCCTATTCCAACGAAATCGAGATGACCCCCGAGGCCAAGGCGCTGCCGCCCGGCTCGCTGGTCACCCTGATGGATGCCGGCGACGAGAAACTGGGAGTGGCGACCTTCAACCCCCATTCGCTGATCGCCGCCCGGGTTCTGTCGCGCCGTTGGGACGACACCGTCGACGCCGCCTTTTTCGCCTCCCGGTTGCGCTTTGCCGCGGCCATGCGCGACACGCTGTTCCCCACCCCGCATTACCGGCTGGTCCATTCCGAGGCCGACGGGCTGCCCGGACTGGTGATCGACCGCTATGGCGACGTGGTGGCGCTGCAGGTCAACAGCGCCGGCATGGAGCGCCTGACCCCGCTGCTGGTCGAGGCCCTGACCGACGTCCTGGCCCCGCGGGCGGTGGTGCTGAAGAACGACAGCCCGGTCCGCACCCTGGAGGGCTTGCCGCTGGAGCACCGCGTGGCCGCGGGCAGCATCGACGGCCCGGTCGAACTGGTGGAGAACGGCTGCCGCTTCGTCGCCGATCTGGCCGACGGCCAGAAGACCGGCTGGTTTTTCGACCAGCGCGACAACCGCGCCTTCATGGCCCGTCTGGCCAAGGGCCGACGGGTGCTGGACCTCTATACCTATGCGGGTGGCTTCGCCATCGCTTGCGCCATGGCGGGCGCCG
>CAJANN010000291.1 GCA_903941095.1 uncultured Rhodospirillaceae bacterium | reverse complement strand
GGTGACTGGAGTTCAGACGTGTGCTTTCCGATCTCCCGGCCTGGCCGACGGACTGCTGAAACTGGCGGCCAGACCGGCCGGCGGCGACATGGTGCTGGGCTTCGCCACCCTGCTGAAGCGGCTGCCGGGAGTGGACAAGGCGGCCGTCGCCGCCATGCAGGCCCCGGTCCTGTCGGCCTGGGCCGACCGCGCCGCCGATGCCGAAGACCGCCGGCGGCTGGCCGCCTTCGCCGCCGAAACGGGGCGGATGGTTCCCGGCGGAACCTGGACGGGGCATTGAAAAAGCTCTGCTTTCCCGGGACCCGATCGCCGCTTTAATGCAGTTCCGCCCGGATCTTCTGGCGCAGAACGTCGATGGGGACCAGATCCTCGCCCTGCTTCAGATGCCAGAAGGTCCAGCCGTTGCAGGCCGGGGCGTTCTGCACCAGGGCGCCGACCTTGTGGATCGACCCGCGATGGTCGGCGCTGATCAGGGTGCCGTCGGCGCGGACCTGGGCGGTCAGGGTGGGCTTGCCGTTGCCGTACAGGATGGTGCCGGGCTCCAGCAGGCCGCGTTCGACCACGGTGCCGAACGGTACCCGCGGCTCGCTCCGCTTCGACGGCGTCGCCAGCAGCGACAATTCGGCCACCGGCCGCGTCCTGGCGATGCGGTCCCTGGCGGCGGCGATGTAATCGGGATCGCGTTCCAGGCCGATGTAATGGCGCTTCAGCTTCTTGGCCACCGCCCCGGTGGTGCCGGTGCCGAAGAACGGGTCCAGCACCACGTCGCCGGGCTTGGTGGTGGCCATCAGCACCCGGTACAGCAGCATCTCCGGCTTTTGGGTCGGATGGACCTTGGCGCCGTCGGACTTCAACCGCTCGGACCCGGTGCACAGCGGGATGGTCCAGTCGCTGCGCATCTGCAGGTCGTCGTTCAGCGCCTTCATGGCGTCGTAATTGAAGGTATAGCGGCTTTCCGCCGACTTGGCGCACCAGATCAGGGTCTCGTGGGCGTTGGTGAAGCGGGTGCCGCGGAAATTGGGCATCGGGTTGGATTTGCGCCAGACGATGTCGTTCAGCATCCAGTAGCCCAGGTCCTGCAGGGCGGCCCCGACCCGGAAGATGTTGTGGTAGCTGCCGATCACCCACAGGGCGCCGTCATCCTTCAGCAGGCGGCGGGCGGCGGTCAGCCAGCGGCGGGTGAAGTCGTCGTAATCCTTGAAGCTGGCGAAGCGGTCCCAGTCGTCGTCGACCCCGTCGACGCGGCTGTTGTCCGGGCGCAGCAGGGCGCCCCCCAGCTGAAGGTTGTAGGGCGGGTCGGCGAAGACCAGATCCACCGAGCGGGCGGGCAGGGCCTCCATCTGGGCGATGCAATCGCCCTCAAGAATGGTGTCGAGCGGCAGGGACATCCGGCCAATTTGAGTCAACAGGCAGAGTCTGTCAAGAACCTGTTGGAATCAATACTTTTTTAACTGTTTGCTGGACTACAGCAAGACCCTCTGCGCGATGGGGGCGAAGCTGGTGCGGTGATGCGGGCTCGGCCCCAGCCGGGCCAGGGCCTCCAGATGCTGGGCGGTGCCGTAGCCGGCATTCCTTTCCCAGCCATAGCCGGGATGAAGGACGGCCAGTTCGGCCATCAGGCGGTCGCGATGGGCCTTGGCCGCCACGGAAGCGGCGGCGATGGACAGCGAGCGGCCGTCGCCGCCGACCACGCATTGCACCCGGCAGGGCAGGGGCGGCGGGCGGTTGCCGTCCACCAGGGCGGCGTCGACCGGCCGGCCCAGGGCGTCCAGTGCCCGGCGCATGGCCAGGAAGGTGGCCTGCAGGATGTTGATCCGGTCGATTTCCGCCACCGAGGCGCAGCCGATGCCGACCCGGCAGGTCCGGTGGACCAGATCGGCCAGTTCGGCGTGGCGGCGTTTGGGGATTTTCTTGGAATCGTCCAGTTCCGCCAGCAGGCGCGGCGCCGCCGCCGCCGGATCGAAGATCACCGCGGCGGCCACCACCGGCCCGGCCAGCGGTCCGCGGCCGACCTCGTCGATGCCGGCGACGGTGCCGCCCAGGGCGGCTTCCAGGGCGTAGTCAGGCATCGGGCGGCGTCCTGGCCCGGCCGTAGACGGCGCCCAGCAGGGACTTCAGGCTGCTGACCCCGGCCACCCGGTGCAGGCGGCGCATGGTGAACAGCCAGAACGGCGACAGCGCCAGGGACAGGACGGCGACGGCGACCACCAGCCGGGTCTCGGCGGCGGTGATCAGCTTCGAGGCCTTGCCGACCTCGGCCAGCAGGAACGAGAACTCGCCGATCTGGGCCAGGGCGACTCCGGCCAGGAAGGCGCTGGGCCAGTCCTGGCGCAGCAGCCGCAGGGCGGCGACGTTCAGCGCCGTCTTGAACAGGGTCACCAGCCACAGCAACAGCAGCACCGCTCCCAGATTCTTCCAGATAAAGCGGAAATCCAGCAGCAGGCCGATGGAGAGGAAGAACACCATCAGCAATACGCTTTTCACCGGCTGCGCCCGCTTCAGCAGGGTCTCGCTCTGGACCGAGTTGCCCAGCACCAGCCCGGCCAGGAAGGCGCCGTAGGGCGGCGACAGGTCGAGGATTCCGGCCAGCGCCGCCGCCCCGAAACACCATGTCAGGGC
>CAJANN010000290.1 GCA_903941095.1 uncultured Rhodospirillaceae bacterium | reverse complement strand
CTGGTGACCTTCCTGCTGTTCAATGCCCGCGAGGCCGACAGCCGGGCGAAGATCCCGTGGTACGACTGGCTTCTGGGCGGCCTGGGCTTTGCCCTGGGCCTTTACCATTACGTCTTCGAGGCCGACCTGATCCAGCGGGCCGGCGATCCCAGTCGGGTCGACCTGCTGGTCGGGACCGTGGTCATCGCCCTGATCTTCGAGGGATCGCGCCGCATCATGGGCTGGTCCCTGCCGATCATGTGCGGAATCTTCATTCCCTATGCCCTGCTGGGGCCATTGCTGCCCGGACCGCTGGCCCATCGCGGCTTCGGCTTCGACCAGCTGATCGACCAGCTTTTCCTGGGGACCGAGGGCATCTACGGCACCCCGACCTTCGTTTCCGCCACCTACATCTTCCTGTTCATCCTGTTCGGCAGTTTTCTGGAACATGCCGGCATGATCCGCCTGTTCAACGACGTCTCGCTGGGACTGGTGGGCTGGGCCAAGGGCGGCCCGGCCAAGGTGGCGGTGATCAGTTCCGGGCTGATGGGCACCATCAACGGCTCGGGGGTGGCCAACGTGCTGACCGTCGGGCAGTTCACCATCCCGCTGATGGTCCGCTTCGGCTATCGCCCCGCCTTCGCCGGCGCCGTCGAGGCCACCGCCAGCATGGGCGGCCAGATCATGCCGCCGGTGATGGGAGCGGTGGCCTTCATCATGGCCGAAACCCTGGGCGTGCCCTATTCCCAGGTGGCCGTCGCCGCCGTCATTCCGGCGGTCCTGTATTACGGCAGCGCCTTCTGGATGGTGCATCTGGAAGCCGGCCGCCACCGCCTGCTGGGCATTCCCCGGTCGGAATGCCCCGACGCGGTGCGGGCCGTGCGCGAAGGCTGGTACCTGCTGCTGCCGGTGGCCGCCCTGGTGGTGCTGCTGTTCTCGGGCTATACGCCGCTGTTCGCCGGGGTCATCGGCCTGGCCTGCACCGCGGTGCTGATTCTCGGCAACGGCCTGACCGTCGCCATGAAAACCAACCTGCTGCGCATCGTCTTCTGGGTCGGCCTGGGGCTGGCGGCGGTGGCGCTGTCGCGGGCCAGACTGCCGCACGAGATGGTCGCCTCGGCCATCGTCGGCCTGCTGGTCGGGGCTTCGGCCCTGCTGGCGCGCGGCCGCTCGATCCTGCGGACCCTGGTCGGCGCCCTGGCCGACGGCGCCAAGAACGCCGTCGGCGTCGGCATGGCCTGCGCCCTGGTCGGCGTGCTGATCGGCGTCACCACCCTGACCGGGATCGCGTCCAGCTTCGCCTCGACCATCGTCGAATGGTCGGGCGGCAACCTGTTCTTCGCCCTGGTCCTGACCATGATCGCCTGCATCGTGCTGGGCACCGGGCTGCCGACCATTCCCAATTACATCATCACCGCCTCGATCGCCGCGCCGGCCCTGCTGAAGCTGGGGGTGCCGCTGATCGTGTCGCACATGTTCTGCTTCTATTTCGGCATCATGGCCGACCTGACGCCGCCGGTGGCGCTGGCCGCCCTGGCCGCCAGTTCCATCGCCCGGGCCGGGCACATGGAAATCGGCTGGCTGGCGTCCCGCATCGCCCTGGCCGGCTATGTGGTGCCGTTCATGACCGTCTACGACCCGGCCCTGATGCTGCAGGGCGACCCTGCGGTCTGGCAGGTGGCCTATGTCCTGTCCAAGGCCTGCCTGGCCATCGCCCTGTGGGGCGGCGCGGCCATCGGCTATTTCCTGACCGGACTGTCCTGGCCGGAACGGGCCTGGGCGACCCTGGGGGCCTTCCTGCTGGTTCTGGCCGTTCCCCTGACCGACGAGGCCGGGTTCGTGGTGTCGGCCGCCTTCATCGGCTGGCAATGGTGGCGGGCCCGGACGTCATGATCGCCCTGTGCCTGTCCCTGCTGGCCGGCGGCGCCCAGACGGCGCTGCCCCTGCCGAGCGGGCGTTTCACCCTGGCCTGGACCCATTCCATCGAGAAAGTCGAATGGCAGGAGGACTGGCTTGTCGACAAGAGCGGCTTGACCGGCCGGGAAGCCCGCATTAAAGGCTCGGGAGCGGGAATGGAACCGCCCGCCTTCGCCCGTCTGGAAAAGGGCTGGTACCGCTGGCCGATGCCCCCCGCGGCGCAGGAACGGCTGGTCCTGGCCCGCTCGGATGCGGTGGCCGACCACAATCTGTGCGTCGAGGCGGCGTGCCGGCCCCTGTCGCAGTACATCGGCGGAGTGGATTCCGTCATCCTGGAACCTTGCCATGCGCCTTAGCTGCCGTCATATCGCTCCGTCCCTCTGGTTGCTGTCGGTCCTGTTGCTGTCGGCTCCCGCCGTCCGGGCCGGGTCTCCGCCCGAATTCATCACCACCCTGGAAGCCGAGCACCCGCTGGCCGGCAAGATCTGGCTGCCGGCGCAGCGGGTCTTCATTTCCGCCGATGAACTGGTGCGCCGCATCGCCGCGGCCGAAACGGTGATTTTGGGTGAAACCCACGACAATCCCGACCACCATACCCTGCAGGCCTGGATCCTGCGCCATCTGATCGCCGCCGGCCGCAAGCCGGCGGTGGCCTTCGAGATGCTGGATTCCAGCCAGCGCCCGGCCCTGGAAAAACACCTGAGGGACCGTCCCGACGACGATGTCGGCCTGGGGGCCGCCGTCGAATGGAACAAGACCGGCTGGCCCGACTGGGCGTTGTACCGCCCCATCGCCGATGCCGCGATGTCGGCCCGCCTGCCGCTGCTGGCCGCCAACCTGTCGAAAGAGGATACCCGCCAGATCGCCAAGGGTGCCGTTCCGCCGTCCCTGGCGCAGACCCTGGATCTGGAACGGCCGCTGGACCCCGGCCTGCGTCAGGCGATGGAGGCGGACATCCGGTCCAGCCATTGCCACATGCTGCCCGACAAGGCCCTGCCGGCGATGGTGCGCGTCCAGCGGGCCCGCGATGCGATCATGGCCCGCACGTTGGCCGATGGACTGGCCGACCACGACAGCGCCCTGCTGATCGCCGGGGCCGGACATGCCCGCGCCGACCGCGGCGTCCCCGCCCATCTGGCGAGCATGACCCGCAACCGGCGGATTTTTTCGATGGCGTTCCTGGAGGTCCAGGCCGACCGTCCCGGGCCGGGGGCCTATGCCGAAACCTTCGAGGCCGACAGATTGCCCTTCGACGCGGTGTGGTTCACCCCCCGCAACCAGCGCGAGGACCAGTGCGAGGCCTTCCGCCAGCACCTGGAAAAAAAGCGGGGCAAATGATGCCCCGCCCGTCCGGCAGTATACCGGATGATTCATTCGGGCTTCGTATCCAGCGCCCATTGGGCGCGGCCAAGGCCGCGGATGCGGCCGCCCGGCGAGGGCTTAGGAACCCGAATGAATCATTCTGGTTCCGTATTATTCGGAACGCCCGCCGTGCAGCTTGGACCATTGCACCGGATCGTGCAGGAAGCTGCGCACGGCCTCGATGGTCTTGCGGTCGAACAGGTTGTCCTGCTCCGCCACTTCCAGGACATCCCACCAGTTGGCCAGATAAGACAGCTTGACGCCGGTCTCGTTCAGCGACTTCAGGGCTCCGGGGAAGACGCCGTAGAAGAACACCACGGCGGCATGGTTGATGACACCGCCGGCTTCGCGGATGGCGTTGCAGAAATTCACCTTGGACGCCCCGTCCGACGCCAGATCCTCGACCAGGACGATGCGTGCGCCGTTGGCGAAGTCGCCTTCGATCTGGGCGTTGCGGCCGAAGCCCTTGGGCTTCTTGCGGACATACAGCATGGGCAGGCCCATCTGCTGCGAAATCCACGCGGCATAGGGAATGCCGGCCGTCTCGCCGCCGGCGATGGCGTCGGTGGATTCATAGCCGGCGTCGCGCAGGATGGCCGCCTCCATCAGACTGCAGATGGTCGTCCGCGCCCGCGGAAAGGAAATCACCTTGCGGCAATCCACGTAAACCGGGCTGGCCCAGCCCGAAGTCAGGATGTAAGGCTCTTCCGGACGGAAGTTGACGGCCTTGATTTCCAACAGAATCCGTGCGGTGGTAATGGCCGCCTGCTTCTGTTCGGGAGTGCGGGACGCGGTCTGCATGGAAAGGCACCTTCTGCCTGGGTTGTCGGCTCCGCGCTCTATAGGCACAATCGCGGCTTCCTGCAAGCCGACATTACAAGGGATGACCCGATGTCCGATCTTATCCAGGTGAGCCGCGACGGCGCCGTCGCCACCGTCGCGCTCAATCGCCCGGACCGCATGAATGCCCTGAACCTGCCGCTGTGGCAGGGGCTGGCCGAAACCTTCGAAACCCTGGGCGGCGATCCGGCCATCGGCGCCATCATCCTGCGCGGCGCCGGCACCAGGGCCTTCGCCCCCGGCGCCGACATCGACGAGTTCGATTCGCTGCGCGCCACCCCGGCCCAGGCCAAGGATTACGATCTGGTGCTGCGCCGCGCCCTGACCGCGGTGAAATCCTGCCCCAAGCCGGTGGTGGCGCTGATCTTCGGCCCCTGCGTCGGCGGCGGACTGGAACTGGCCTGCTGCTGCGACATCCGCATTTCCGCCCGCTCGGGCCGCTTCGGGGCGCCGATCAACAAGATATCGGTGGTGATGGCCTATCCCGAGGTGGCCGCCATCCGCCGCGTCGCCGGCCCTGCGGTGGCCGCCGAAATCCTGCTGGAAGCCCGCGTCTTCGACGCAGACGAGGCGATGGCCAAGGGCCTGCTGACCCGCGTCGTCGACGACGAGGCCGCCGAGGCCGAGGCCGCCGCCACTGCCCGGCGCATCGCCGGCGGTGCCCCGCTGGTCAACCGCTGGCACAAGGCCATCCTCAGCCGCCTGGACGATCCCACCCCGATCAGCCAGGCCGAACTGGACGAATGCTACGCCTTCCTCGACACCGCCGACTACCGCGAGGGTCTGGCCGCGTTCCGCGACAAGCGCAAGCCGGTCTTCCAGGGCAAATAGGGTGGACGACGTCTGGGTCCTGGCCGACGACCGTGCCGGCAATGTCGGCCAGTGCCTGGGCGTCGCCGAGGCGCTGGCCCTGCCCTTCACGGTCAAGCAGATCCGCTACGGCCGCCTGGGCCGGCTGCCCAATCTGCTGCGAGGCGCCACCCTGACCGGCATCACCCCCGACAGCCGGGCCGGCCTGACCCCGCCCTGGCCGCGGGTGGTCATCGCCGCCGGCCGGCGGACCGCGCCGGTGGCCCGCTGGATCAAGCGGCGGTCGGGGGCGATCCTGGTGCAGATCATGGACCCCGGTCCCGGCGGCCGTGCCGATTTCGACCTGATCGCCGTTCCCGGGCATGACGGCAAGGGCCTTTCCGGCACCGGCATCCTGCCCATTACCGGGGCGCCGCACCGGGTCGGCGCGGCCCGGCTGGCCGAGGCCGCCGAACTGTGGCGGCCGCGCTTCGCCGGCCTGCCGCGCCCGTGGGTCGCCGTCATCGTCGGCGGCGCCACCCGGCGGCGCGACTTTTCCGCCGGCATGGCCGCCGACCTGGGCAGGTGCGCCGCCGGACTGGCCCAAGGCGGTTCGCTGCTGGTCACCACCAGCCGCCGCACCGGGGCCGCCGCCGCCGAAGCCCTGCTGTCGGCCATCCCGGAACCCCGTTTCGTCCATCATTGGGGAATGGATGGCGACAATCCCTATTTCGGCTTCCTGGCATTGGCCGACGCCCTGGTGGTCACCGGCGATTCGGTGTCGATGGCCTGCGAGGCCTGCGCCAGCCCGGCGCCGGTCTATCTGTACGCGCCGGACGGCTGGGTGGTGCCCAAGCATGCCCGCCTGCACGCCGAACTGTACCGGCTGGGTCTGGCCCGCCCGCTGGAGGCGGGCACCCGGCTGGAACCCTGGTCGCATCCGCCGCTGAACGCCGCCGCCGACATCGCCGCCGCCATCCGGGCCCGGCTGGCATGAGGCGGCTGGCGGCCGCCCTGCTGCTGGTCCTGGCCGCCCCGGCACCGGCCGCCGAGCTGAAGGGGGTCAAGGGGGCCGACGACCGCATCGAAGTGGTGGCCGCGCAATATCCGTGGAGCACGGTCGGGCGCCTGAACAACGGCCAGGGCGGCCATTGCAGCGGCATGCTGATCGGTCCCCGGCTGGCGATCACCGCCGCCCATTGCCTGTGGAACAGAAAAACCCGCCAGCCGATGCCGGCCCGGTCCCTGCATTTCGTCGCCGGTTACGATCGCGGCGGTTTTCTGGCCGCCGCCCGGGTCGACCGGACGGTGATCGCCCCCGGCTGGCATTTCGGCATCCCCTATACCCCGGCCCTGGCCGCCCACGACTGGGCCTTGCTGGTCCTGGACCAGCCGCTGGGCGAACAGGTCGGCTGGGTGGCGCCGGGCGAACCGGCCCGCCCCGGCGACCGGGTGGTCACGGTCGGCTATGGCCAGGACAAGGCCCACATCCCGGCCGCCCATCTGGGCTGCGCCGTCACCGGCACTCTGGCCGGGGGGATTCTCACCCATGATTGCGATGCGGTTCACGGCGATTCCGGGGCTCCGGTCCTGGTCTGGCGCAACGGCGCCCCCCGGCTGGCCGCCATCCATGTGGCGACCTTCACCCTGCAGGCCGGCACAATCCTGGGCGGGGCGGTGGCGTCGGCCGCCTTCGCCGCCGAAGCCGCCCGCCAGGGTGCCGGAGCGGACGGGAAAGCCGGTCCGCTGTCCCAGCCCCCGGACGTCACGCTGCAAGGCCGGGCCGCCGGGCGATGATCCGGCATGCATTTCTGATCTGCAATTCCGCCCGTTGCGCTTGGCGGCGGCTGGACGCACAATGCCGCCCAACAGAAGACGGACGTCATCGGTTCTGCAGGGCCGGTACGGGAGGATGAATGGGGCAGGCGAATAGTGGGGGGCATCCCTCTGCCGGATGCGAGACCTTCGACTGGGATGTGGCCCGCCGGATGCTGGCGGGCCTGCCGGGTGGCGGCCTGAACATCGCGCACGAGGCGGCCGACCGCCATGTCGCCGACGGCAACGGCCACCGGCCCGCCCTGCTGTGCCTGGGCCGGCGCTATGAACGGCGCCAGCTCAGCTATCTCGACCTTGCCGACGGTTCCGGCCGCGTCGCCGCCTTCCTGCAGCGGCTTGGGCTGAACAAGGGCGACGTCGTCGCCGTTCTGCTGGACCGCAGCGCCGAGTTCTTCCTGGCCGCCCTGGGCACCTGGAAAGCCGGCGGCGTGTTCTGTCCGCTGTTTTCCGCCTTCGGCCCCGGCCCGCTGAAATCGCGCCTGGAGCTGGCCCGCGCCCGTGTGCTGATCACCAGTTCCGGCCTGTACCAGCGCAAGGTCGCCGCCATCCGCGCCGCCCTGCCCGAGCTGACCCACGTCGTCACCGTCGCCGAATCCGGCGAAAGCCCGTCCGGCTGCCTGGATTTCGCCGCCCTGATGGCGGCGCAGACGCCGCAGCCGGCCATCGCCACCGCGGAATCCGACCCGGCCCTGCTGCATTTCACCAGCGGCACCGCCGGGACTCCCAAGGGGGCGATCCACTCGCACCGCTGCGTGCTGTCCCTGCTGGTCAGCGCCCGTCAGGTCTTCGACCTGACCGCCGACGACGTCTATTGGTGCACCGCCGATCCCGGCTGGGTCACCGGGTCCGCCTATGGAATCATCGCCCCGCTGGTCAACGGCTGCCTGTCGGTGGTCGACGAGGCCGAGTTCGACACCAGGCGCTGGTACGGCATCCTGAAGGACGAGAAGGTCACGGTGTGGTACACCACGCCGACCAACATCCGCCTGATGATGCGTTTCGGGGCGGCCCTGGCGCGGTCCTACCGGCAGAATTCCCTGCGGGTGGCCGCCAGCGTCGGCGAACCGCTGAACCGCGAGGCCGTCGCCTGGGGCGAGAAGGCGCTGGGCGTGCCGTTCCTCGACACGTGGTGGCAGACCGAAACCGGGGCCATCGCCATCGCCAACCGCGCCGGCTGCACCCATCCGGGCAGCATGGGCAAGCCGCTGCCCGGAATCGAAACCGCGCTGATCACCTTCGAGCACGGCCGCCTGTCGGTGGCCGAACAGCCCGAAGCCATCGGCGAACTGGCCCTGAAAGCCAACCTGCCGTCGCTGTTCCTGGGCTATCTGGGCGATCCCGCCCGCACCGAGGCGTCCTTCGCCGATGGCTGGTACCTGACCGGCGATCAGGTGCGCCGCGACGCCGCCGGCTGCATCTGGTTCGTCGGCCGCTCGGACGACATGATCAAGTCGGCCGCCCACACCATCGGCCCGTTCGAGGTGGAATGCGCCCTGATGAACCATCCCGCCGTCGCCGAGACCGGCGTGGTCGGCAAGCCCGACCTGCTGCTGCGCGAGGTTCCCGTGGCTTTCGTGTCGGTCAATCCCGGCTTCGAGGCCGGTGAATCGCTGCGGCTGGAACTGCTGTCCTTCGCCCGCCAGGAACTGGGATCGGCCCTGGCCCCGCGCGAAATCCTGTTCGTCGAATCACTGCCCAAGACCAACACCGGCAAGATCATGCGCCGGGTGCTGAAGGCCAAGGCCTCCAGCGAACCGGACGAGGACGACCCCATCGGCACCGCCCTGTGCCCCGGACGCTTCGACGACGAGTAGGCCCCCCCCCGGACCTTGTTGGGTAACGGGGGGCGAACGGAGCCCCTAGGCCCCGCGGACCACCAGAACCGGGCACTCGGCCTGACCGATGACCCGTTCCGAATTGCTGCCCAGCAGCAGCCGCCCCAGTCCGGTGCGGCCGTGGCTGCCCATCACCACCAGATCGCAGCCCCGCTCGCGCATGGTCTGGGCGATGACCTCATGGGGCAGACCCCGCCCGACCAGCCCTTCGGCCTCGACGCCCTCGGCCTGGTAGAAGGCCATCACGCGGTCGACGACCTGCCGGGCCTCGGCCTGACGTTCGGCCGAATGCTGGGGCACCTCGACCGACAGCACGGTAATGGGGGTGCCGCAGCAACGGGCGATCCGGGCCGCGGCCAGGGCCG
>CAJANN010000289.1 GCA_903941095.1 uncultured Rhodospirillaceae bacterium | reverse complement strand
GCGGCGGGGCTGGCCGCCCGCACCCCTGATTACTTGCGAACCGCCGGGCTTTCCACCTTCAGGCCATTGGCCCGCCAGGTGGCGTAAAGCTCGAGCGCCACGTTCTCGATCGACCCCCAGGGATAGGGCTCGGCCCGGATTTCCTCGTTGCAGCCGCGGATGCGCTTTTGCGCCGTCCCCAAGGTCTGCCACTTCAGCCGGTATTGCGGGAAGCCGTTGGGCATGCCCTGGCTCAGCAGCTCGGTGCGCAGATGCTGGCCCCAGTAATCCTCGTGGCAATGCTTGCAGGCGACGTCGTTCAGGCCGCGCCGTTCGTTGTAAAGGCGCCGCCCCATGTCGAAATAAGGCGCCACCGGACCGTCGGTCTGCACCGCCACCGGCATGCCGTGCGACTGGTGCTTGACGAAGGTGGTCATGGCGTTCAGCGGCTTGGAATCCCACTTCCATTCCGCCGCCTGCATGCGTTCGGTGCGGCACTGGTTGATCTTCTGTTCCAGCAGCAGCACGCCGTTCACATGCGGGTCGAAGCGGGGATAGACGGCGCCCACCCCCTTCATCGTCTTCTCGGCGTCGCCGTGGCAATCCTTGCACGACTTGCCGGCCGCACCGTCCGCCTTGCCCCACAGCTTCTTGCCTTCCTCGACCCACAGGAAGCCGGGATTGGTGAAGTCGTCATCCTGCATGGCCCGGGTTTCCGGCTCGGCGAAGGTATAGCCGGAACGTTTGTCGCCCGCGATATAGGGCGCCATCTTCGGGTCCTTGGGGTCGAAGGGCGGATCGGCCAGGGCCTTGCCTCCCAGCGCAGCGGCCGTCAGGACGGCGAGTGCGGCGACAACGCGTTTCCTCATCGCAAGGTCACTCCCTTGATCGGGCGGGATTCAGTTGACGGTGATGGCCTGGCTGGCGGCAAACACCTGGCCGCCATCCTCGTGCCACTTCATCTCGATGGTGCCGCTTTCGGTGGCGGTCAGGAAGAAGGACAGGTAAGGATTGGCGGAAATCGCCGCGGCCCAGTCGGCCGAGAATACTTCCTTGCCGTTGTAGGTGCAGACGAACCTGTTGATGATCTTGCGTGGAATCGGCTTGCCGTCCTTGTCCTTGCGCTGGCCGGATTCCATGTCGTGGTCGATGGTGGTCTTGACCTCGAACACTTCGCCCTTGGCGGCCGAGGCGGGGATCTTCACGCGGGGGGTAGGCATAGTCTGATGCTCCTTCCTGCTTTATCAGCCGCCGCAGCCACCGATGGTGACCTTCACTTCCTGCCGGGCTTCCCAGGCGGTTCCGTCGCTCATCAGCGCCACCGCGCGGACATCCTGGGTCTTGCCCAGGCGCATGCGCATCGACACCGTGGCCTTGCCGGTGGGGGTGAAGGTGAAGCTGGCGACCTGCGGCGAGGGGTTGCCCTCGGCCACCACATGGATCGCCTTGACGTAGCTGGCCTCGGTCATCGGGCTGTCGACGCTGACGGTGAACGGCACGGTGTTGCCGTTCTCGGCGATCTGCGGCAGCTGGATCTTGACCTTGCCGTCCTGCGCCTTCACACCGCCCAGAATCTTGGCGATGGCTTCATCGGTGGCGGCCTTGTCGGCCAGGGCGACACGGGGGGCGACGGCCATCGCGGCGGCACCGGCCCCCAGGCCGGCCAGCACGGTACGGCGCGAAACGCCGCTGGTGGTGGTACGCATGGAACTCCCTCTCCTTATCCTCGGATTATTCTTGGGGTCTTCGGATTATTTCAGGGTCGACAGATAGGCGACCACGTCCTCGATTTCCTGCGGGGTCAGGATGGTCTGGCCTTCCCATGCCGCGGCGACACGGTTCAACCCCTGCTTCTTCAGGAAGGACGGCATGATGGTGTCGGGAAACACGACCTTGGGATCGGCGATACGCATCCGCAGTTCCGGCGGCTGCAACCGCGATCCGACCCCGGCCAGGTCGGGGGCGACATCGCCGTGGTCCGGCTCCTCGGGAATCGGAGCGGTATGACACGACAGGCACAGCCCCTTGGTCCGCACGACCACCTTGCCATTGACGGGATCGCCCGCCTTGTCGGTCAAGGGAGCCATGCGCGAAACCCCGTAATACTCACGGTCCGGCATGACCTTGCGCGGCGCGGCGTCGGCGGCCGCCGCGGCCACGCCCGTCGCCAGCACCGCTGCCAGAGCGGTCCGGATGGTGGAAGAGCGCATGAATCCTCCCCTCGGCAAGACTAGATACAATCACCATGCTGCAGTGCAGTAATAACCAGCCACCGCCTCAATGCCGAAATACTTCAACATTCGCGCATATAAATCAAGAGCGATTCTATTGTGCATGTGCGGCATTCAACGGACTTCAGATGTTGAATGCCGGCCTATACCCGGCCGGGCCGGAGCACCGTCGAAAACCAATAATCCTCGACGCGATGGAGTGCCCGGGCCAGGGCATCGGCCCCGTCCGGCTTGATCACGTAACCGCCGGCCCGCAAGCCGTAGCAGGCCGCCACATCCGCATCCGCCCCGGCGGCGCTCAGCACCACGACCGGGACGCCGGCCAGCCGGACATCGGCCTTCATGGCCTGCAGCAGCCGGCGATACCCGTCAGCCTGGGGCGGGTCGATATCCAGCAGCACCAGATCCGGCAGGCGCCGGGACAGATCGCGCAGAAGCCCCAGCGCCGCGCTCCCGTCCCGCGCCGAGGTGACATGGGAGGGATGGGAACCGCTGTCGATGGCCGCACGGATCCGGTCGGCATCGCCGCTCCCACCCTCGACCAGCAGGATCTCGAACGTCCGACCGTCTTTCCCCTCCCGGTGGATCATGACGCAGCCGGACCCTGCCCTGGGATCGCCGGTTCAGCGGCCTGCCCGGTCGAACGAAACCCAGCCATCAGCACATCCCGCCTCCTGCCTTTTCACCGGGCCGGGCCGACCGGCCGACCATACCAAACCCGAATGATTGGTTCGGATCTTGAAGCCCTCGCCGGACGGGGCCTCCCGCGGGTTGGCCGCGCCCGCGATGGGCACAGGATAATCCGGTCCTGTCCGCATTTCCAGACGGCTTGGACGCCCCCACAGGGCGATCGCCCAAGGGGTCTGCGGTGGATGGCCGGGACGATCCGGACAAAAAAAGCCCCCGGAGGCGGGTGCTCCGGGGGCTGTCATGCGATGATGGACGGATCAGGCGAATTCGATGATCTTCTGATCGACCGCCAGCGATTCGCCGGCCTTGGCGTGCACCTTGGCGACGGTGGCGTCGCGTTCGGCCTTGAGGATGTTTTCCATCTTCATCGCCTCGACCACCGCCAGCGGTTCGCCGGCCTTGACCTCCTGCCCTTCCTTGACCTCGACCGAGCGCAGCAGGCCGGGCATCGGCGACAGCAGGTACTTCGACATGTCCGGCGGGGCCTTGAACGGCATCAGCCGGTTCATGGCGGCGGCATGGCGGGTCAGCACCAGCACCTTGGCGCGGCTGCCGGCATGGGCCAGCACATAGGCCACGCCGTCGCGGTCGACCTGAACGCAGACCGGCCGGCCGTCGACGGTGCCGCGGAACAGCGGGCTGCCCAGGTGCCAGTCGGTCTTGACGTCGATGGCTTCCGAACCGATGACCACGGCATAGCCGCCTTCGGCGGTGCGGGCATCGACGTCATGGTACTGGCCGTTGAACACCACCGTCCAGGCCGTCGGGACTTTCATCTCGTGGCCGGGGAACTGGCCCGAGATCTTGCGCTCGCGCGAGGCGGCGCACAGATTGACCGCCGCGGCGACGGCGATCAGCACCGTCGGATCGTCGGCGGGCAGATCGTCGGCATGGAAGCCGTTGGCGTATTCCTCGGCGATGAAGTTGGTGGTCAGCGCCCCCTTGACGAAGCGTTCCTTGCTCATCAGCGAGGCCAGGAACGGGATGTTGTGCGACAGGCCGCGGATGAAATACTGATCCAGGGCATCGCGCATGTGGGCGATGGCGGCGTCGCGGGTCGGGCCGTAGCTGATCAGCTTGGCGATCATCGGATCGTAGAACATGCTGATCTCGCCGCCTTCGTAGACGCCGGTATCGACGCGCACATGGGCGGTCTCGGCCGGCGGCACGTAGCGGGTCAGACGCCCGGTCGAAGGCAGGAAGTTGCGGAACGGGTCCTCGGCATAGACGCGGCTTTCCATCGCCCAGCCGGTCAGCTTGATGTCGTCCTGGCCGAAGGCCAGCTTCTCGCCGGCGGCGACCCTGATCATCTGCTCGACCAGATCGATGCCGGTGATCATTTCCGTCACCGGATGCTCGACCTGCAGGCGGGTGTTCATTTCCAGGAAATAGAACTCGCCGGTGGCGCCGCCGACGATGAACTCGACGGTGCCGGCCGACTTGTACTGCACGGTGCGGGCCAGGGCGCAGGCCTGCTCACCCATCGCCTTGCGGGTCTCGGGGGTCAGGAACGGGCTGGGGGCCTCTTCGATGACCTTCTGGTGGCGGCGCTGGATCGAGCATTCGCGCTCGCCCAGATACAGCACGGTGCCATGTCCGTCGGCCAGCACCTGGATTTCGATGTGGCGCGGCTGCTCGATGAACTTCTCGACGAAGACGCGGTCGTCGGCGAACGAGGACTTGGCCTCGTTGGTGGCCGAGATGAAGCCCTCGCGGGCCTCGGCGTCGTTCCACGCCAGACGCATGCCCTTGCCGCCGCCGCCGGCCGAGGCCTTGATCATCACCGGATAGCCGATGT
>CAJANN010000288.1 GCA_903941095.1 uncultured Rhodospirillaceae bacterium | reverse complement strand
TGGCGACCCGGCTTGAGGTATTTTGAATGCTGCGACACCCCTCGATCGCCGTCATGCGCGGGCTTGTCCCGCGTACCCACGCCGTTCCACCAGCATTTTGCCGGACGGATGGGCGTGGATGGCCGGGACAAGCCCGGCCAAGACGATGAATTCAACCAATTCGAAATCTGGCCCCGTTGCCGTGCCTTATTGCCGCAATTCAGCCGGCCCCGGCGGCGGCTTGTGGGGCTCGCCCGGGCGCTTGCGGGCCTCGGTCTCGGAGCCGTCGTCGAAGATGTTGAACAGATTGCGCAAAAAGCCCGGGGTCAGCGCCGACAGCGGATTGACCCAGACATCGGGGTCCTGGGTCGGTCCCTTCATGCGATAATTGAAGGCCACCAGCCCGCCGCCCTTCTCGCCGCCGGTCACCAGCCAGCCCAGGACGGGAATCTTTCCCAGCGCCGAATTCAGGGCATAGGCCGGCACCACCGTTCCTTCCAGGGCGATGCGGCTGGCGTCGACGTCGATTTCTCCGGTGGCGGTGATGCCCAGGGCGGCGCCATAGGCCCTGGCGTCCTTGACCCGCAGCAGCCCGTCGGTCAGGGTGAAGGGGGCGTCCAGGGTGGAAAAGCCGACCCCTTCGCCACGCAGCACGTCGACGATCCCCGACAGCGCGGCCACGGTCAGCAGCCGCGCCAGGGCCGGAGCATTGACGATGTTGTAGTCGGCGATGCGGACGGTGCCGTTCAGCGGCTGATCGTCCAGACTGTCGTCGTAGGCCCCGTCGATTTCCAGCGTGCCGCCCATCAGGTGTTCATAGCTGTCGAAGGCCCGCAAGGTCTCGCCGGCATCGTCCGAGGTGACCCTGACCGTCCGTCGCTTCGGGCCGCCCGGACGGATTTCGGCCAGAAACGTCTTGTCGGTCCCCAGCGTCCCCCTGACGGTGACGTGGTGCCAGTCGTCGGCGTCCCGCTGCAGCGTCCCGGTGGCGTCGGTCAGCTTGCCGGCCTTGGACAGCCACATGGTCCGGACCGAGCCGGACACGGTCATGGGCGGCAGATCGGACTTGCGGCCGCGATCGCCGTCGCGGGCACGGGCGGCGGCGTCGCCGGCCCGTTCCTCTTCCTTCGAAACCACCGGCTCGGCGTTGAACTGCTCACCCTTGGCGACCACGTCCAGGCCGGCCCCGCCGGGGCGGAAGGTGATGGCACCCTCGATGTCGGTGCGCCCGCCATAGGCCAGCTTGTGGAAATCCACCCGGCGGACCTTGCCCTCGGCGGTGAAGGCAACGGTTCCGCGGGTCTGCAGGTCGCCGGCCGTCACCGAAAAGCGCGGAATGGCGGCGATCTTGTTGTTTTCCAGCCGCACCGCCACCTCGGCCCCGCCGGTGGTTCGGACCTCCTTGCGCCAGCCCAGGCCGGGCAACTGCATCGCGGCGGTGGCCAGATCGACCTTGGCCTCGATGTCGCCCCGGCCGCCGCCATACAGGGTCGCCAGCACCTGGGCCGCCACCGGCCCGCTCAGGAACGGCGAGACGAACGGCACCGTCTCCAACCCCAGCAAACGGCGCTGGGCCTCGTCGATGGCCGGCGCCCTGACCTCGTAGCGCGACCGGAACGGGGCGTTCCTGGAAAAATTCTCGCGCCACTTCAACTGGCCGGGAATGGTGCCCAGAACGATGGGGCCGGTGGCGTCCAGCCCCTTGGCGTCGACGATCAGGTCAAGGTCGCCGCCGGTCAGGTCCAGCCCCATCACCACCTTGGGCAGCGACACCCCCTTGACCGAGGCCTGGACATTGACGCCGACATCGTCCAGGCGAAGATTCTTCAGCAGCGGAAACTTCAGACGGACGCGCGCCACGGCGTCGCCGCCCACCGTCGCCGGATCGATGCCCAGGGCCTGGGAATAGCGCAGCGGCGGGCTGTCGATCAGCTTCAGCGCATCGGGGGCCGGCCCGGCGATGGTCAGGTCGATGTCGGCGAACTGGTCTGCGGCGTCCAGCCCGGACAGGACGATGGTGCCGTCGCGGGCCTTCAGGCCGAACACGTCGCCGGCCTTGATGGCGATGCGGAATTCCTTGGCGTCGAAGGTGGCGACGGCGGCCGCGTTGCGGACCACCGGCATGGGATGCAGGTAATCGACGGTGACGCCGTCGCCCCGGATTTCCCCGCCGACATGGTCCAGCAGCAGATCCTCGAACGTGCCCAGGGGCGACCGCCCCGCCAGGGTGGCCCGCGCCTCGCGGGCGATGCCCCGCGACATGTTCTTCAGCACCCATTCCCGGGCATTGGGGGCGACCACCGCCGGCCACAGGCGCGGCAGCTCGTCGAACGGCACATTGCTGAGGACGGCGTCCAGCCTGACCAGGCTGTCGCCGCCCAGGCCGTCGGCCTGTCCGGTCAGCAGCAGCCGCGGTCCGCCGAAATCGATGGCCAGCTCCTCCAGTTCGGCCCGCTTCATCCCGTCGACGGCCCGCGCCTTCAGCGAGACGCTGTCCACCGTCCGCCGCATCGACACCGGA
This sequence comes from uncultured Rhodospirillaceae bacterium, assembly GCA_903941095.1. Taxonomy (GTDB): domain Bacteria; phylum Pseudomonadota; class Alphaproteobacteria; order Rhodospirillales; family Magnetospirillaceae; genus Magnetospirillum. The sequence continues at coordinate 7,028 of CAJANN010000288.1, read as the reverse complement.
GCCGGCAGATCCAGGGTTCCCGACCCGCCGGCCATTTCCAGCGACAGCGTATCGATGCGGCCGTCGACCCTGCCCCTGGCCCGGACCGTGCCGGCCAGCGGCAGGTCCAGCAGCCTGAGCTGGGTCAGCGGCCCGCCCAGACGGGCCAGCGCCGCCGGACGGATCCCGGCCACGAACAGTTCGCCGTCGATGCTGTCGTCGGCCTTGGCATAGGTGATGCTGCCCTCGACCGATCCCTGTTCCCCCCCCAGGTCCAGCGCCATGTCGGCGGTGACCGCCAGGCCCTGCGGCACCCGTTTCAGGGTCAGGTCGACGTCGGGGGCGTGCCAGGTGGTGCCCAGCAGCCGGTCCTCGACCTGCAGGTCGGCGTCGATGATGGCGGCGCGTTGCAGATGGCGACCGGGGCGGTCGGGATCGGGATCGCCCACCAGCGCGCCGAGCAGGCGGCGGACAATGTCGTCCGACGCGCCGGCGGGGGCGCCCTGGCCGTCTTCCTCGCCGAAGCCGATGCCCCATTGCAGACCGCCGTCGGTTCCGCGGACCAGATGGAGCCGGGGGCGCGACAACGTGATCGAACTGGGGGCGATGACCCCGGAGAACAGGGCGCGGCCGTTCAGGGTCAGCGCCATTTCCGGAACCGAGGTGATGGGGTTCGGCGAACCGGGAACGAAGGCCTGTACCCCCAGGGCGCGGATTTCCAGGCTGCGGTCTTTGCCGGACAGAGCCAGTACGGTATTGTCGAGGCGGATCGACAGTCCGCCATCCCGGGCGCCCAGGGCCTCTTCGATGTAGGGGGTCATAAACGCAAGGGAGATCGGCCCCTCGGACAGCCGCCACATGACGACAGGAACCGCGATCAGAAAGCCGACGACGGTGACTCCAAGAAGTTGGAACAGGCTTCTGACGGCACCGTGAACCACTAGACCTTCGCCTCCATCGCCGACTTGACCCCCGCGCCTGCCTTCAGCAAGTTGGGAAGCAATCACACCCGTAAGGACTACACAAGGTGAAGTTTCCAATCGATGAACGGGTTTTGCCGGTTTCCGGCGATCCTTCCCGCATGGCCCTTGGCTTCGAACGCTGGGCCGAGGTCGCGGCCGAGACCGAAGACGCCACCCTGGCCCAACGGATGCGCCAGCTTTCCGGCGATTCGATGGCGGAAAAGCTGTTGCGGGCGATTTTCGCCCATTCGCCGTTCCTGACCCAGTGCGCGGTGTTCGAACCGGCCTTCCTGTGCCGCCTGCTGGAGCAAGGCCCGGACCACGCCCTGGCGGACCTGGCCGCTGGACTGGCGGCGGAGCTGGAGGGCGAAACCGACATGGCGCGGCTGATGCACGCCTTGCGCATCGCCAAGCGGCGCACCGCCCTGCTGGTGGGGCTGGCCGACATCGCCGGCACCTGGCCGCTGGAAAAGGTCACCGGGGCGCTGTCCGACTTCGCCGAGGCCGCCGCCCGCCACGCCCTGCGCTTCCTGCTGCTGCGCGAGGCGCGGCGCGGCGATATCGTGCTGGCCCATCCCGACGATCCGGAAAAGGATTGCGGCATCATCGTGCTGGGCATGGGAAAGTTCGGCGCCCGCGAGCTGAACTACTCGTCCGACATCGACATCATCGTCTTCTACGACCACGAACGCATCGATTATCACGGTCGCCGCTCGATCCCGGAATGCGTGATCGCCATCACCAAGGATCTGGTCAAGATCCTGGACGAGCGCACCGCCGCCGGCTACGTGTTCCGCACCGACCTGCGCCTGCGCCCCGATCCCGGCGCCACCCCGGTGGCGGTGTCCCTGGCCGCTGCCGAAACCTATTACGAGGGGTTCGGCCAGAACTGGGAACGGGCCGCCATGATCAAGGCCCGCCCCATCGCCGGCGACGATCTGGCCGGGGCCGCCTTCATCCGCTTCCTGCGCCCGTTCATCTGGCGCAAGTCGCTGGACTTCGCCGCCATCCAGGACATCCACTCGATCAAGCGCCAGATCAACGCCTACAAGGGCGGCCGCGACATCGCCGTTGCCGGCCACAACATCAAGCTGGGCCGCGGCGGCATCCGCGAGATCGAGTTCTTCGCCCAGACCCAGCAACTGATCTGGGGCGGCCGCCAGCCCGAAATGCGATCGTCCGCCACGCTGGCGGCACTGCACGCCCTGGCCGATTCCGGCCATATCGACCAGTCGGCGGCCGAACAGCTGGAAGAGGCCTACCGCTTCCTGCGGCAATTGGAACACCGGCTGCAGATGGTCGACGACAAGCAGACCCAGACCCTGCCGGATCAGCCGTCGCGGCTGGCCGAGATCGCCGCCTTCGCCGGCTTTCCCGACGCGGCTTCCTTCGCCGCCGCCCTGACGGCCCGGCTGCAGACGGTGGAAACCCACTATGCCGGCCTGTTCGAGGACGCGCCCGCCCTGGGCGGCCAGGGCAATCTGGTCTTCACCGGCGGCGAGAACGACCCCGAGACCATGAGCACCATCACCCAGATGGGCTTCGCCAACGCCGACGCGGTCTGTTCGACCATCCGCGGCTGGCACCACGGCCGCATCCGCGCCACCCGGTCGACCCGTGCCCGCGAATTGCTGACCGAGCTGACCCCGACCCTGCTGACGGCCCTGGCGGCGACCTCCAGTCCCGACGACGCCTTCATGCGCTTCGACGAATTCCTGTCGCGGCTGCCGGCCGGCGTCCCGGTGTTCTCGCTGTTCTATTCCAACCCGTCGCTGCTGGATCTGGTCGCCGAGCTGATGGGCAACGCCCCGAAACTGGCCGAACATCTGGCCCGCCACACCACCTTGCTGGATTCGGTGCTGACGCCGGCCTTCTCGGAGCCGCCGCCGCCCATGTCCGGCATGGCCGCCGATCTGGAAAAGGCCCTGGCCGAGGCCGGCGACATCCAGGAAGTGCTGGACGTTTCCCGCCGCTGGGCCAACGACCGCAAGTTCCAGGTCGGGGTGCAGACCCTGCGCACCATGCTGGACACCGACCGTGCCGCCAGGGCCTTTTCCGACATCGCCGACGCGGTTCTGGACCGCCTGTGCCCACGGGTGGAAGAGGAATTCATCCGCAATCACGGCCGCATCGACGGGGGCTCGTGGTGCATCGTGGCGCTGGGCAAGATGGGCGGACACGAGATGACCGCCACCTCGGACATGGATCTGATCCTGGTCTACGACTGCCCCGATCCGGGCGCGGAATCCGATGGCCCGCGTCCGCTGGCGGTGACGACGTGGTACGCCCGCCTGACCCAGCGCATCGTCAACGCCCTGACCGCCAAGACCGCCGAGGGCACCTTGTACGAGGTCGACATGCGCCTGCGCCCGTCGGGCAATGCCGGCCCCATCGCGTCGAGCATCGAATCCTTCCGGCGCTATCAGGCGGAATCCGCCTGGACCTGGGAACACATGGCCCTGACCCGTGCCCGCGTCGTCACCGGCAGCGGGGCGGTCGCCGGCAAGGTGCAGGCGATCATCGCCGAAACCCTGGCCAACCGGCGCGAGCCCGGCCGCCTGGTCATGGACGTCGCCGAAATGCGCGAACGCATGGCCCGCGAACACAAGGCCGAAAGCCATTGGGAGGTCAAGCATCTGCGCGGTGGGCTGGTGGACATCGAATTCACCGCCCAATACCTGCAGTTGCGCCACGGCCCCGAACATCCGGAAATCCTGGCCACCAACACCCGCGACGCCCTGGAACGGAGCGCCGAAGCCGGGCTTCTGGACGGCTCCGACTGCGACTCCCTGGTCGAGGCCTGGCGGCTGTGGTCGGCGGTGCAACTGGTGCTGCGCCAGACCGTGGCCGGGGCCTTCGACGAACGGACGGCGCCGCGCGGCCTGAAGGACGTGCTGGTGCGCACCACCGGCCTGATCGATTTCAAGACCCTGGTCGACCGCATGGACGATTGCGCCCGCGATGCCCTTGAGGTGTTCGAGCGTCTGGTCGGCCGCCCCGGCCGGGCCGAGCGCGAACGCGTCGGCCCCGACGAAACCTGAAAGGACCCCGCCATGACTCTTATCCCGGGCCAACCCGTCCCCGCCTTCGCCACCGTCACCGACGAGGGGCCGCGCTCGCTGGCCGATTACGCCGGCAAGCATCTGGTTCTTTACTTCTACCCCAAGGACGACACCTCGGGCTGCACCAGCGAAGCCCGGCAGTTCCGCGACGCCATCGAGGATTTCCGCCGGGCCGGCGCCGAGATCCTGGGGGTTTCCAAGGATTCCCTGGCCAGCCACGCCAAGTTCCGCGCCAAGCACGAGCTGCCCTTCCCGCTGGCCTCGGACGAGGACGGCGCCCTGTGCGGGATGTTCGGCGTGTGGAAGCAGAAATCCATGTACGGCCGCACCTACATGGGAATCGAGCGGTCGACCTTCCTGATCGACCCGGCCGGAAAGCTGGCCGCCGAATGGCGCAAGGTCAAGGTCACCGGCCATGCCGCCGACATCCTGAAAAGGCTGGCCGGATGAACTGTCTGGCCGAGGCCGCCATCGCCGTCCTGACCGCCGCCGACCCCGCCGAAAAGTGCCGTCTGACCCGGCGCTTCGCCGCCGACTGGGCGCAGGGCCGGCTGGGCCCGGCCGCCGCCCCGGTGCCGCCGCCGCGTCCGGCCCGTCCGCCCCGCCCCGCCTTGCTGCCACCCCGCGAGATGCCCCGCCGGGCCTATGGCGGCGAGCGGGGACGCATCGGCCTGCTGCATGCCCTGGCCCACATCGAGCTGAACGCCATCGACCTGGCCTGGGACATCGTCGCCCGCTTCCCGCGCGAATCCATGCCCCGCGGCTTTTACGGCGACTGGGTCCAGGTGGCCCTGGACGAGGCCGTCCATTTCGAGATGCTGCAGGAATTGCTGGGCAGCCTGGGGGCCGCCTATGGCGACCTGCCGGCCCATGACGGATTGTGGCAGGCGGCGGAAAAGACCGCCGACGACCTGCTGGCCCGGCTGGTGGTGGTGCCGATGACCCTGGAGGCCCGCGGCCTCGACACCACCCCGGCCACCATCGCCCGGCTGGCCGCCAACGGCGACACCCTGACCCCGCCGGCCCTGGAGGTGATCTATCGCGACGAAATCCGCCACGTCGCCGCCGGCGTGCGCTGGTTCACCCATCTGGCCGAACGCCGGGGCCTGTCGCCCCGCGCCCATTACCAGTCCCTGCTGGGCGAACGCTTCCCCGGCGGCCTGAAGGCCCCGTTCAACCATGCCGCCCGCGCCGAGGCCGGCTTTCCCCGGGACTGGTACGAACCGATGGCCGCGCCGTGACCGGTCCCGACATGCTGGCCGCCGCCCTGGCCGACCACCGGGCCGGATTGCTGGACCGGGCCGAGCCGGTCTATCGCCGCATCGCCGCCGCCGACCCCGGCCACGCCGAGGCCCGCCACCTGCTGGCGGTGATCGCCCTGCAGCGCGGACGCCCGGCCGAGGCGGTCCCGCTGGCCCGCCGCGCCGTCGAGCTGGATCCCGGCCATCCCAAGGCATGGAACACCCTGGGCAACGCCCTGCACGCCCTGGGCGATCAGGACGGCGCCGAGGCCGCCTTCCGCCGGGCGGTGGACAATGCCCCCGACCTGGCCGACGCCGTCTACAATCTGGCGACCCTGCTGGCCGCCCGCCTGGATACCGAAGCCGCATTCCCGCTGTTCGAGCGGGCGGCCCGCCTGTCGCCCGGCGACCCCCGCCCCGACAACAACCGGGGCCATGCCCTGATGCGGCTGGGCCGGCTGGCGGAAGCCGAGACGGCGCTGCGCCGGTCGCTGGACCGGGTTCCCGGCTTCGCCGACGCCCTGATCAACCTGGGACAGGTGCTGCACAAGCTGGGCCGGCCCGGCGAGGCAGCCGAGACGCTGCGCCGCGCCCCGGCCAGCGCCGCCATGCTGGCCAACCTGGGCAACGTGCTGGAAACCCTGGGCGACATGGACGGCGCCGTGGCCGCCTTGCGTCAGGCGGTCCGTCTGGCCCCCGACGTCGCCCTGCCGCACCATGCGCTGCTGGTGACGCTGCCGTTCATGGACGGCGTCGCCCCCGCCGAGGTAACGGCCGAGTTCCGCGCCTTCGGCGCCCTGCGCGAACCGCCGCTGAAAGCCCTGGCCAAGCCGGCCCTGGTCGATGGCGACGCCTCCCGCGTGCTGCGGGTGGGCTATCTGTCGCCGTCGCTGTGCCACCACGTGCTGCGCCAGAACATCGCCCCGGTCCTGCACCATCATCACCGCGACCGCGTCCATGTCTCGGTCTACGCCCATGTGCCGTCCCCCGACGAGGAAACGGCCCGCATGCGGGCCGACGCCGATTCCTGGACCTTCGTCCACACCATGACCGACCAGCAGGTGGCCGATGCCATCCGCGCCGACCGCATCGACATCCTGGTTCATCCGATGGGCCACTGGAGCGACAACCGCATCCTGGTCTGCGCCCGCAAGCCGGCCCCGGTGCAGGTCAGCTATCTGTGCAATTCGCCGACCACCGGCCTGTCGGCCTTCGACGCCACCATCATCGATCCCTGGCTGGATTTCGACGGTTCGATCCCGGCGCTGTGCGTCGAGCGTCCCGTCAGCCTGCCGGGGGGATTCCAGGTCACGCGCTACGACCTGGCTCCCGATATCGGTCCGCCGCCCTGTCTGGACAACGGTTTCGTCACCTTCGCCAGCTTCAACAATCCGGCCAAGCTGTCCGACGCCAGCCTGGACCTGTGGGCGGCGGTGCTGCGGGCGGTTCCGGGCTCGCGCCTGCTGATCAAGGGGGGCGGCCTGTCCGACCCGGAACTGGCCGCCCGGGTGCGCGGGCGGCTGGACCGCCGCGGCATCGGCGGCGACCGCCTGGAACTGATGGGACGCGTCCCCGGCTACCGGCAGCACCTGGAAACCCTGAACCGGGTCGACGTCATGCTGGACACCACCCCGTTCACCGGCGGGCGCACCAGCGAGGACGCCCTGTGGATGGGCGTGCCGGTGGTCACCCTGGTCGGCGGCGGCGTCTATGGCCGCTTCACCTTCAGCCACCTGAACCGCATCGGCGCCCGCGAACTGGCGGCCTTCACCCCCGGGGAATAC
>CAJANN010000287.1 GCA_903941095.1 uncultured Rhodospirillaceae bacterium | reverse complement strand
GGTCGATGGGCATGAGTGAGGTAAATACCGCCGCCGTAGAGACGGACGACGAAAAAGCGCGGGCCTTCAGCCTGAGCGCACTGTCCTCCCTGAAATCGAATCTGTTCGATCTGGGTTTGGCGTCGCTGTTCCTCAACGTTCTCGGGCTGGCGATGCCCATGTCGTTGCTGCAGGTCTATGACCGCATCCTCCCCAATAAATCGACGGGAACGATGGTTTTACTGCTGTCGGCGGTCCTGGGGGCGCTGCTGCTGGAATCGATCCTCAGTTTCGGCCGTTCGTATGTCACGGGGTGGGTCGGCGCTAAATTCGAGCACAAGGCGGGCTGTGCCGCCCTGGACCGTCTGGTGATGACCGGCATCGACAGTTTCGAAAAGGAAGGCTCCGGGGTGCATCTCGAGCAGATGGGCTCGCTTGCCACCGTCCGTGAATTCTATGCCGGTCAGGCCATGCTGACCATTCTGGACCTGCCGTTCGCCCTGTTGTACCTCACTCTGGTCGGATTGATGGGCGGCATTCTGGTCGTGGTGCCGATCGTTCTGCTGATCGCCTTCGGCCTTTCCGCCATGAAGGTCGGAACCAGTCTGCGCGGTGCCATCCAAAAGCGGATGACCGCCGACGACAGGCGATTCAATTTCATCATCGAAGTTCTGGGCGGCATCCATTCGGTCAAGGCTTTCGCGATGGAAGCCCAGATGGTCCGCCGGTATGAGCGGTTGCAGGAAGGGTGTGCCGAGGGGTACTACAACGTCGCCCTCAAATCGTCGGACGCCCTGAGCGTTTCATCGTTTTTCTCGCAATTGACCATGATCAGCATCGCTGCCGTCGGCAGTCTGGTGGTCATCAACGGAGACATGACGACCGGCGGTCTGGCGGCCTGTTCGCTTCTGGCCGGGCGTGCCATGTCGCCGCTGCAAAAGGCTTTGGGCGTCTGGACCCGTTTTCAGTCCTTCATCCTGGCCCGCCAGCGGCTGGACGGAGTTTTCCAGCTCCCCCGGGAGGCTCCCGAGGGGCTGCCGCGTTTGCCCGGCGTCAAGGGCAGCCTGGAACTGGAATCGGTGAGCTTCCGCTTCGACGAGAAACTGCCGTTGGTTATCGAGGATGCCTCGATCCGGATCGAGGCTGGAGAATGCATCGCCATCGCCGGAGGCAACGGCTCGGGCAAGACCACCTTGCTGACGCTGATGCAAGGTGCCTTGCGTCCGACATCCGGCCGGATGCTGATCGACGGCGAGGATGTCCGCAATTTCGAGCCGCAATCGGTCCGCGATCAGATTGCCTATCTGCCGCAATCCGGGGTGCTGTTTCAGGGCACAATTCTGCAGAACATCACCATGTTCCGGCCGGAATTCGACGATGTCGCCGTCGAGACCGCCGGTCTTCTGGGGCTGGATGAGGTCGTGGCCACAATGGCGATGGGCTATGATTCGCCAGTGGGGGACGGTGCCTACGATTCACTGCCGCGTGGAATCAAGCAACGGATCGCCATTGCCCGGGCGCTGGTCAACAATCCCAGGATCGTCCTGTTCGACGAGGCCAACACCGCCGTCGATTCCGCCGGCGACAATTTCCTGCGGGTCTGGCTGGAACGTGCCAAGGGCAAGCGGACCCTGGTTCTGGTCACCCACCGTCCATCCCTGGTGAAACTGGCCGATCGCGTCTTCGATCTCGACCGGGGCCGTCTTAGCCCCAGGGCGGCCAAGGGTGCCGCGGCGCCGGCCCTGTTGCCGCAGGGAGGGGCGACGGCATGAGCAGTATGTCGGCTTCCATTCCCGCACAGGCGCAGCCCCGGGCCAGCGCCCAAGCCATCGAGGCCTACGAGCAGCATCTGGCCCAAAGCGCCTTGGGTGGGTTCGTGGCGGCCTCGGATCTGGCCGCCTGTCTGCTGCCCCTGCTGAAGGCCTTGAAGTGGAAGGGAAATCCCCGCCATGTCGCGGAATCCCTGCCGCATTTCGCCAACGACCTGGACCTGACGGGGTTGCGCAACGTCATGGCCAACCTGAACTATTCCAGCAGACCATTGCGGATACAGGTTGCAGATATCGACCGGCGGCTGTTGCCGTGTCTGTTTCTTCCCGATGCCGGACCGGCTCTGGTGCTGCGCTCCGTCACCGATGGCAAGATCGAGGTTTTCGACAGTGCTGTCGGGGGAGTAACCACCCTTGAGGATTGCGGTATTGCCGGAACCGCCTATCTGTTCTCGCCTGTTGCCGATCCGGGGCCCAGCCGTGGCGGCTGGTTCCGTACCGTCCTGGATCGCTTTCGTCCGCTTTTCTGGCAGACTTTCTTCGTTACCTTGTTTCTGAACGTCATGGCCTTGGCAACGCCTTTGTTCGTGATGTCCATCTACGACAAGGTGATCGCCACCACATCGATGCATATGCTGCTAGCCTTTTCGATCGGTGTCGGCATGGCGCTGCTGTTCGATACGGTCCTGCGGACGATCCGGTCGCGTATTCTGGCCTTTATCGGTGCGCGGCTGGACAACATTATGGGAAACAACATCTTCCAGCACATCCTGTCGCTTCCTCCCGGCTTTACCGAGCGGGCCACCATTGGCGCACAGGTGGCGAGAATCAAGGATTTCGAATCGGTTCGCGAGTTCTTTACCGGGCCGCTGGCGACCGTTTTCATGGAACTGCCGTTCGCCTTTTTTTACTTTGCGATCATTTTCATGCTTGGTGGCGTCCTGGCCCTTGTTCCGGTTATTTCGACTTTCCTGTTCATCATTGGCGGCTATCTGGTGCTGCCCGTCATCCGTAAGAATGTCGGTGTCGCGTCCCGTGCCGCTTCGCGTCGCCAGGAATTCATGGTCGAGACCTTGGGCAAGATGCGGGCGGTCAAGCTTTCCGCCGGCGAGCACAATTGGGTGAAGCGATATCGCGAGATGTCGGCGCGGGCCGCCTATGGCGGATTCACCAACGGTATTTTCGCGGCTCTGATCAATACCGGGTCGAACATCCTGATCGTCAGCTCCGGAATGGCGACCATTGCGACCGGCGTGCTGGGCGTGATCGACGGCAGCATGACCACTGGCGGGCTGATCGCCGCCATGATGCTGGTGTGGCGGGTTCTGTCGCCCCTTCAAACAGCCTTCACCCTGATCCAGCGCGTCGAACAGGTGCGCGGCTCCATCAACCAGATCAATCAGCTGATGAACCTGAAACCCGAGCGCGATCCCCGGGCGATGGTGGCTCCGCTGAAGAATCTGAAAGGTGCGGTGTCGTTCCAGCGGGTCAGTCTGCGCTATGCCAACGATGCCGACCCGGCACTGGTCGGCGTGTCGTTCGACATCGAGCCGGGGGAGGTGGTGGCCGTCACCGGCCGCAACGGTTCCGGAAAATCGACCATCATCAAGTTGGTTCTGGGCCTGTACGCCCCCCAGGCCGGATCGATCAAGATCGACAATGCCGACCTGCGCCAGATCGATCCCATCGAACTGCGCCATGCCGTGGCTTATGTGCCGCAGGTCTGTAACCTGTTTCATGGCACCATCGCCCAGAATCTGCGCCTGGCCCATCCGACGGCGACCGAAGCCGATATTCGCTGGGCCTGCGAACTGGCCGACGTCTGGGATGAAATCATGGCCTTGCCCCGCGGAATGGATACCCGGGTGGGCGACGGAACCATCGACCATCTGCCCACCAGTTTCGTCCAGAAACTGTCGCTGAGCCGGGGATACCTGAAGCGCAGTCCGCTCATGCTGTTCGACGAACCGGTAAACGGGCTTGATTTCGAGGGTGACCGGCAGTTCATGCAGGCCGTCGATTCATTCCGGGGCCAGTCTACCATCGTCATGGTGACGCACCGTCCCAGTCATTTACGCTTTGCCGATAAAATCCTGGTATTCGATGGCGGTTATCTGCGCCTTGCCGGCCCTGCCGACGAGGTCCGGGCCCGTATCCCTCCGGACTTGATATGACATGAGCAACCAAAGTCTCGTCAAATTGCCCGATGCCCAAAGCGTTCCCGCCAAGGCCGCGGGGGCGGGCGTCAAGCAATCCAGCCGTGTGGCCCGTCACCTTGCCCAAGCCGTCCAGCTTGAGGAAAGCGGGACGTCGCCGCTGATCCGCTTCACCATGCTGATGGCGGGTGTCGCCTGTCTGGCCTTCGTCGGATGGGCCTCGTTCACCCGAATCGAGGAAGTGGCCGTCGCCGAGGGCGAGGTCGTTCCGGTGGGATCGGTGAAGACTGTCCAGCATCTGGAAGGGGGGTTGGTCGACGAAATTCTGGTCAAGGAAGGACAATTGGTCGAAGCGGGGCAGACACTTTTGCGCCTGTCTCCGGTTCAGGCCCTGGCCGAACTTGAGCAGACCCGGGCTCGGGAAATGGCCCTGTTGCTGAAATCCGAAAGATTGCGCAGCTTCGTCGAGGGGCGCAGTCCAGATTTCAGCTTCGCCGGTCCGCAGTACCGGAACTTGGTGGCGGACAATACCAGCATCCTGCAGGCGCAAATGCAGTCGCGTGAGAGCGCCCGGGCGATCATTCTGTCGCAGATTGAACAAAAGCGCGCCGATATGCGGCTTCTGGAAGCCCAGCATAAAAGTTTGCGTGAACAGGTCGCCGCCCTGGCGGAAGAGCTGAAGATCCGCGACCAGTTGGTCGTCAAGGGGTTGGTGACCCGCATCACCCACCTTGATACCAAGCGTGAACTGGCCCGTGCCGAAGGGGAACTGACACGGGTGCTGGGGCAGACGATATCCGCCCGTGAGGCGGTTTCCGAGATGGAACGCCGGTTGCTGGACAGCCAGTCGACCATGCAAAAGCAGGCGATGGACGAATTGGGCGTCAGCATTGCCGAGTTGGCCCAGGTGCAGGAAACGGTGGGGCGACTGGAGGACCGGGTCCAGCGCCTGGAAGCTCCGGCTCCGACCAGGGGCTACGTCAAAGGCTTGGCCATCAAGAATCCGGGGGCGGTGATCCAGCCGGGCGGACTGATCACCGAATTGGTGCCCGCCGATCAGGAACTGCGGGTCGAAGCAAAGATCCAACCCCGGGATGTCGGCCACATCAAATTGGGGCAAAGGGTCAAGATCAAGGTCAGTACCTATGACTTTGCCCGTTATGGGGCCATCTTCGGGGAGCTGATCCGTGTTTCCCCCTCGTCCTTCCTGAACGAGAAGGGCGAACCGCATTTCAAGGCCGTGGTTTCTCTTGAGAAGAACTATGTCGGGGAAGACCCCCAAAAGCACGTCATCAGCCCCGGCATGACCGTACAGGCCGAGGTAATGACCGGCGACAAGACCTTGCTGCAATATTTGCTGAAGCCGATTTTCACCCAGCTGCAACAATCATTCCATGAACGCTGAATCCTGACATCGTTCCCGGGCAGAGCCGATTGCCAAGGGTGGTCGGCTCTGCCATTCTCCGCCCTGCCGACGCCGAAGGAACGATCATGAGCGATGACACGATCCCCGATACCCCCGCTTCGGTTCCGCAGGGCAAGCTCCGCTGGCACTTGAGCGTCATGGCGCGTTTGCGGGCCTATTTTTTCGCCGGCATCCTGGTGACGGCGCCGGTATCGATTTCATTCTATCTGGCCTGGCAGTTCATCAAGTTCATGGACAATCAGGTCTCGCCGTTCATTCCCCCTGAGTTCCATCCGCAGAACTGGGGAATCCCCGGGTTCGGGCTGGTCATGGTGGTTGTCGGCCTGACCGTCATCGGTTTTCTGACCGCCGGTTTTGCCGGTCGGCTGCTGGTTCGTCTGTCCGATGCCGTCTTGGCCCGCATGCCGGTGATCCGCTCGATCTATTCGGCGGTGAAACAGATATTCGAGACCATGCTGGCCCAGAAGGCCAATGCCTTCCGCGAAGTCGTCCTGATCGAGTATCCGCGTCCCGGCATATGGACTTTGGGCTTCATAACCGGAACGACGTCGGGCGAAGTCAGGGGGCGGTTCGATCGGGAGATGGTCAACGTCTTCGTGCCGACCACTCCCAATCCCACGTCGGGGTTCTTGTTGTTCCTGCCGCGTTCCGACGTCATCGTTCTTGCCATGTCCGTCGAAGATGGCATCAAGATGGTGGTGTCCACCGGCATTCTGGTCCCGGAATGGGGCGGGGGCGCCATCAGCCCGAGCGTAACGTCCTGATGGCGGCATCCCGCTGAAACAGGTAAAGCAAAGTCCGCAGCGCCTGTCCTCTTGCAGAAGAGAGTTCCGGGTCACGGTCCAGAATCAGTCGGGAATCGTCCCGGGCGACGGCTAGAAGGTCTCCGTGCAGGGCCAAGTCTGCCACCACCAGTTCGGGCAATCCGCTTTGCCGGGTCCCCAGGATTTCACCGCCACCGCGCAGGCGCAGGTCTTCTTCGGCGATCCGAAAGCCATCTTCGGTGGCGCGCATGATTTCCAGACGGGCCTTGGCAGTTTCGCTGAGGGGCGGATCGTAAAGCAGCAGGCAAGAAGAAGCCTTCTGTCCGCGTCCGACACGTCCACGCAACTGGTGTAATTGGGCAAGGCCAAATCGTTCGGCATGTTCAATGACCATGATGGTGGCGTCTGGAACGTCGACTCCGACCTCGATGACGGTCGTCGCCACCAGAATATCCAGATCACCCGCGGCGAAGGCGGCCATCACCTTGTCTTTGTCTGCGCTTTTCATGCGGCCGTGCACCAGGCCGACACGATGTCCGAAAATTGCGCTCAGATGGCGATGACGTTCTTCGGCTGCGGCCAGATCCGATGTTTCCGATTCCTCGACCAGAGGGCAGACCCAGTAGATTCGGGTCTGTCGCTGCAAGGCCCGGGACAGGCCGCTGACGATTTCCTCGATCCGGGACGAGGGGAGTATCCGGGTGTCGATGGGTTGACGGCCCGGCGGTTTTTCGTCCAGACGTGACGCATCCATGTCGCCATAGGCGGTCAGCAGCAATGTGCGGGGTATCGGGGTCGCCGTCATCACCAACACGTCGGTGCCATTGCCCTTCGCAGCCAGATCCAACCGCTGCTGCACCCCGAAACGATGCTGCTCGTCAATCACAGCCAAGGCCAGATCACGAAAGATCACATCGTTCTGAATCAAGGCGTGGGTCCCGATCAGCAAGTCGATTTCGCCGCTGGCCAGGGCTGTCAGCAGTGCCTCGCGGGGTTTGCCCTTGTCGCGGCCGCTCAGAAGGGCAACCCGGATGCCGGCGCTTTCCGCCAGGGGGGCGATGGTGGCGAAGTGCTGGCGAGCCAGGATTTCAGTGGGGGCCAGCAGGGCAGCCTGGGTTCCGGCCTCGATGGCCGTCAGCATGGCGAACAGGGCGACGATGGTCTTGCCGCTGCCGACATCGCCCTGCAACAGGCGAAGCATGCGGAACGGTGCCGCCAGATCGGTATCGATTTCCGCCAGGGAGCGGTTCTGAGCCCCGGTCAGGCGATAGGGCAGGGCCGCGAGAACCCGATCGCGCAAGCGTCCGGAGGCAACCAGAGATCGCCCTTTTATTTTGCGCATGTGAGCACGCACCATCGCCAGGGCCAACTGGTTGGCCAGCAATTCGTCATAGGCGAGACGCCGCCGTATTTCGCCGCCATCGGCAACCGCCGCCTCGCTGTTCGGCTGGTGCAGGGCCAATAGGGCGCTTTTCCAGTCTGGCCAGTTCTGCCGTTGTTTCCAGGCCGGATCCTGCCATTCCGGCAGATCCGGAACCCGTTCCAGCGCCGCCCGCACGGTCTTTGCCACCATCTTGGCGGTCAAACCCGCCGTCAGGGGGTAGACCGGCTCGACCCGCATGATCGTCTCTTTTTCGGCCAGAGCGACGATGTGGTCGGGATGGGTGATTTGAATATCACCGTTGAAATGTTCGACGATGCCGCTGACGACGCGCCACTCACCCTCGGGCAACTGGCGACGCAGCCAGTCTTCCCGACCGTGGAAGAACACAAGATGCATCGATCCGCTGTCATCGCTGCAGCGAACCCGGTACGGCTTTTTGGAAGAGCCGGACGGCAGGTGACCGTCGATCCGCACGACCAGTGTGGCCACCCGCCCGGCCGGGGCTTGGGCAATATCGGGGCAAAAACGGCGGTCGACGATTCCTGACGGCCGATGCCAGATCAGGTCGGCGATCTTATCGCCGGTCAGCCGCTGGTACAGCGGAGCAAGCCGGGGGCCGATCCCCGGCAAGCTGGTAATCGGGGCGAACAGGGGATTGAGCAGGGTCGGACGCATGGGAGGGAAACAACGTTGCCGGCTGACAGAAGCTGCGGAAGTCTCTATATCCTAGCGCGGATTGTTGACACTGTCGCCGGATGAACAAGGCTAGCGCATGGAATCACGATTGAAGCGTCTGGTGTTTCGTGCTCACCACATGGGGTCGAACGAGAACGATATTCTGTTCGGCCGCTTTGCCGAGCGTTATCTGTCCGGCCTGTCGCCAGAGCAGGTCGATCGGTTCGAGGCGTTGTTGGCCGAAACCGATAACGACCTGTTCAATTGGGTCACCAACAAGGAGGCCGTGCCGCCCAGGCTTGACCATGACATCATGTCCATGATCAAGAAATTTGTTCAGGAAGAAGCTGCAATAACTTGATTAACTGGAAAAAAATAACATCAGGGATGCCGAGGCCGATGATCGGCGGCGTCCCCGAGGGATGCGACGCCCTGGTCTTGTCGCAGCTGGCCCAGGCATCGGATGGTCGCGATCTTTTGTTTATCGCCCGTGACGATGGGCGCTTGGCCAGGGTGGCCGAGGCCCTGAGTTTCTTTGCCCCGCACCTGGAAATCATCGAATTTCCGGCCTGGGACTGCGTCCCCTACGACCGGGTTTCCCCCAATGTCGATGTCGTGGCCCGCCGCATCGACGCCTTGGCCAAGCTGGCCGAAGGACGCCAGGACCGGCCGCGTGTGGTCCTTACCACCATCGCAGCGGCCCTGCAGCGCGTGCCGGCCCGCGACGTGCTGGCCGGGGCGACCTTCTCGGCCCGGGTCGGCGACCGCATCGACATCGACCGCATCGTTCGGTTTCTCAACCGCAACGGCTATGTCCGGGCCGACACGGTGATGGAGCCCGGCGAATATGCCGTGCGGGGCGGTATTCTCGACCTGTTTCCGCCGGGAACGCCGGAGCCGGTGCGTCTGGACTTCTTTGGCGATGACCTGGACGCGATCCGCAGCTTCGACCCGATGAGTCAGCGTTCGACCGGGCAACTGACATCTTTTTCCCTGGCCCCCGTCAGCGAGGCCTTGCTGGACGAGACCTCCATCGCCCGCTTCCGCTCGGCCTATCGCGAGATGTTCGGCATCGTTTCAGGGGCCGATCCCTTGTACGAGTCCGTTTCGGCGGGGCTGAAGTTCAACGGCATGGAACATTGGCTGCCGCTTTTTCACGATGGCCTGGATACCCTGTTCGCCTATCTCCCCGATTGCCTGTCGGTTTTGGACCACCAGACCGACGAAGCCTGCGACGCTCGCTGGGCAATCATTCTTGAGTATTTCGAGGCCAGGACGACCCTGATCCGGGCGGGGACGGCTGAATCTGGCATCGTTTATCACCCGGTTCCGCCGCCGCGTCTTTATGTCGAGCGCGACGAATGGGACCGTCTGGTGGCGGTTTCCGGGGGAATTCGCCTGAGCCCGTTTGCCGGTGCCGATACCGGCGGGGACAGCGATTTCGGCGGTCGGGCAGGACGGGATTTTGCCGACATCCGGGCGATACCGGGCAGTAATGTCTATGAGGCGCTGAAAAGTCACGCTGCCGAACTGGCGGGCGGGAGGAAGCGCGTGGTTCTCGCGGCCTGGAGCGGTGGTTCGCGTGACCGTCTGGCTCATGTCCTGGCCGATCATGGACTGAAGGTTCAGCCCATCGAGAATTGGGGTGAAATGGCTGCGATCCCGGGCGGGACCGTGGCGATGGCGGTCCTGGGACTGGACCACGGATTCGTCGCCGGCGACTTGGCGGTGGTGACCGAGCAGGACCTGCTGGGGGACCGTCTGGCACGTCCCGCCCGCAAAAAACGTAAGGGATCGCAGTTCCTGGCCGAGGCATCGGCTTTGGCCGAGGGAGATCTGGTCGTCCATATGGAGCATGGGATCGGCCGTTACGATGGGCTGGAGACCCTGCAGGTC
>CAJANN010000286.1 GCA_903941095.1 uncultured Rhodospirillaceae bacterium | reverse complement strand
CCCCAGTGGCGCGATCTCTGCGAAGACATTGCCTGACGGCTCCCGTCGGTTGGATGCCCGCCTGCGCGGGCATGACGTCAAAAATTTACCCTTCCGTAACCTGAGTTCGGAGCCCTGGACAGCGACCGCGCCACCTTGCGCATCATCACGTCGTCCATCAAGGTGACGTGAGCCATGAGGTGCGCCTCGAAATCGGCCAGCCTGGACAGATAGACCGTATCGGAGATTTGCCCGATCTGCACCTCGTCCAGAATGATGACCAGGAACAGCACGACGGAAACGTGGCTGCGGGCATGGGCCTCCAGCCCCTCAGGGTCATAGGCGCCGACCAGTTCCTCTTCCCTGCGGAAATGGTTTTTCATCTGCTGGATGCAGCGGTCCAGGGCGTCGCACACCTTGCCCCGCTCGAAAGCGTCGCCGGCATAGGTCAAAAGCTCGGTATACCGGCCTTTGATCTCGTCGTGCTCGGCACGGCACCAGTCCAGCGAATCGGTCATTTCGGATTCCCGCCCTTCCGCAAAAGCGAACAAGCGGCACATTGCTCTCGCCTGCCAAGAGAAATCCAGTCCCAAACGGGACCTATGCTGCAATTGCGTTGGGGCCGGTCAGTCCGCAGCCGGCTTTTGCGTCCATCCGATGGTCGCCCCGCCCTCGTCGCGATAACACAATTCGGTGATGATCGCCGGAGACACCCGGCTGGGCGTGACACCGTTGATGGTCAGCACCCCCCTTTGCACCAGTTTCCAGCCCGACGCCGCGCAAATTCCCGGCGGAACGTCTTCGGCGGTGACCAGGGGGCGGCCGTCGACCGTCTGAACCCTCAAGGCCCCGCCGAGCTGGTGGACGCTCCGTTCGGTACCGCCGGCCGCCTCCAGCATCCGGGCGACGAACTTGTTGGCCTCGGCGAAATTCGACGTCGTCGACGGCCGATCGATCCGCCACAGCACCGCCGACACCACCAGCGACAGGACGGCAACGGCAGCGGCCGCCGCCGCCAGGACGCCGCGGTAGCGGGCCGGCGGCGATACCGGATGGGCCGCATGGGCCGGATGGACATGGCGCAGGTCGTCGGGCAGACGATGCTCTTTTGCCGCCCGCAGCAGGTCGATGCAGGCCTGCGCCGTCCGGTCCATGTCCGGCCCGGCCGTGCCGTCGACCAGATGGTGGGCACGCTGCACCAGCCGCTGCTTCAGCCGCCGGTCGCAGGGATCGTCAAGAACCAGCGCCAGGGTCAGATCCATCGCTTCCTGCAGGCGGGCGGGGTTTCTGATGGATGGGATCTTGCGGACGACGGCGGCCAGAAGGGCCTCCTGATCCTCTGTCGTGAGCGACTGTTTCATGGCACGCATCCCTGCAGAGCCAACCCGTCCCTGGCTCTACATGGTGCGCTCACCCCTGGGGCGCGCCAGTCCCAAATGGGATGATTCCAAAAATCAGTCGACCCCGATCATCCGCCGGACCCGAACCGGCTCGCGGAACTGATACATCGATTGCAGGTTGGTCAGGCGCACGAACAGGGCGTGTGTGATGGTCTGCCCGGCGGCGAAAATCAGCTTGCCGCTTTCCAGTTCCAGGTTGGTTTCGATCAGGTCGCCGGCCTTGACCCCATGCACCGGCAGGGTCAGGCGAGCCCAGCCGCTTTCGTCGTCCTGCGAGGAAACATGCAGGCAGGCACGCGCGGCGGCGACCACGGCCGGATCGAAGCGGCCGGGATTGTAATCCAGCACGGCCAGAACCTCGCGGGTCAGACGGCCGCGCCCGGCATCGTCCAGGGCGATCAGCGCATGCAGGATCCGGCTGGCCACCGGAATGGCATGACCGACCGGACCGCCATCGGCCCCGCCCTCGCCGTTGAACCATTGCCCCTGATGCAGAACCGCCTGGGCCACCGTTTCCAGGCGGGGGATCTTGCGGATCAGCTCGGCGCCGATCTGGGGAATGTGGCGGATCATGTTGGCTTCCACCGGCGACATCGACTGGCCCGAGCGATGCCGCGCCAGCACCTCGACCGGGACCGAGATGGCCCCGACATGAACCAGCGACGCCGCCAGTTCCAGCTCCCACAGGCTGGACAGCCCCATCTGGCGACCGACCTGCAAGGCCCAGGTCCGCAGCCGCACGGAGCGTTCGAAAGTTTCCGGGGCCACCAGCGACAGGACTTCGGCCAGCATCTTGACGCTGCCGGCCAGGGTCTGTTCCAGCAGCTTGCGCTCCGCCATGACCAGGCGGAACTGACGGATGGCGGCGTCGATGCCTTCCGCCAGGGTCGCCGCCGGGCAGGGCTTGCTGAAGAAGCGGAAGATCCGGCCGTCATTGATGGCTTCGGCTGCGGTCTTCTGGTCGGCATTGCCGGTCAGCATCATGCGAACGGTATCCGGGGCCTGTTCGGCGAAACGCTTCAGCACCTCGATCCCGTCCATGCCCGGCATGCGCATGTCGCACAAGATCACCGCGAACGGCCCGTGCGACTTGATCCGCTCCAGAGCCTGCGGGCCGTTCTCGGCGGTGGTGATGGCGAAACGCTGCCCCAGATGCCGCTCCAGGCCGGCCAGCAGCTTGGTGTCATCGTCGACGACCAGAACCCGATCCGCCTCACTCATTGCCCGCTCTCCCGTCTTACGTCCGCTGCGTGCCGAGCCCAGTCGGCAACATGGTCCACCATGCCGATCCTGGCGAGATACGCCATGTCCAGACCGGCTGCCCAACTGTCCTCGGGGGGCGTTCCCGCCGGGACCGGCTTCACCAGATGCTGGGCGGCATGCACGGCGGCGACCGGCGACATGCCGGCGGCATCGCAGAACTCGCCCAGGCCGGGCCGGTGGTGCAACAGCACCGCCTCGACCACAGGATCGCTGAATCCCCATAATCCCAACAGGGCGCCGCCCAGTTCGGGATGGCCGCCGCCATTGAAGATGCGGCGTTCCGAACTGGTGATCTCGCCGCCGCTTCCGTCCAGGTCCCGCTGCAGCCGCGCCACCTTGTCCGGCCAGTTGGCGAACAGCATCAGAAAGCCGACATGGGCCAGCATGCCTGCGCAATGGCTCTGTTCGACCAGGATCGGCGACAGCCCCTCGTGCCCGGCGATGCGCCGCGCCAGCGCACCGATCATCAGACTGCGGTCCTGCAGCCGCTTGATGACGTCAAGGTCGATGTTGGCGTCGCGGAACGATTCGAAGACTCCGGCCAGAACCACCAGGGACCGCAGCAGGTCGAAGCCCAGCAGGCGAACCGCCGACAAGACGTCGGACACCGACGAGCGCGGGCAGAAATAGGCCGAGTTGGTGTATTTCAGCAATTGCGTCGTCAGGCCGATGTCGCGGCCGATGATGCGGGCGGCCTCGGCAGCCGAGCCGTTGGGGCTTTGCAGATGGGCGAACAGTTCGGACAGGGCGTGCGGCATGGCCGGCAGGCAGTTGGCCCCGGCCACCAGGGCCAGAAGGTCGGGCGAATTCAGACGGGACCGGACCCACAGCGACCGTTCGATGGCGCTGACCAGAGTTGTGGTGTTGCACGGCTTGCTGAAATATTGATGGGCCGGACCAAGGGTCCGGAAGATCGCTTCCCGCTCGGCGAAGCCCGACAGGATGATGCGCGCCGCCCCCGGATACAGGGTGCGCACCCGGTCCAGCAGCGCGGCGCCGTCCATGCCCGGCATCTTCATGTCGGTGACGATGACGTCGACGGCCTGTTCGGCCATGATGTCCAGGGCCGCGCCGCCGCTTTGGGCGAACAGCATCCGCCAGCAGGTTTCCTGCCCCTTCAGCCGCCGGCGCAGGCCGTCGAGAACCGGGCGTTCGTCATCCACGAACAGAACCGAAGGGACGGTTGCGGCCGTCCCCGTTTCTTCCGTGCGATCCCCGCTGTTTGCACTCTGCAGGCGCTCCATCGGCCCCCAGCCATCCGTAAGCATCGTCATGCCGGACAGAATGGTGATGGTTGCGCGGTTTCCGTAGTCCCAAATGGGACGGCTCAGTCGAACGGAGACCCCCGGCTCAGCACCAGTTTGACCAGTTCCGCCTGCCGCGACGTGCCGGTCTTGAGAAAAACCCGCTTCAGATAGTTCCTGGCCGTGCCGATGGTCACCCCCGACAGTTCGGCCGCCTCGCCCAAGGCGAAGCCCTGGGACAGGGAATGGGTGATCTGCGCCTCGGCCGGGGTCAGGCCGAAGATCGAAGCCAGTTCCCCCGGGTCGGGAATGCGGGTGTCGTCGGGGTCGCGCAGATAGACGGCGACGGCGCCGGCGTCGCGCAGACCATCGGCGGCGGCGACCACGGCGGAAAGGGGACTGCCGAAGACGGGACGTTCAAGGGACATGCCGCCGCCGCTGCCGCCGCCGGCCGCCTGACGGATCATCTCGTGGAAGCGGGCGGTCTCGGCCGGGGTGGAAGCCCGGCACACCTTGTCCGGTCCGATGACGATGCCGTCGCCGGCCGCGCACAATTCGCCGCCGCGCCGGTTCATGAACAGGACATGGCCCTCGGCGTCGACCACCAGCACCCCGGCCGCCAGGGAATCCAGGGCGGCCTCGACCAGGGTGGGACCGGCCGGCGGGGCGGCGGCACGCTCGCGGGTCCGCAGCGCCACCTCGATCCCCTCGATCAGCAGCGGCGGCGGGCAGGGCTTGGTGAAGAACCGGAAAATCTCGGCGCGGTTGATGGCGTCCATCGCCACATTCAGGTCGGCGGCCCCGGTCAGGATCAGATAGGTGGCCCCATCGCGGATCTTGCGCATGGACAGAACCAGTTCCACCCCGTTGGTCCGGGGCATCTTCATGTCCGACACCACCACGTCGAAGGACCGGCCCCGCACCGCCTCCAGCGCATCCTCGGGAGAATTGCAGAACACCATTTCCCAGCGGCGGGCACAACCGGACAGGGACCGGCGCAGACCGGCAAGGACCTCGGCCTCGTCATCGACGAACAAAATGGAAGGCAGATCCACCATACGACCTCGCACGCATCACTTGCCGCCGACCGGACAGCTTATAATCATAAATCATAATACCTTTGTATGGATCGTCTGGCTAGCAATCGGTTGCGATCCGATCCCACTTGGGACTATTCGCCCACCGCCCCCCATGCCAACATCGTTGCGACCCGGGGTCGGTCCAGTTTCTCCGCATCCGTAGATACGCCCCCGGCCGGCAGGAAGGAAGGAGTTCCGACCGTGCTGCTGTCGCACCTGAAAACGGGAATCGGCGTGGTTCTTTACGTCAACCTCGGAACGGCGACCCTGTCGGCCGTATTTTCCGATCCGTTTGACGTGGCGCAGATCCGCGGCCGCACGCCCGAAGCCGCGGCGCCGCCCCCGGCCTTGCGGATGCTTCCCGACGCCAGCAAGCCGGCCATGATGGTGCTGGTCAACAGCGGCCCGCTAGGCCGGGCCGACGCCCTGCTGCATCTGGTCGGCACGGCGCGGGCGGAAGGGGCCTTCCGCTAGCCCGTCGCGCAGACGGCACAATGACGGGTCATCCCCCGGCAGGCCGAAGCGCAGCATTCCCGGACGATCGGCGAAAGCCCGGACCAGAATGCCGGCCCGGCCAAGCTGATCGTGCAGGGCGGCGGCCCGGGGATGAGCCGCCAGACGGAACAGGTCGGTTCCCCCGGCCACCGCAAGGCCGCATTCCGCCAGAACCGTGTCCAGGCGCACCGCCATGCCGGCCAGGCGGCTTCGGCCGGCTGCCGCCCAGCCGTCGTCGCACAGGGCCTGGACGGCAATGGCCAGTGCCGGCCCCGACACCGGCCACGGCCCCAGCCGTGCCCGCAATCCGGCGATCAGCCCGGGACCGCCCAGCGCGAATCCCAGCCGCAATCCGGCCAGGCCATAGAATTTTCCGAACGAGCGCAGCACCACCAGACGATCCGACACATCAGCCGCCACCGACAGGCCGGGGGCGACATCGGCAAAGGCCTCGTCCACCACCAGCAGACGGCAGCGCGGCGCCAGGCTGCGCAGGCGGCCGGGATCGACGCGGCGCCCGTCGGGGTTGTTGGGGTTGACCACCACCACCACATCGCCGGATTCCGGCAGATCGCCGGATTCGGTGACGCAATGGCCGGCCGCCGCCCAGGCCCGCGCATGTTCGCAATAGGTCGGACCGACCACCGTGACCGCCGCTGCCGGATGGGCAAAGGCCAGCGCCTGGATCAGGGCGCTGCTGCCGGCCGCCGCCAGAACCTGTTCGGGACGGCAGCCATAGGCCCGGGCCGCCGCGTCCCGCGCCGCCTGATCCTCGGCCCCGCCGGGCAGACGGCCCCAGATGTCCGGGGACAGCGGCGGCACCGGATAGGCCCACGGATTGATGCCGGTGGACAGGTCCAGCCAGCCGGCCGCCGGTTTTCCCCAACGCGCCTCGGCGGCAAGCAGGTCGCCGCCATGCACCGGCAGGATCACCGCCACGCCCCCAGGACCGACTGGATGCTGTCTTCCTTGAAGGGCCGGCGGTGCAGGGCGCGGGCGCCATCCAGGAATACCGGCAGCAGCACCTCGACCAGATTGTCGCCGTCGATGGCGGTGTGGACCAGAGAGCGATCCTTCCATTGCGGATGGGCCGCCACCTCGGCCGGTTCCAGGACCGGCTCGAAACAGCAATCGGCCGGAACCAGCAATTCGACCCAGTCCGCCCGCGGCCGCGAGGCGAACAGCGCCTCGATATCGGCGATCAGGCCGTGCTGCGGCATCGGTTCGGATTGGCGGCCCAGCCAGTCCGGACGGCCGACCACCGTGCAGAACCGCTCCCAGAACTTCTCCTCCAGGGCGGCCAGGGCGACGAAACGGCCGTCGGCGGTCTTGTAGATCCGGTAGAACGCCGCGCCGCCGTTGATGATGTCGGTCTCGCGCGGGCAGTCGCCGAACCGATGCGACGCGGTCAGGATGCCGCCCATCCAGGACAGCGCCGCCTCGGACAGGCTGAGATCCAGGCGGGCGCCCTTGCCGCTGACGCCGCGCCGCACCAGCGCCGACAGGATGCCGATCACCGCCAGCATGGCACCGGCATGATCGGCCAGCGGCGGGAAGGTCATCACCGGGTGTGCGGCGGTGCCGCTGGCCCACAGACCGCCGGTCAGGGCCATATAGGTCAGATCGTGGCCGGCGGTGACGGCGTGCGGGCCGGTCTGGCCGTATCCCGACAGCGAGCAATGGATCAGCCTGGGATTGAGCCGGGCCAGTTCGTCGGTGCCGAAACCCAATCGGGTCAGCACGCCGGGGCGATAGGCCTCGACCAGCACGTCGGCGGCGGCCAGCAGGGCCGACAGGGCCTTGCGGCCCTCGTCGGTCTTGAGATCCAGCCGCACCACGCTTTTGTTGCGGTTGGCCAGCTTGTAGAACGCCGTGGTGCCATCGGCGTCCACCGGCCCCATCGTGCGCATGGGGTCGCCGGCCGGCGGTTCGATCTTCACCACCTCGGCACCCAGGTCCGACAGCCATTGGGTGGCGAACGGGCCGGGAATATACTGCGTCAGGTCCAGAACACGAATTCCCGCCAGACATTCGGCAAGCATCGGACTCTCCGTTTCGCTAAGGTCTAAGGATCAGGCCATCCAGGCCGGCTTGCGCTTGTCCAGAAAGGCGCCGACGCCTTCCCTGGCTTCCGCCCCCAGCCGGCAATCGGCGAAGCGGTGGGCGATCAGCCGCATCAGGTCGGGGCCGTTTTCGGCGTCCGACAGCAGGCGGATGGCTTCTTTCGAGCCGGCCAGAGCCTGCGGCGCCCCCTTCAGGCAAGCCTCGACCATGCGGTCGCGGGCTTCGCCCAACTTGTCGGCGGCCACCACGGCATGGACCAACCCCAGGCGGAAGGCCTCCCGCGCGTCGAACCGTTCGCCGGTCAGCCAGTAGCGGCGACTGGCCCGGGCGCCCATCGCCGCCAGAACCTGCGGACCGATGATGGTGGGCTCAAGGCCCAGCCGCACCTCGGTCAGGGCGAAACTGGCCTCTTCCGCCGCCAGGACGATGTCCGCCGCCGCCACCAGGCCGACCCCGCCACCCAGCGCCGCCCCCTGCACCACGGCCACCACCGGCTTGGGGCAGCGGTCGATGGCGTCGATCATCACCGCCAGTTGCATGGCGTCGCGCTGGCCGTCCTCGCGGCTGGACTCGGCACCGCGGCGCACCCAGGCGACATCGAGGCCGGCACAGAAACTTTTGCCTTCCGATTCCAGCACGACGACCCGGACGGCGTCGGCCACCCCCAGCTTCTGGAAAGCCTGCGTCAGATTGGCGATGGCCGCATCGTCCAGGGCGTTGTGCACCTGCGGCCGCGTCAGCGTCACCGTCGCCACCGCCCCGTCGACCTTTACCCGCAAGCCGTTTTCCATGACGCACCCCTTGGCCGTTTCCCGGCAGGATGCCGATTCCTGCGGCGCTTGTCATGGGGATTGGCGGCCGGTCACTCCACCAGATCGCGATAGGCGTGCCAACTGGCGTGTCCCAGCAGCGGCAGCACCACGATCAGCCCGACGAAAAACATCGCCACCCCGGCCAGAGTGAAGAACGCGACCAGCCCCGCCCACAGCATCATCGGCCGGGGATTGCGGCGCACGGCGTCAAGACTGACCAGCATGGCGGTCATGGCGTCGCACTCGGGACGGTCGACCAGCAGGGGCACGGCGATGACGGTCATGGCGAACACCATCAGGGCCAAGGCCCCTCCGCTGACCGCCCCGACCAGCAGGAAGGGAACGCTGGCAGGCGACAGGAACAACGCCCCCAGCAGATGGTCCAGGGACGGCGGCGTTCCGCCGAAGAACAGCATGAACTCAAGCAGCGCCAGCCTGACCCAGGCCAGAACGGCGATCATCAGGAACAGCCCGACCAGGGCGATCTGCGCCCCGTTGCGGCCGACGCCCCCCAGAACCGAGACCAAGCCGGCCGTCTGCCCCAGCATCAGCCGGCGGCTGGCTTCGTACAGACCCACCGCCGCCACCGGCCCCACCAGGGCGAAGGCCAAGCCAAGCGGCAGGATCAGGGCGGATGCCCCCCACCAATCCAGTCCGAACAGCAGCACGAAGCCGGCTGCGCTGAACACCCCGCCATACAGATAGCTGAGCCCCGGAACCGTGCACATGTCCAGCCAGCCGGCCGACAGCCAGTCCCAGGGATGGTCCCGGGTCACGGTGCGCAGACGCACCGAAGCGGTGGCGCCGCGGCAATCTCCGACGCTGAGCATGGCCAAGCCTCCCGTTCAGGTCCTGCCTGACAGGTGGGACACCCCGGGTAGAGATTAAAGGGGGAAGACCTCTACTTTCCGCAGGTGCAGCCGCCGCCGCACTCATCCTCGGCCTCGGCCGGGGGCTGGTCGCCCTGGCGGAAGATGGCGCCCTGGTAGATCCGGGCTGCGCGATCGTCGAAGGTGGCGTCGATATAGTTGCGCCCGTCCTGGTCGACCTGCATGTCCATGCCCAGGCGGCCTTGCTCGATGGCGGTGACGACATCGGCCTCGCTGGTGTCGAACGCCTTGGCGACGGCACCGATCAGGGCGTTGATCTCGTCGTACATCTCACGATTTTCCATGCAGGCCTCCGTCACCGACGGCGCCTTATAGCCGAAGCGGCCCGAAGGAGTCACGCCCGGATATCCAGGGCGGCGCCGACGCGAAGCTCGCGCCCGGTGGCGCCAAGCGACAACCCCCGCAATGTCCCGGCCAGCGTGGCGGTGAAGCCCTGGGCGTTGCCCAGCTCGTCGCGGACCGCCGCCAGCATTTCGCGCCGCGACGTCGCCACGACCAGCGCCGACTGCACGGCGGTGAACGCCTGCTCCACCCCCGATGGCGACGTCAGATCCAGGCTGGAAACCCCCAGCTCCCGGCTGCTCAGGGGCTGGACCGTCACCGCGACGACACCGTTGGGCGAACTGATCCGGACATTGGCCGCCGGCGAACCGATCAGGTTGACGCCGGCCGCCCCGGCATCGGCGACGGCGCCGTCGAGCGCCTTCACCAACTGGCTGACCTCGGCCTGCAGGGCGTAGACGTTGCTGTCGCCCCGGACGCTGGGAACCCGCAGGTCGCGGGCGATGGCGATGCGGTCCCTCAGATCCCCCAGGCGGTCGATGACCGTTCCGGCGGCATCGACGGCACCGGCCAGGGCGGCACGGCCTTCGTTCAGGTTGAGGCTGGCCTGCCGCTCGGACGAGGTTCCGGCCAGACCGCCGACGCTCTGGCCCAGGCGGCGCAGAACCGTCGAGGCCGCGGCGTCGACGACGCCCACCGGCCGACTGACCACCCCCTGCCCGAATCCGACGCCGCTGACCATGTGCGATCCGCCTTTTTCCAGGCAGGTCCCACCCTGCCCGACCGTGTCATTCTAGCATGAAACCAATCGGTTCAGCAATCCGCCCGCCGGATTTCCCAGGGCTCCGAACTCAGGTTACGGAAGGGTAAAT
>CAJANN010000285.1 GCA_903941095.1 uncultured Rhodospirillaceae bacterium | reverse complement strand
GTGCCATGACCACGCCGCTGCCGATGGGGATGGGGTCGATGCCCGAGGTCAGGCGTTCTGCATCGCCGATGAGCTTGTTGACCAGGATGTCGGCCAGACTGAACACATGCTCGCGGAAGGAGTGGCGGATATTGCGGATCGCATCAAGCTGATCGGGGGTGCAACCGTATGCTTCGATGCGGGAGCCGACCACCACCATCAGATTGACCCAACGATCCAGCGATTCCGAGATGTATTGGGTCAGGTCGGCCTTGCCGCGCCCTTCGGGGGTGGTCTTCAGCTTGTCGAACAGGCTGAGGATGTGGTGGGCGGTCACTTCGGCATCATGGACGACGACATTGGTCTGCCGCCGGACCGGGTCATTGCCGGTGATGCTTGAAAAGGTCGGGGACGGCGGCGGCACGAATGCCGGGGCCGTGGGCGGGAATGGCGCCGGGGCGCCCTGGCCCGGGGGCTCGTCCTGGGGTTCGTGGTGGGAGGCCTTGCGCGGCTGGGCGTCGGATGCGCGGCGCAGCGGGCCGGAATAGTTGCTGGGGGTTTCCTTGCGGCGGTCGATACCCTTGTAGGTCGGGGTATTGATGAACTCACGCTTGTCGCTTAAGGCCCTGGTGACGTGCTTCAGCACGCTGCGCATGTTCACCGGGAACATGCCCATGATGGTGACGCCGGCATCGCGCAGGGCGGTGATCTGGTCCGCTTCCCAGGATTCGGAAATGCACAGGACCGGCACCCGGCAGACGGCAGGGTCGCGGTGGTTGCGGACGGCCAGCAGGACGTCCATGTAGGTGTTGCCTTCCAGAGCGACGCAGATGACGATGTCGAAAGGATTGGCCGAAACCAGATGGACGGCCTGCTGGATATCGCCGGCCTTGGTGACGTCGCTCATGCCGATCTGGCGCAACGTTCCGACAAGCAGGTCCGAAATGCTTTTATTCGTCGCGACCGCCAGGCAACTGACGCCGGTGAACGAAAGGTTGAGCACCTGGCTTACAGGTCCATGACGTCGTCGTCGATCTGATCGTCCACGGCGACCAGACAGCCCAACGGACGGTTGTCGACGTGTTCGTCGCGGATGACGCCCTTGTATTGCATGTCTTCATGCAGGATATGCTTCACCAGCCATTCGGCGGTCAGGCGGGCCAGGTACGGCGCCGCCGTATCGTCGCCCCGGTGGAACCTGTCGATGATCGCCTCGGCATCGTTGCGGAACTGGACGTGCCTGGCGAGATGGCTGTCGAACTGGGAGAAGCCGGCAGCGCGCAAGGCGGTTTCTTCCCGCAGGAAATGGCCGCCGATATATTCCTGCAGCAGCAAAATCGCACTTTCGACGACCATGCTGTTGTCGGCTTCGCGTTCGGCTTCGAACAGCAGCCGGGACAGGGTCAGGAAACCCTTGTGGTCCTCGTCCAGGACGGGGATTCCCACGGACCAGTCCGGTTGCCAGTCAAACAGGGTGGAATCTTCGGTTTGCGGTATCGGCAATCTGCCCTGTCCTCGCAAAATGGGGCCTTGCAGCCCAGGCGCCTGCCATACTCTAGCGCAGATCCGCAACCGAGGAAATGGGCTGTCGGCGGGAATGCAGGGTGATCGCCAAATGCGATCACCCTGGACGGGAATGAAAAAACGCCCGATCCTGCCGGGCAGGTCTGCGGGCAGGTCTGCGGGCAGGTCTGCGGGCAGGGCGTGCGATGGGCAATGTTTTGGGTTGCGCACCGCTGTCCGATCAGTTTGTAATTGCTCTGGATCCAAAGCGGGGGCGGCGCTGGTGGCCGTTGCCACCGGGTGACAGTTGGAGAAGTGCAGACATGGACAACAAGATCTCGCGCGCGGTAATCGTCGAGGACAGTCCCCAGATGCGGGAACTGATCCGGATGGTGCTGGGCAGCTTCGGGGCCAGCGAGATCGTCGAGGCTCCGAACGGTGCCGAAGCACTGGCCTCGTTGCGGCAGGGCGGGGCGGATATCGTCATCATGGACTGGAAGATGGACACGATGGACGGCCTGGAATGCACCCGGCGCATCCGCGCCGGTGGCGAGGGCGTCGATGCGCGGCTGCCGATCGTTCTGCTGACCGGCTGCACCGGCGACGACGCCCGTGAGACGGCCTATGCGGCCGGGGTCGACCTGTACATGGAAAAGCCCATCTCCCTGAAAAAGCTGTATGCCGGGGTTTCCGACGTCCTGAACCGGCCGCAATAGGCCTGGGGGGAATCTGTTGCTACCGCAACGCGCCTTTTTCAGTTATAGAATCGGGCAATGTGGCTGTGCCGGGGCCGGGGGGGCTGGCCTGTGCGAGGAGTTCTGTCGTGAGCGATGACGTAGCACAATCCGGCGATGCCAAAAGCAGCGCCGTATTGGCGGGTTGGTCGGAAGCACTGTCGGTCGGAAGCACTGTCCTGGACGAAGACCACAGGGCCTTCTTCGATCTGGCCACGATGCTTCACAATCTGGACGGCGCCCAGGATATCGATCTGATTATCCAGAGCTCTCTGTCGGTTCTGGATGAATATATCCTTGGCCATTTCCTGCGCGAGGAAAAGGCCATGCGCAAGGTCAATTACCCCAGAATGGCCGAGCATGTGCTGCGGCACCGGCGATTTCAGGCGCGGGTGCGTGCCATTGCCCATGAATACAGCCAGGGAAGCAAGGCCGTGGTCGAGGGGCTGCCCGATCTGGTGGCGGAATGGCTGCGCGAGCATATCCTGCGCGACGACATGCAATACAAGAATTGGATCAATGATCGCGTGGTCGACGACCGCCCGCTCGTTTTCCTGGCGATGGAAGCGGAAGGGTAGACAGCCCTACCGCTCCTGCATGGCCTGATCGGCATAGCCGAGGAACGGGTCCAGGATGTACTGCAGCACCGTCCGTGTCCCGGTGATGATGTTGGCTTCGACCTGGACCCCGGGAAAAAGCCGGTAGATCTGCGCGCCGCTCAGGAAGTGGTCGGCGGCGGTTTCGATGCGGACCCGGTAATAGGCGGCGCCGCGATCGTTGACCAGGGTGTCGGGGCTGACATGCACCACGGTGCCGTCAAGACTGCCGAACCGGGCGGATTCCGCCGATGCCAGCCGAATTTTCGCCGCCTGTCCCACCCGCACATGGCCGACGTCATAGACCGGCAACCTGGCTTCGACGATCAGGCGGTCGCCGGCCGGAACGATGTCGAGAACGGTCTTTCCCGGCTGGATGACACCGCCCAGGGTGACGATGTGCAGGGTCTTGACCACGCCGTCGACCGGCGAGCGGATCACCGTGCGGCTTTGGCTGTCGGCCAGACGGCGGGAACGCTGGGACAGTTCGTCATGGTCGCGTTGGGCGGCCGCCAGATGCTCCTTGACTTCCTGGTCATAGGCGTGGCGGATGCCGTCGATCTGGGCCTTGGCTTCGTCGATGGCCAGTTCGCCGCGGCGGACCGCGGCGCCGTCCTCGTCGATGCGGCTGCGCAGGGCCGATTGCTCGCGCAGCAGGGCCAGATGGTTGTAGCGGTTGGTCAGTTCGTCCTTCAGCAGGTCTTCGCTGATCCGCACCTGCTCGTCGATCAGCTTCAGCGAGTTGCGGGTGTTGCGCAGCCGGGCCGAGATTTCGGCCAGGGCCTGTTCACGCTGGGCGATGGCCTGCTGCTGGCTGGAAATGGACGACAGATAGCGGTCGCGCCGGCTGCGGAACAGGGCACGGGCCTGCCGGGCCTCGTCGGGGCGGATCCGCTCGATTTCGGGGGGCAGTTTCAATTCGGCGGTTCCGGCCGCTTCCGCCTGCAGGCGCAGGATGTCGAGCCGCAACGAGGCCAGCCGGATCGCCAGTTCGTCGACCTGGGTATCGGTCGAGGTCGATTCCAGCACCACCAGCGGCTGGTCGCGCCGGACCGCGTCGCCCTCGCGCACCAGAATCTCGGAAACGATGCCGCCTTCCAGATGCTGGATGCTTTTGACCTGCGAGAACGGGATGACCTCGCCGCCGGCATGGGAGACCACGTCCAGTTCCCCGAGCGCCGCCCACAGGAAAAAACCGGCCACCATCGCCGTCCCCACCCGCACGAAGGTCTGCGCCCCGTTCCGGCCGATCAGGCGGCTCAAAAGGGTCCTAGGCATCGGCCGGTCCTTTCTCGGCGGGGGCGGCGATCAGCCGGGGGACCGGCTTGCAGCCCAGGTCCAGCATCAGCTGGGCACCGCGCACGATGGTCGGATCGTTGCCGCAGACCACCAGGGTCCGGCCTTCCCGGGCCAACTGACCCAGGGTGGCATAGACGGCGGCCTGTCCCTCGGCATCCAGACCCTCGGTGGGGTCGTCGAACACGCACAGACGGCCGCCGGTGGCCAGGGCCCGGGCCAGCCCCAGGCGGCGGCGGATGCCGGGCGGCAGGTGGCGCCCGCCTTCGGCCAGCGGGGTGTCGCGCCCCTTGGCGGTGCCGTCCAGCCAGGATTTCAGGCCGGCGGCGGCGACGATGCGATGCAGCCCGTCTTCGTCCAGGTCCGGGTTGGCCAGTCGCAGGTTGTCGGCGACGCTGCCGTCGATGAAATCCGGTTCCTGCGGCAGATAGCAGACCTGACGGCGCCACCATTCGACGCTGATCTGGCGCATGTCGACGCCGTCGGCCAGCACCTGTCCGCGCAACGGGTCGGTCAGGCCCAGCAGAAGGCGGGCGAAGGTGGTCTTGCCCGATCCGTTGGGGCCGGTCACCGCCAGAATGGCACCGGGGGTCAGCGACAGGGACAGGTGTTCCGCCAGAGGTGTCGTCGCCCCCGGATAGGCGAACGCCAGATCGGTCATTTCCAGCCGTCCGGCATAATCGCGGATGGCGGTGCCGCTGACCTGTTCGCGGGGCAATCGGGCGAATTCGGCCAGCCGGTTCAGGGCCAGGGTGGCCTTGGCCAAGGGTTCGATCAACTGAACCAGCCGGTTGATCGGCCCCAGGGCCCGTCCGGCCAGAATGTTGGCGCCGATCAGTTGGGCGGTGTTCAGTTCGCCCTTGACGCACAGCACGGCGCCCACGGCGATGATGGCGATGCCTTGCAGGGCGGTCAGAAACTGTGTCGCCGACCCGACGAAACCCTGCCCGGCAGCGATGGCGTCGCGGCTGTCGGTGGCGGCGGTGCGCAGGCGGGACCATCGGCTCTGCAGCCAGCCGGCGGCGTTGAAGGCTCTGGCGGTATCTGCCCCGCTTGCCGTGCTGGCGACCAGGGACTGGACGGCGGATTCCGCCGTCACCACCCCGTGCAGACGATTTCTGGTCCAGCGTTCGCCCAACAGGGTAAGCGTCACCGACAGGGTCATGCAGAGCAGGGCGATCAGGCCCAGCAGCGGGCTGAGCACGAACAGCGCCAGCAGCGTCACCGCCGAGAACGGCACATCCAGCAAGGCGGACAGGTTGGCGGGGTTGACGGCACGGTCGACGGCGTCGATGCCGCGCATGGTTTCCATGCGGGCCGCCACCGGCAAGCGGTCGAGAACGGCCGAGCGAATGCCGGTCAGGGCCGCGAAGGCCGATCCGGCGCGATCCGGCTGGCCGCCGTCAAGGGCATCGGCGGCCAGCCGGCGGCGCGCTTCGCGGAAGCCGAATGCCAGCAGGGCGGCCAGGGCCACCCCCGTCGTCAGGGTCACCAGGGTGGCGTTGACCCCATAGGGGACATAGCGGCCCAGCACCAGCATGACGAAGGCCGTGCTGGCCAGCCCCAGGATATTGATCAGCAGGGAGGCGACCAGCAACTCCGCCAGCAGGACCGGCCTGTCGGCCAGCCGCTTCAGAAGTTCACCCATCGCGCCGGCCCGCGCTGGTCAGCGCACCGCCCTTTCGTCAAGCCGGCCCATGCTGGACAACAGGGTGAAGGCGGCGACGGCGACGTCGGCCTCGGCCGAAGTGGCGCTGCTGTTGGCGTTGATCAGGGCCGTTTCGCCGGCCAGCACGTCGATGAGCGAGCGGGTGCCCAGCTTGCGTTCCTTGCGGGCCAGTTCCAGGAACTCGCTGGCGATGTTGGACTGGTTCTTCAGGTGGTCGGCCCGCATGCGCTGGGTGGCCAGATTTTCCCAGGCATTGCGCACCTGTTCCTCGACCAGATCGCGGGTGTCGGCCTGACGGGCGCTGGCGGCGGCGATGGCGCTGTCGGCGGCCCGCAGGCTGTTGATGGCCGTGAAGCCCAGGTTGAAGGGATAGGTCACTTCGACCTTGGCCAGCTGTTCGGTCTGGTTGCCGGCGGTGCCGGAATAATTCTGCTTGTTGCGGGCCTCGCCGATCAGGTCGACGCGGGGATACAGGGCCGACGCCTTGGTCGCCTCGGCCGACTTGCGGGCGATGTCGGCCACCAGTTGGGCGATCTTCAACTGGACATTGCCTTCCCGGGCGGCGTCGACGGCATCGGGCAGGCTGCGCGGCAGCAGGTCGGCCGGTACCGGCGGCAGGGCCAGGGTGCCGACCTCGGCGGGGGCGCGGCCGAAAATGGCACGGAAACGGTTGCTGGCCGTGATCAGAGCCCCTTCGGCGGCGACGCGGGCGGCTTCGGCACCGGCCAGCTGGGTCTTGGCCTGCAGCACATCGGTGGACAGGCCGGACCCGCGCTGTACCCGCGCCTCTTCCAGGCCGGTCTGACGGCGGATATTGGCCTCGGACTCGCGGGCGAAATCGACCTGACGGTGGGCGCGGACCAGATTGATATAGGCGGTCACGGCCTCCAGCACCAGCGCCTGCCTGGCCCCCGTGCGGGTGGCTTCCGACTGGACCCTGGTCAGCTCGGCCCGGTCGATGCCGGCGTCGACGGCCCCGAAATCCCACAGCAGCTGCTTGACCTGGGCCTCATAGCGTTTGAGATACATGTCGGTGTCGATGCTGCCGCTGGGCTTGTTCTGGCTTTCATAGCCGTAATCCACCGTCGACGTCAGCGTCGGATACCAGCCGCCGCGGGCGACTTCTTCCAGGTTGCGGGCGCTTTCGACGTCGGCTTCGGCGGCCTTGACGCGGTTATGGCCGGGCAGGACCTGATCCAGCATCTCGCGGAACGTCTCGGCGGCGGCCGGCGGCGCGGCCAAGGCGGCGGCCAGGGCCGTCACGGAAGCGAGATAAAAAAAACGCATGGCGGTGAAATCCCCAATAAGAACAATCTGTTCCGGCTGTGCCGGGGCTCAGGTGATCTGGATGTCGGCTACGCTGACGGCGCCGTTGGCCAGTGTCCCGATGGTCGCCACGGCCGAAGCCGCATTCGCTCCGCTCCCATCCGAATCGTAGTACAGCGTGTTGTTGCTGGTGTTGAAGATGAAATAATCATCGGCATCCGCAGCAGTGGCCCCGGCCCCCGAGACGAAGTTGGCCGCACTCAGCGCCCCGGCGCTCAGACTGCCGAACTGACTGCCCACGAAGGCGAATTTCTCGGTGCCGGCGGTGAAGCTGGCGACGGTGTCGCCCAACTCGTTGGTGCCGCTGTAGTAGAACACGTTGGCCCCGGCGCCGCCGGACAGGACATCGGCCCCCTGGCCGCCTTGCAGGGTATCGTTGCCGTTGCCGCCCGACAGGGTGTCGGCCCCCTGGTTGCCCTGGATGACGTCGTTGCCGGCGGAACCGATGATGGTCGCCCCATCGGTCTTCAGGGTGGTGACGATGCTGACGTTGGTCAGCGTCACCGCCGACAGGTCCGCCGCCGCGCTGGAGGCGGCGATGCGCAGAACGTTGTTGGCGGTGCTGCCGGCCGAGGCGGTGATGCCGGAGATGGCGCCGGCGCCGATCTGGCTGCCGGTGACGGTAATGGTGTCGGCGGCGTCGTTGTTGTCGGAATCGGCGACCAGATTTTCGATGCCCGACACTGCCATCGAGGAAATGTCCAGGCTGGCGCCGGTCGTGGTCAGGGTGTCGGTGCCGCTGCCGCTGCCGCCGGCCAGGGACTCGACGCCGCTGACCGCCACCGTGTTGCCGCCGTTGCCCAGCGTCACGATGTCGGTGCCGCTGCCGCCGGTGATGGTCTCGACGGCGCTGATCATGATGGTGTTGCCGCTGTTGCCCAGGGTGACGCTGTCCGTCCCGCTGCCGCCGGCGATGGATTCGATGCCGGTGATGCTGACCGACTGGCCGCCCGAGCCCAGGGTGACGATGTCGGTGCCGCTGCCGCCGACGATGGATTCGATGGCGCTGACGGTGACGGTGTTGCCGATTCCCGCCAGGTTCAGGGTATCGGTCCCGGTCCCGCCGGTCACCGAGATCGACGTTACCGGCGTGGCGAAGGTCAGGCTGTTGGTGCCGTCGGCCAGGGTGACGCTTTCGACGCCGTTGACGGTGACGGTGTGGGTGCCGGCACTGGACAGGGCCAGGGTGTCGGTGCCGCCGCCCATGTTGAAGGCGTCGCTGCCGCTCAGGGTGCCCAGGATGGTCCAGGTCTGGTCGCCGGTGATCAGGTCGTTGGTGAAGCCGGTCAGCACCCCCGAGGTGACGGTCTCGGTGTAGCTGCTGACGGAAATCGAGACCGAACCGTCGCTGCCGATCAGGAAGGTGTTGTTGCCGGTGGCGCTGGACAGGTTGATATACTCGACCTTGGACACCTGCCAGCCGGTATTGGGGCCGGCGGCGGCCAGGGTCAGGGTGTCGCCGTCGCCCTGGGTGGGGTCGATGAAGCTGTCGCCGGTGCCCAGGGCGCCGGACAGCGTCACCTCGTTGCCCTGGCTGGCGGTGCCCAGCATGACGTCGTTGGCCCCGCTGGTCAGGGTGATGGTCTGGGGGCCGCCGGTCAGATTATGGACGATGGTGGACTGGCTTGCCGCCTGGGTGCCGAAGTTTTCCGCCAGTTTCTGAACCTCGGTGTCGATGATGTCGCTGACCTGTCGGCCGATCAGGTTGATCATCCCTTCCAGGTTGAAATTCATCGGCGGCAAGGGGCCGAACCCCATTCCCAACGGTCCCAACGGCCCCAGCGGCCCCATCTGGTGGGCGGGGTCGAACGGCCCCTGCGGCCCGAACTGGCCGACGGCCGTTCCCAGGATGGAGGACAGCATGTCGCCCACCTGAAGGGCGATGTTGGCTTTCAGCCCGTCGCCGGCCAACGGCCCCTCGGCGCCCATCTTCTGGACGGCCAGCTTGACCATGTCGGCCTTTTCCGCCGCCAGTTTCTCGCCCAGGGCTTTTTCGGCGGCCGCTTTTTCCGCCGCCGTCTTTTCCCCGGCGGCTTTTTCCGTCGCCCCCTTTTCGGTGGCGGCCTTCTCGGCGGCGGTGACCTTGGCGTCCGCCGCCGCCTTCTCGGCGGTGGTCTGCGCGGCGCGCTGCTGCTGCTGCTGCTGCAATTGCTGCGGGGTCGGCGGTGGCGGCAGCACCTGCAGGGCGCCGCCATATTGCTGCTGGATCTGCTGCGGCGACAGGATCACCGGCGGCGGCGGGGGGGTGAAGGCGCTGGCGATCTGCGTGGTGGCGCCGATCTGGCTCATCACCTGGACGCCGGCCTGGTTGCTGACCGAAATCTGGCCAACGGTGCCATCGGGGTCCTGCAGCAGGGTGACGCTGTTGCGCTGCCCTTCGGGGGCGGCGACGCCGGCGCCCTGGGTCCCGCGAACGCCGATGGTGGCCACCGGCGTCTTGATGGTCATGGCGTCCGGGGCGCCCTTGGCGATCTGGCCGCTGGTGAAGGAAAATGCGCCGTTGACCACCGACAGCGATTCCGTGCCCCGGGCCGCCTGGGCGTCGTAGACCATGTTGTCGACGGTCATCCGCCCGCCCGAACCCAGCGAGAACACCGAACCGTCATCGAAGGTGATGCCGATGCTGGCGCCGGCGCCGGCCTGCAACTGGTCGCCCAGACGGATGGAATCGCCTTCCTTCAACGGCGACGACGTGCCGTCGGCATGACGGGCCTGGACGCTGCCGACGATCTTGCTGGCGGTGCCGACCGCCTGCAGCCCGGTTCCGCCGTCCCCGGCCTGGGCATACTGCCCGGGTGCCAGCGGCCCGGCCAGCCGGGCCGCCAGATCGCCGCCGATCAGCGCGCCGCTGTCGGTCATCAGGGCCGGCGGGACATCATGGTTGAAATAGCCGCGGACCAGAATCTGGCCGCCGTCATCGCCGGTCAGCAGCAGGTCGCCGCCCAGGCGGGAGAATTCCGCCTGCAGCAGCCAGCCGCCGTTGGGAATCAGCAGCGGAGAGGCCGAGTCCTGCCCCCCGGCGTCAATGACCAGGGGACCCGCACCGCCACCCAGCAAATCCGACATCCGCAGATCGAAGACCGCCGTCAAGTCCGTTTCCTTGCTGATTTCAACATCCCCAGGTTGATAGTACCCCGGAACCCTTTATGAGGGAAGAGCATTTGACGATTCCGCTGTGCCGTAATCCTACGTATTCCCATGCTCGCGGTTTGGCTTCACAAGCATGTGTCGGTACCGGGCCTGAAAGGATCGTGTTGAAATGAAGACCTTGTTCGCGCTGCTGATGATGGCGGTTCTGTGGTGGCCCGCTCCGGCCTGGGCCGCCTCGTCCGCTTTGCCCGACCTGACCGGCCACTGGGCCGGAATGCTGGCCCTGCTGGTTTTTGCTCTGGCTTACGTCCTGGTCATGACCGAGGAACGCAGTCATCTGCGCAAATCCAAGCCGGTGGTGGTCGCCGCCGGCATTCTGTGGCTGCTGGCCGGGCTGGCTTATGGAAGCCTGGGACTGGGGCAGGCGGTGGAAGACGCGGTCCGCCACGTTTTCCTGGAATATGCCGAGCTTCTGCTGTTCCTGCTGGCGGCCATGATCTATGTGAACGCCCTTGAGGAGCGGCGGGTGTTCGAGGCGTTGCGCGGCTGGCTGGTGCGGTCCGGCTACAGTTTCCGCACCCTGTTCTGGCTGACGGGGTTCCTGGCCTTCTTCCTCTCGCCGGTGGCCGACAACCTGACCACGGCCCTGGTGATGTGTGCGGTGGTGCTGGCGGTCGGCAAGGATTCTCCGCGCTTCGTCGCTTTGTCCTGCGTCAACATCGTGGTGGCGGCCAATGCCGGCGGCGCCTTCAGCCCGTTCGGCGACATCACCACCCTGATGGTCTGGCAGAAAGGGCTGGTCTCGTTCGGCGAGTTTTTCCATCTGTTCCTGCCGTCCCTGGTCAATTACGCGGTTCCCGCCGTCCTGATGCACGCCGCCGTGCCGAAGGGAACGCCGGCCGCCGGGGCGGATGTGGTGGCCATGAAGGTGGGGGCGCGGCGGATCATGGCGCTGTTCGTCCTGACCATCGTCACGGCGGTCTGTTTTCATAATTTTCTGCATCTGCCGCCGGTGGTCGGCATGATGACCGGGCTCGGCTACCTGCAATTGTTCGGTTATTACCTGAAGAAGGCGCACGGCCGGGGCGGCACCGGCGACGATTATCCCTATGACGTCTTTCATCGGATCGTCGGCGTCGAGTGGGACACCCTGCTGTTCTTCTATGGCGTGATGATGTGCGTCGGGGCGCTGGGGATGTTCGGCTATCTGTCCCTGATGTCGCAGATGCTCTATGGCCAATGGGGGGCGAGTCCGGCCAACATCGTCATCGGTCTGCTGTCGGCCGTGCTGGACAACATCCCGCTGATGTTCGCCGTTCTGACCATGCAGCCGGACATGTCCCTGGGCCAGTGGCTGCTGATCACGCTGACCGCCGGGGTGGGCGGCAGCCTGCTGTCCATCGGTTCGGCCGCCGGAGTGGCCCTGATGGGGCAGGCCCGGGAGGTCTATACCTTTTCGTCGCATCTGCGCTGGAGCTGGGCGGTAGCGGCGGGTTACGCCGCCAGCATCGCGACCCATCTGCTGGTGAACGGCGACCTGTTCTGACCCCGGAACGGACGAAGCCCCCGGATTTCCCCGGGGGCTTCGAATGGTGGGCGATACAAGGATTGAACTTGTGACCCCACCCATGTCAAGGGTGTGCTCTACCGCTGAGCTAATCGCCCGGTCACCGGATGGTTCCCGAAAATCCGGCGGGTGACAAGGCCGCCGCTCGTGGGCCGCAGCCCGTCGAGGCGCGCTTTCTATCCGCTTTTTCCGCCCTTGGCAAGCCCTTCTGCACGGGGGAAACATCTCTTTGCGTGCGCATTCCGGTGACAGGCCGGAAAAACCGGGTTAATAGGGTTGTTCATGGACACCAAGCCCGCCGCCATCAACGGTTCTCCGGTCTTTTCCGTGCTCGCTCCGGCCGAGCAGACGGTGCCTCTGGTGTTCAGTTCGCCCCATTCCGGCCGCGACTACCGGCCTGACTTCGTGGCCTCGTCGCGTCTGCCCCTGCCGGTCTTGCGCCGGTCCGAGGATTCCTACGTCGACGAGCTGTTCGCCTGTGCCGTCCGGCATGGGGCTCCGGTCCTGGCCGCCGGCTTCCCGCGGGCCTTCTGCGATCCCAACCGCGAGCCCTATGAACTGGACCCGGCCATGTTCGACGGGCCGCTGCCGGGATACGCCAATACCCGCAGCCCGCGGGTGGCCGCCGGCCTGGGCACCATCGCCAAGGTGGTGTCCAGCGGCTTCGACATCTATGCCGGAAAGCTGCCGCTGGCGGAAATCGAGCGGCGCGTCGGCGGCTATTATCATCCCTACCACCATCGGCTGGAAGAGTTGCTGGGCGACACCGTCCGGCGGTTCGGCCGGGCCTTGCTGGTGGATTGCCATTCCATGCCTTCGGTGGGCGGGCCGATGGATTTCGATACCGGACTGTCGCGGGTCGACATCGTGCTGGGCGACTGTTTCGGGGCGTCCTGCGCGCCCGCGATCGTGCAAACGGTGGAAGACGGCTTTCGCGGTCTGGGGTATCGTGTGGTGCGCAACACCCCCTATGCCGGGGGCTTCACCACCCGGCATTACGGGCAGCCGCGCAACGGGGTCCACGCCTTGCAGATCGAAATCAACCGCTCGCTCTATATGAACGAGAAGCAGCACACCAAGCTGGTGGCCTTCGCCGGCCTTGCCGACGATATCGACCGGGTGGTGGGCCTGCTGGCGGCGGCGGTGCATGAAATGGTCCTTCCGTGACGGCTGCGGCACGCTCCTTGACCGTGCAGGTCCGCGACGCCACCCCGGCGGATATCGATCAGGTACAGTCGATCTATGCCTATTACGTCACCCGCAGCGCCGCCACCTTCGAGGAGGCGCCGCCGTCGACCGAAGAGATGCTGCGCCGTCTGGCGGCGGTCCGCGATCGCGGCCTGCCCTATCTGGTGGCCGAGGACCGGGGCGAGATCCTGGGCTATTGCTATGCCGGGCCGTGGCGGGAACGCTCGGCCTATCGCTATACGGTCGAGGATTCCATCTATGTCGCGCCGTTCGTCCAGCGCCGCGGCGTCGGCCGCATCCTGCTGCACGAACTGATCGAACGCTGCGCCGCCCTGGGCTATCGCCGCATGATCTCGGTGATCGGCGATTCCGCCAATCAGGGGTCGATTTCGTTGCATCGCTCGCTGGGTTTCCGGCAGGAGGGGGTGTTGCGCGGGGTCGGTCTGAAATTCGGCCGCTGGGTCGACGTGGTGATCATGCACCGTGTGCTGGGCGACGATTCGCGGCCACTGCCCGATGGCGGCCTGGCCCCACCGCTTCCGAAAGACGAGGATCCATCATGAGCGACCAGCCCCCCCGCGACCTTACCGATTTCAGCGCCGAGGACGCGGTCTTCGGCCGGCGGATCTTCATCAGCATCCTGTTGATCGCGCTGTTTCTGCTGGTCTCTTTGGCCCTGCCCAGCCTGCGCGATTTTTTCGAGGGATAACTATTTCAGAGTGCATTCCCTGTGCGTTTCGTCCTTGACAAGGGGCTGTGCAGGGGCGCTATATGCCGTCCGGATGGGATCGGAGGTATTCAAGTGAGGCGAGGATCTGCTATCTCGGGTAGAATGGCGGATGTGGTGCTGCGAGAGTGCGCGGGAGTTGGCATGGTTTTTGCTCTCTCTCTCTCTCTCTCTCTCTCTCTCTCTCTCTCTCTCTCTCT
>CAJANN010000284.1 GCA_903941095.1 uncultured Rhodospirillaceae bacterium | reverse complement strand
TGTTCCGGGAAGGGCAGGAGGCGGCCAAGTTCTATCTGGTGCGCGCCGGGACCGTCGCGGTCGAGATCGACGTTCCCGGCAAGCAGCCCATCGTCATCGAAACCATCGGCGAGGGCGACGTCGCCGGCTGGTCGTGGATCGTCGATCCGTTCCGCTCGACCTTCGATGCCCGCGCCGTCGGTCTGGTCCGCGTCATCTCCTTCGACGGCAAATGCCTGCGCAAGAAGATGCAGGCCGACCCGGCCCTGGGCTACGAGGTGCTGCGCCGCTTCGTCCCGATGATGGCCCACCGCCTGTCGGCGGCCCGTCTGCAGATGCTGGACCTGTACGGCCCGTCCAAGGCGGTGGCCCAGGTCAAGGCGGCCAAGGTCAAGGCCGTCGCCGGGTCCAGGGGCACCAACCGCAGCCCGGCCGCCCGTCTGGCCAAGGCGGCGAAGCAGAAGAAGGACGGCTGATCATGAATGCGGTGCCGAAGGACCCCATGCTTCCGGTTCCGTTCCGCATCGAGAAGGTGCGGCGCGACCTGTCTGATACCTTCACGATGGAACTGGTGCCGGTCGAAGGCGGCGAGTTCGCGTTCAAGCCCGGCCAGTTCAACATGCTGTACGTCTTCGGAATCGGCGAGGTGCCGATCTCGATTTCCGGCGATCCCGCCGACCGTTCGGTTCTGGTCCATACCACCCGGGCCGTCGGCGCGGTGACCGCGGCGCTGGATGCGCTGAAGGCCGGCGACATGGTCGGCGTGCGCGGTCCCTACGGCACCGCCTGGCCCATCGAGGGCGCCTATGGCCAGGACGTGGTGTTCGTGGCCGGCGGCGTCGGCCTGGCGCCCCTGCGTCCGGCCATCTACCACGCCATGAACAACCGCGAGCGTTTCGGCAAGGTGATGGTGCTGTACGGCGCCCGCACCCCCGAGGACATCCTTTACAAGAAGGAACTGGAACGCTGGCGCGGCCGCTTCGACATGGACGTCCTGGTGACCGTCGA
This sequence comes from uncultured Rhodospirillaceae bacterium, assembly GCA_903941095.1. Lineage (GTDB taxonomy): Bacteria > Pseudomonadota > Alphaproteobacteria > Rhodospirillales > Magnetospirillaceae > Magnetospirillum. The sequence continues at coordinate 26,010 of CAJANN010000284.1, read as the reverse complement.
CCGTGCCACCGGCAAGTGGGTGGGCAATGTCGGGGTGGTCACCAACCTGATCGCCAAGGGCGGTTTCGACCCGCAGCACACCACCGCCTTCGTCTGCGGTCCCGAGGTGATGATGCGCTATGGCGCCGGCGCCCTGGAAAAGAAGGGGGTGGCCCGCGACGCCATCTGGGTGTCGATGGAACGCAACATGAAGTGCGGCATCGGCGTGTGCGGCCATTGCCAGTGGGGATCGCATTTCGTCTGCAAGGACGGGCCGGTCTTCCGCTATGACGGCATCGCCGACCTGTTCTCGATCCGGGAGCTGTAAGCCATGACCGAACGCAAGCGCCCCAAGCTGGCGGTGTGGAAATTCTCGTCCTGCGACGGCTGCCAGCTGACCATGCTCGATTGCGAGGATGAGTTGCTGGCTCTGACCGAAGAGGTCCGCATCAGCTATTTCCTGGAAGCGACCCGCAAGATCGAGAAGGGACCCTACGACATATCCCTGGTCGAGGGCTCGATCACCACGCCGCACGACGTCAAGGCCATCCGCGAGGTCCGCAAGCAATCCCGGGCGCTGATCACCATCGGGGCCTGCGCCACCGCGGGCGGCATCCAGGCGCTGCGGAACTTCAAGAACGTCAAGGATTTCATCCGCTGCGTCTATGCCCATCCGGAATACATCGACACCCTGACCACCTCGACGGCGGTGTCCGATCATGTGCCGGTCGATTTCGAGCTGCGCGGCTGCCCCATCAGCAAGCATCAGCTGCTGGAAGTGATGAATGCCTTCCTGAACGGCCGCAAGCCCAACGTGCCGAAACATTCCGAGTGCATCGAATGCAAGGCCAACGGCATCGTCTGCCGCATGGTCGCCGCCGGAACCCCCTGTCTGGGGCCGGTGACCCAGGCCGGCTGCGGCAGCCTGTGCCCCGGCAAGGATCGCGGCTGCTTCGGCTGTTTCGGCCCGATGGAAACCCCGAACACCGCGGCACTGGCCGCCCGCCTGGGCGAGCTGGGGCAGTCGCAGCGCGACCTGCAGCGGCTGTTCCGCAGCTTCAACGCCAACGCCGAGGCCTTCCGCAAGGAGAGCGAGACTCATGGCTGAGACACGCACCATCAAGGTCGAGGCCCTGGCCCGCGTCGAGGGCGAGGGGTCCTTGCACGTCAAGATCCGCGACGGGCAGATCAAGGAACTGCATTTCGGCATCTTCGAGCCGCCCCGCTTCTTCGAGGCGTTCCTGCGCGGTCGCGACTTCCGCGAAGTGCCCGACATCACCGCCCGCATCTGCGGCATATGCCCCATCGCCTATCTGATGGGGGCGTCCCAGGCGATGGAAGACGCCCTGGGGATCACCGTCACCAGGCCGATCCGCGACCTGCGCCGTCTGATCTATTGCGGCGAGTGGATCGAAAGCCACGCCCTGCACGTCTATATGCTGCACGCTCCGGACTTCCTGGGGCTGTCGGACGCGCTGGAACTGGCGGCGGTCAACCGGCCGCTGGTGGAAAACGCCCTGCGGCTGAAGAAGGTCGGTAACGAAATCCTGGAAACCATCGGCGGCCGTGCCATCCACCCCATCGGGCTGAAGGTCGGCGGCTTCTACAAGCTGCCTACCCGCAAGGCCCTGCGGGCGCTGGAGGACGAGCTGAAATGGGCGCTGGAGACCTCGGTCGCCACCGCCAGGCTGGTGGGTGGCTTCGATTTTCCGGACATCCAGCAGGATTACAACTTCATGGCGCTGCGCCATCCCGACGAATACGCCATCCACGAGGGGCGGCTGGTCACGTCGGCGGGGCTGGACATCCCGGTGTCGAAGTTCCTGGATCACGTCGACGAAGAGCATGTGCCGTGGTCCAACGCCCTGCACGGTGTGGCCAAGGACGGGTCGGCCCATCACGTCGGCCCGCTGGCCCGCTATAACCTGAATTACGACAAGCTGTCGGCCACCGCCCTGGCTGCCGCCAGGGACGGCAAGCTGGGGCCGGTGGTGCGCAATCCGTTCCAGTCCATCGTGGTGCGCGCGGTCGAACTGGTGCAGGTGTGCGAGGATGCGCTGAAGCTGGTCCGGGATTACGAAGTCCCCGACCGTGCCTATGTCGAGACCCCGGTCCGGGCCGGCGAGGGGCATGGCTGCACCGAGGCGCCGCGCGGCATCTGTTATCACCGCTATCGTGTCGACAAGGAAGGAACCGTGCAGGATGCCCGCATCGTTCCGCCGACGGCGCAGAACCAGAAAGTGATCGAGCTCGATCTGTCCAAGGTGGTGGCGGCGAATCTGAACGAATCCGACGACACCATCAAATGGAAGGCCGAGCAGGCCATCCGCAATTACGACCCCTGCATTTCCTGCGCGACCCACTTCCTTAAACTGGAAATGGACCGGGGGTAGTTTCGCCGCTTGTACAACCCGGACATGCCCCCCTATATGGGGGGTATGTCCGACTATGTCCGCACCGTCGACGCCAAGGGCGCCACCAGCCAGCGAAATTTCATCGCCACCCAGGAGGCGTCGTTCTGGATGCGGGCCAGGCGCAACCGTCTGCTGGCCGACTGGTTTTCCGACCTGACCGATGAAAACGTCCAGAGCTATCTGAAGCTGTTGCTGGACGAGGATTTCGCCAGGGGCGCGAACCGCACCGCGGTGGAATGGATCCTGGTCAAGATCCGCAACGACCTGATGGGATTCGGCATCTTCGTTTCCCAGACCGAGCTGCGTCAGCGTCTTGAGCAGTTCGAACGCCAGGCGTGGCTGGAGCGGGGTTAGATGCCGGCCATACCGATCTATATCGTCGCCGCTTTCGCCGAAATCGGCGGCTGCTTCGCCTTCTGGGCATGGCTGCGGCTGGGCAAGTCGCCGCTGTGGCTGGTGCCGGGCATGGCCAGTCTGGTCCTGTTCGCCTGGGCGTTGACCCGCGTCGACGCCGACTTCGCCGGGCGTGCCTATGCCGCCTATGGCGGCGTCTACATTCTGGCGTCGCTGGTCTGGATGTGGGGGGCCGAAGGGTCCCGGCCGGACCGTTGGGACGTCATCGGCGCAGTGGTGTGCATCGCCGGGGCGGTCCTGATCCTGTTCGGACCGCGAGGGCGGTGATTCTCGTCATCCCGGTGCCGCCCGCCCATACTTCAGGTTTATTCCATGTGTGTGACGACATCCCGCTTGCGGGAGGTGTCTTTTTGTTTGTAAATAACCGTGCGAGTCAATGTAAATCATATGTTTTTGTAAATAAATAAAAGATAAATACAATAAAACATTGATCGCCTCTGGAGTGGGGTCTCGGGGGAGATGATAATGAACGATGAAAATTTATCTCGTGATTACTCTTGTGATGTGGGTCTGGCGTATCTTTCCGTCGAGTGTCTGCCATATGGGGTTGTGGTTGTTGACGCAGCGGGGCAGGTGTTGATGGAAAATCCTGCCGCGCGGCGCATCCTGGGATCGTCGCCGCGGGAAATGTCAGGGCAAGGCCTGCCCCTTTTCGGAAAAGCTCCGGTGCATCGGGACGGCCGCCCGTTCCAGCCCGGGGAGTTGCCGTCATTCCTGGCTTTGACGGCGGGGCTTTCCTCGCGAGGCGTCGTGATCGGCAGTCCCCGCACAGAGGGGGGGATCGCCTGGAGATCGGTGAGCGCCGAACCCGTGGCTGAGGATGGCCGGGTCGTCGCCGCTGTGCTGTCCTTCGAGGAAATTTCAGGCCCGCCCGCAGACGGGACGTCGTTCCGGGATGATGACGGGAGATTCCGGCTGTTCATGGACAACAGCCCCGCCATCGCCTGGATCAAGGACGAGGCCGGGCGATATGCGTATCTGAGCAAGACCTTTGAAGACCGTTTCGGGGTTTGTTTCGCCGATTGGCACGGCAAGACCGACGCGGACGTCTGGCCAGCCGAAATCTCGAAGACCTTTCGCGAGAACGATCTGGCGGTGCTCGGCTCATCCCACGCGATCATGGTGAACGAGGAGAGCGTGGGGCCAGATGGCTCCGTCTGTCACTGGCGGAGTTCGAAGTTCCCGTTTCGGGACAGTGCCGGAAATCGGTATGTTGCCGGGATCGGTTTCGAGATCACCGACCTCGTGCAGGCACAGACCGCACTGGTCCGCCAGCAGGAATCCTTTCGCAATGCCGTCGAGTCGGCTCCCATCGCCATGCTGGTGGCGGATGCCGGCGGCGTCATCGTGCTGGCCAACCCCCCGCTGGAGACGCTGTTCGGTTACGAGCCGGGTGAACTTCTCGGCCAGCCGGTCGAGATGCTGGTGCCCGAAGAGGTTCGCAGCCGGCACATTGCGGTCCGGGGGGATCTTGTCGCGACGCCGGCGGTCCGGCGCATGGGGGCTGGCGGGCATCTTGTCGGCAGATGCAAGGGGGGCGCCGAAATCCCGGTAGAGGTCGGCCTTAGCCATACGCTGAATGCCGACGGGGCCGTCAAGATCATCGCGACCGTCATTGATGTGTCCGAGCGCGACCGGCAGATTATCGCCCTGCGGGAGCGGGAACTGCGCTACCGCAGCGTGATCGAGACGACGCCGGACGGTTTCTGGCTGGCCAGCCCCGAAGGGCGGCTGATGGCCGTCAATTCCGCCTATTGCCGGATGTCGGGCTATGCCCGGGAAGAGCTGCTGGAACTCTCGGTCTCGGATCTTGAGGCCGGAGAGGGACCGGGTGGGATTGGCGAACGGATCGCCAGGATCATGGCCGAGGGACACGCCCGCTTCGAGACGGTCCATCAGCGGAAAGGAGGGGGGCTTTTCCCGGTCGAGATCACCGCCAGCATGATTCCTGAGATCGGCGAGATATCCATGTTCATTCGCGACATTACCGCGATCCGGGCGTTCGAGGCAGAGCGCGAGCAGGCGGCGGAAATGATTCGCGTGATGGCCTATCACGATCCGCTGACGCAGCTCCCCAATCGTCGGTTGCTGGCCGACCGATTGCAGCTTGCAATGGCGACGGCCGAGCGGACCCGTCGTCATGGCGGATTGCTGTTCATCGACCTTGATCATTTCAAGGAACTCAACGACAGCCTGGGACACGAGTTCGGCGACCTTCTGCTGGTACAGGTGGCTCAGCGTCTGACCGGATGCACGCGCGAGGCGGACACGGTTGCCCGTCTGGGTGGAGACGAGTTCGTCATCATGCTGACGGAACTGTCCGAATCCTTCGGCCCCGCCGCGGCTCAGGTCGGCGTGGTCGCCGAGAAGATACTGGGGGCCTTGAATGCGCCGTATCAGCTTCGGCAGCACACCTATCGTTGCTCGCCCAGTATCGGAGCCACGGCGTTCCTGGATGAAGGGGATGTCGACGCCATCTTCAGAAGGGCGGACCGGGCGATGTACGACGTCAAGAAGTCCGGCCGCAATTCCATCAGATTCTTCTCCGACGGCTGATGCCGGGTGGCGCGGTCCGTCCGTGGAGCCGCGCCCCGCCTCAATGCAAGGTGTGGTCGACCGTCACGTGACGGTTCACCACATGGAACAGGTATTCGGAAAAGTCCTGGGGGTTGAACGGCTTGGGGATCACTCCGGTCGCCCCGATCTGCAAGGCCCGGGTCATCAGGGCCTGATCGTGCGACGCCGTGAAGATGATGAACGGGATGGCGGCGATTCTGGCGTTGGTGCTGGCGCGCAAGGCCCCCAGGACGGCCATGCCGTCAATCAGTTCCATGCCGACATCGCAGATGATCAGGTGCGGCCTGGTGCCGGAAAAGATCTGCCGGATGGCATCTTCCCCCGAGCTCGCCTCATGCACCGCGGCGGCCCCCATCACGGCCAGCAGACGGGACAGCAGCGACCGGGACGCGCCGTCGTCGTCCACGACAAGAACGGTCACCCCCGGGATGCCGAACTTCTTCATCGCCTGTTGCCGCTCCATGACCTTCGGTCAAATATCCGAAAGATATAGTATATGCCTTCAGGATTGGGTGCAATGCCCGCCACAGGCAGTGGCTGCGGCGGGTATCGCATCATCCTGGAACGTTCCGGCGATCCACGGACGATCACCGCAGGGGAATATCGTCGGCAAAGCGGGCCCGGGTTTCCAGGACCTGATCCCAGGCCGCCAGGAACGCTTCGACGCAAGCCGGGTCGAAGTGGGTTTCCTTGCCCTCCATCAGAAATTTGGCGGCATCCTCGACCGACCACCCGGTTTTGTAAGGGCGCTTGCTGGTCAGGGCGTCGAAGACGTCGGCAACGGCGACGATGCGGCCGGTCAGCGGAATGTCGCTGCCCTTCAGTCCGAACGGATAGCCGCTGCCGTCGAATTTTTCGTGATGATAATGCGCGATTTCGGCGCCCAGGCGGATCAGGTCGGATTCGCTGCCGTCCAGAATGGCATGGCCTATCCCGGGATGGCGTTTCATGATGGTGAATTCTTCCTCGGTCAGCCGTCCGGGTTTCAGCAGGATGGCGTCGGGAATACCCAGCTTGCCGACATCATGCATGGGCGCGGCCTTCTGGATCAGATCGCAGTAATCCTCGGGCAGCCCCAGGCCCATGGCGATCAGGCGCGAAAAATGGGCCATGCGCAGGATATGGCCGCCGGTCTCGGGGTCGCGGAATTCGGCGGCGCGGGACAGGCGGATGATCAGTTCCTGCTCGCGGTTGGTGATGGCTTCGGTTGCTTTCCGCACCTCGTCCGCCAGCCATCGATTGCGGTTTTTCTGTTGCAGGTGGCTGCGGCGCAGGGCCAGCAGATTGGTCAGGCGCACCCGCATTTCCGTGGCGTCGACCGGCTTGGTCAGGAAGTCCGTGGCCCCCAGTTCCAGGGCGCGATGGCGGATCGACCGTTCGCCGGCGGCCGTGATCATGACGATGGGGACGTCCTTGCCGCCGGGCAGGGTCCGCACGGCCTCCAGCAACTGGTGCCCGTCCATGCCGGGCATCATGAAATCGACCACCACCAGATCGGGCAGCAAGGCGGTGGCTGCCGCCAGGGCTTCGATCGGATCGACATAGCTGATGACTTCGACGTCGGTGCCGACACGCCGGGCGATCTGCTCGAACAGGGCGAGATTGGTATCGTTGTCATCGACGATCATGATGCGCATGGCTAACTCCCGATGTCGGTGGCAATGGCGCTCATGGTTTCCTCGACGGCGCTCAGGATCTGTTCGAACAGGCGGTCCGCCTCGGCATGATCGGCGTTGTTGGCCGCGATCTCCATCCGCCCGAAACAGCTGGCCAGGCGGGGAAGTCCCAGGTTGGACGCCGCCCCCTTGAGCGAGTGGGACGCATGCTTGAGGGCCGCCATATCCGCAGCCGACAGCGCCGATTCCATCTCGCGCAGCCGTGTCGGCATGGCCCGGTTGAACGAGTTCAGCAACCCCAGGAAAACGTCGTGTTCCAACGCGTCGATCAGCCCTTCCTGGACGTCGCGATCAAGGATCGGGCATTCCGTTGCAGCCGCCGGTGCCGGTTCCGGCGGCGGTTCCGGCTCGGGCAACGAGGAAAAGTCGGACGGACCTTTCCGGTCGCGTCGGGCGATCAGCCGGTCGGCCCAGCGTTCCAGGACCTCGGCCAGCCGGTGGCGGTCGATGGGCTTGCTGACGTAATCGTCCATCCCCCCGGCGATACAGGCTTCGCGGTCGCCCTGCATGGCGTTGGCGGTCATGGCAATGATCGGAATCCTCGCCCGTTCGTCGGCCAGGGCGCGGATGGCGGCGGTGGCGGCCAGACCGTCCATGTTGGGCATCTGCATGTCCATCAGGACCAGATCATAGTCGCATTTCTCCACCAGGATCAGTGCTTCATGGCCATCGTCGGCGACGTCGGCGCGATGGCCCAGCTTGGCCAGCAGCCCGACGGCGACCTGCTGGTTGACGGCATTGTCCTCGGCCACCAGGATGCGCAGCGCGGTCTCGGGTTTCGTGTCGGCGATCGGGCTGACATGGATGGCGGCGGGGCTCTGCGGCCGTTTGCCGGTGATTTCCATCAGGCAATCCAGCAGGGCGCTTTGCCGCAACGGTTTGGAATAGACGGCCGAAAGCCCCAGGCGGGCGGCGGTGTCGTTCAATTCGCCGGGATTGCCGGAAGACGCCAGAATCAGTTTCAGCTCGGCCAGGGCCGGGTCGGCGCGCAGGACGGCGACAAGGTCCAGGCCGCTCATTCCCGGCATGTGATGGTCGATCAGGGCCACATGGAACGGAACCGCCGCATGCGCCGCCGACCGGATGCTCATCAGGCCGCTGGTGGCGCTGTCTGCGGTCTGCGGCATCGCTCCCCAGGCGTGCAGCTGGCGTCTGAAGATTTCCAGGTTGGTCGGGTTGTCGTCGACGATCAGAACCCTGAGGCCCAGCAGCGGGGTGTCGGGCAGTTCGCTCTGGGGACCGCGATGCAGGCAGCGCAGCGGGACCCTGAACCAGAAATTGGAACCGTGTCCGACCTCGCTGGTGAAGCCGATCTCTCCTCCCATCATATCGACGATGGTCTTTGAAATCGCCAGTCCCAGTCCCGATCCGCCAAAGCGCCGGGCGGTCGAGGAATCGGCCTGGGTGAATTTTCCGAACAGCTTGGCGTGGGCGGCCTCGGGGATGCCGACGCCGGTGTCTTCCACCGAGACCTCAAGCCAGGTGGTGTCGGCATCGATGTGGGTTGCCCCGATGGTGATGGTGACGTTGCCCTTTTCCGTGAATTTCAGGGCATTGCCGGCCAGATTGAGCAGGACTTGCCGCAGCCGCCCGGCATCGCCCGAGAACACCCCCTGGGCCTCGGGTGGGATGAAATAGCTGAGATCCAGGTCCTTGCCCGATGTGCGCGGTCCCAGGATGTCGACGACGCCTTCCACCAGGGGGGTGATTTCGAACGGGCCTTCCTCGAACTCCAGGCGGCCGGCCTCCATCTTCGAGAAGTCCAGGATGTCGTTGATGATCCCCAGCAGGGAGTCCGCCGACAGCCGGACCGTATCGGCGAAGTGGCGCTGTTCCTTGCTCAGCGGGGTATCCAGCAGCAGCCCGGTCATGCCGATGATGCCGTTCATCGGGGTGCGGATCTCGTGGCTCATGGTGGCCAGGAAGTCCGACTTCGCCTGATTGGCGGCTTCGGCGTTGTCGACGGCGATGCGCAGTTGGGCTTCCACCTGCTTGCGGTCGGTGATGTCCTTGTGGGTGCCGGCCATGCGCAGGGGCTTGCCTTCAGAATCGCGCTCGATCAGCCGGCCCGAGGCCATGATCCACCGCCAAGACCCATCGTGATGCAGCAGGCGGAACTCGATTTCGTAGGGGACGCTCTCGTCGGCCAGATGCGCTTCCAGGGCCTGTTTGACCGATATCCGGTCATCGGGACAAAGCAGGGCGGACCAGCTTTTGCCGGAATGGGGAAACGCGTCCGGGGAATAGCCCAGCATGGTCATCCATTGGCTGCTGAACTGGGCGTCGTCCGTCTGCAGATTCCAGATCCACAGGCCGATCGAGCCGGCATCCAGGGCGATCTGCAGGCGTTTCTCGCTCTCGCGCAGGGCCGCTTCCATATTCTTGCGGCCGGTGATGTCGGTGCGGATGCCGATATACTGGCGAGGACGCCCGATCTCGTCGAGAATGGGAACGATGGTGGCGTCGACCCAGTAAAGGTCGCCGTTTTTCTTGCGGTTGCAGACCTCGCCGTGCCAGACCTTGCCGTTGGCGATGGTCTGCCACATGTCGGCAAAGAACTCGCGCGGATGACAGCCCGACCGCACCACCCGATGGTTCGAGCCGACCAGTTCCTCCTGGGTATAGCCGCTGACCTCCAGGAACTTATCGTTGGCGTAAAGGATGGTGCCGGTCCGGTCGGTGATGCTGACGATGGCATGCTGGTCCAGGGCGAATTTCTGCTGTTCCAGCTCCAACTGGATTTCGGCACGGTCGTGGACCATGCCGGAAATCAGTTCGGTCAGCTTCTCCAGCCCGGCCTCTCCTTCCTCGATGGGCGCCATGCCCGAGGTTTCCAGCAGTTCGTTGACGGTCGAGCGCAGGGTGTCGATGGCCCGTGTCTGGCTGGAGGCATCCTCGCGCAGGCGTTCATTGACCCGGCTCAGTTCGTCCGAGCTGAGGACCAGGCTGCGGTTGCGCAGGCTGAGATCGCGTTCGTTCTGGTCGTAGGTATCTTCCACCCGGCGCAGAAATTCGGCCATGCCGGCGATCAGCCGTGCCGCCGGCGGGGGCAACTGCTCAGGAGACAGGGTCGACAATTCCATCAGCAACGCCTGAGCCTCGGATTGGTTTTCCACTCCGAAGGCCCGGCGCAACTGACGCAAGAGAACCCGGTTCATGTCACCGTTCGCCGACGAAGGTTACGGTCATGGTCTGGTTGTGCAGCTTGCAGTCCAGCATCGATTGGAACGGCCCGATTTCCCCATACGAATAGAACCCGGCGATGGTCGTCTGGCGTCCCAGCAGGTTGGACACCGCCTCGACCTCATCCTCGACGGCGTCGCCCATCACCAGTTTGCGCCCGACACAGCTGACCAGCAGGCCCAATCCGATGGGGGTGTCGTCGCCCAGCGCGTCGCGGGCATGGCGGGCCGCGGTTTCCGCTCCGTCGACCAGCCATTCGGTGTTGGCGTGCATCAGCCGCAAATACCCGTTGGCATCGATGTCGCCGGCCAGGACCAGCGCCCCCGTCGCCTCGTCGATTCCCAGGATGGTGCGGATCAGACCGACCGTGCTGTGGTCTTCGCGCAGCATCTCGAAGGGGAACAGAAGACCCGACGACGGCAGGTCCTTGGCGTAGTCGCCCAGATATTGCCGGTACAGGGCCAGGGCCGGCTGGCCATCCAGTTCGTACAGGATATTGCCGTCGCAACGGGTGACCCGGCGGGCGGGACCAAAGGGTTGCCAGCCGCCGAAGCTGCCCAGCCCGACCCGGACCGCATCGCCGTAAAGTCCGATGGCGACCACTCCGTCGGGGTCGATGCCGTCGGGGCACAGGGTCAGGGTTTCCTGGAACGCCCCGCCGTCGCCCGCCAGGCCGCCGGAGATGGCGACCGAATTGCCGACCTCGGCGACGATGCCGTCGATCAGGGTGCTGCCGTTGATTCCCAATCCCTTGCCGAAGATCAGCACCGCCCTGAGATCGGGGGCGGCCAGCGCCCGGCCAAGGCTGCGGCCGGCGTCGCCCGATTGCGGAATCTGCCGGACCTGGGCCTTGGCGATACGGTGGGTGGTGCGGTCCCAGCGGATGGCGGTGACCACCGAGCACCCTTCGCGGACCCGCTCGCCGGCGATTTCGCCGGCGGTCGAGCAGCCGACGATGTCGGCCTCCGGAAAGGCGGTTCGCAAGGTGCCGGCACAGGCCGGGTCGCGCATGGCGCCGACCGAACCGAAAACCAGAACCAGCGAAGGCTTGATGTCACCAAGCGGCGCCAGTTCGCTGGCACTCATGGTCGATGAAACGAGCTGACGTACATCCATCCTTCTTCCCCCTATCCAAAAGATGGTTGCCGGATTTTATCGCATTTCGAAGGTTAATATAGCGGATACAGCACGGCGGACCTGAAAAATCACGGTGTGGCCGCCGGGGTGAATTCGATGATGACGGTGGTTCCGCCCCCCGGAGTTTCATCGATCCAGATGCGGCCGGCGCAGCTTTCGACGATCCTGCGGGCGATGGCCAGGCCGACGCCGGTTCCCGCCGGGTCCGAAGCCGGCGGCAGCCTTTCGAAGACTTCGAAGACGCGGTCGCGGAATTCCGGGGCGATGCCAGGGCCGTTGTCGCTGACACGGTACCGGATGGCGCCGGCATCCATTTCGCCGCTGATGGAAATCTCGGGCAGGATGTCGGGGCGGCGGTAGCGCAGGGCGTTGTCCAGCAAGATGCCGAACAGGTCGGTCAGCCGGGGGGAATCCAGCCGGACCGGCGGCAGGTCGGTCACCAGGATTCTGGCCCGGACTTCGTCGATCAGGTGGGCGTGGCGGGCGACGACGTCATGGGCGACCCGGGTGGCGTCGACCGTTTCCTGTGGCGCCAGCGGAACGTCGGCGGCCAGATACAGCTGGATATCGCGCAGCAGGTCGCGCAGCCGCCCGGCCTGTTGGGCGATGAAGTTCAGCGATTCCACGGCCTCGTCATCATGGATGCGACCCTGCAGGCGCGTCACCGTCCGTTGTGAGAAACTGACCAGCCGGCGGGTCGGTTCCTGCAGGTGGTGCGCCGAGATTTCCGCGAAGCGGTGCAGATCCTGGTTGGCGCGGGCCAATTGCTGGATCAGGGATTCCCGTTCGCGATCGGCGCGCTTGGCTTCGGTGACGTCGGCCATGATGCCGATATAGTGGGTGGTCCGTCCCTGGGAATCCTTGACCGCCGAAATGGTCGAGGAAACGCAGAGCACGGAACCGTCCTTGGCCCGGTTCAGGAACTCGCCCTTCCAGACATGTCCGGCGGCGATGCTGCGCCACAGGGACCGGGCCAGACCGGGCGGGTTCTGCCCGCTGTCCAGCAATTTGGGGCTGCTGCCTTTTGCCTCGCCGAAGGAATAGCCGAACAGGCGGGAAAAGGACGGGTTGACGTAGTCGATCCGGCCACCGGCATTGGTGATCAGCACGACGACCGGCGATTGTTCGACCGCCTCGACCAGCAGGCGGACCTGGGAACGCAGTGCGCGGCGCTGCAGGGTGTGGCGCAGCAGCAGGATCATCACGGCGACGGCGGCAAGTGTGATCGTTCCCAGCATCGTCAGGATCGAACGGTTGCTGTCGGCCCAATCGGCCAGCGTATCGCGGTGGAACAGCTTCAGGAAAACGGCGACCGGATAGCGTGTGGACAGGCGTATCACCGTGGCGGTGCCGGGCCAGCCCGCCCCGCTGGCGAAGCCTTCCTCGGCGCCGCTGGACAGCATGGAATCCAGAATATCCTGCCACCCGCTCATCCCGGCGGGTCCCAGCAGCGGCGTGCCGTCCTGGCGGAGCAGCCCCGAGACGCCGTCGCGGCCGAAGGCGGTGTCTTCGAAGAACGATCCCAGATACGCGGTGTTCAAAGCCGCGACGATCATCAGCGGCCCGGACGATTCACCGGCGGCGGCGACCAGGGCGACCGGCAGCAGGGATCGGTGCTGGTGGTCGGCCGCCGGGTCACCGATTATCGGCAGGAAACGGCCGCGATGCTCGTGCCCGATCAGCAGCCCCTGGTTCAGGCCCGGGATCGCGGTGCCCGACAGGGCCAGCCGCTCCATATCCAGGGATACGGCGTCCCTGCCGTTGCTGTCGGCCAGGACCTTGTTGCCGCGCACGATCGCCAGTTGGCGGATATGTGGGGCGAAGCGGATGGCTTCGGCCATGCGCCGCCGGGTCGCTGCAAGGGCGCCGGTTCCGTTGGCGATGTCGATTCGGGCTTCTTCCCCGACTGCGGCCAGCGAGGTTTCCACCGATTCCAGAGTGCGGGTCAAACCGCGTTCGACCATGCGGGCGGCGGCGACGGCGCGGTCGTTGCGATCCCCGACCGCCTGGGAGAAGCCCGCCATCCCGACCAGCAGCAGGACCCCGAGCACGCCGGCGGCGACGGCGGCGGCCCCCCAGCGGACCAGCAGGGGGGAATCGACGGTCTGGCTCAATGGTGCGGGAGACATGGAAGGGCGCGTCATGATCCGCTATGAATATGGAAAGAATTTGAACGTCCGGCAGCTTTCCGTTTCAGCAACGGGGCGGCCCGAAATATGATGCACACGCTATCCATTTTGGTGAATGATGTCCACCGCGCCGGGTCGTGGATGGAAAGTGTGACAAGTATGATTATTGCGCCTCCGAAAGCCGTCATGGCTCTTCTGGTCGCCGTGTCGGCGGTACTTCTTTCCGTGCCGGCAATAGCCGCAGGCGACCGCCTGTCGGCGATCCGGGCGCGGGGGGACGTTCGGATCTGCATATGGCCGGATTACTTCGCGATCAGCTATCGCAATCCCCGGACCGGCGAGCTTGAGGGAATAGACATCGACATGGCCCGGGAATTCGCCCGCCATCTCGGCGTCGCGGTGACGTTCGTCGACAGTTCCTTTGCAAAGCTGGCCGAGAACATGACCAACGACGCCTGCGACGTGGCCATGCATGCCGTCGGCATCCGGCCCGACCGCGCCCGGAATATGGATTTCACCCAGCCGCATCTGGTCAGCGGGACCTATGGCGTGACCACCCGCGACAATGCCGCCATCCGCTCGTGGGCCGACATCGACCGCCCGGGGATCGTGGTGGTGGTCATGAAGGGAACGGTGATGGAGCCGGTGATGCGCGAGACCCTGAAAGTGGCCCAGCTGAAGGTGGTGGACGACTTCAAGGCGCGCGAGCAGGAAGTTCTGAGCGGGCGCGGCGACATCTTCATGACCGACTTTCCCTATGGCCGCCGCATGGTGTCCCTGACCGACTGGGCCAGACTGGTGGAGCCGCCGCGTCCCCTGGCCCCCACCCCCTATGCCTATGCGGTCCCCAAGGGGGACGCCGACTGGCTGAAGGTGGTGGATGATTTCGTGACGGCGGCCAAGGCCGACGGCCGCCTGCGCGAGGCGGCCCGGCGTCACGGGTTGCTGCCGATCATCGCTGATTGAGCAGTGGCGGGCTGCGAAAGCTCATCACCAGGCAGCGGCCACCGTTGCGGGCCTCCACCTGATGGGCCAACTGACGGATCAGGCCCAGGCCACGGCCGCATTTCGCCTCGATTTCGGCCGAGCGGCCCATCTGTGCCGTGCTGTCGTAGCCGTCGCCCTGGTCCATCACGCTGATTTCCAGCAGGGAGTCCGCCCGGGGAACCGCGCTGATCTCCAGCCGGCGGAACGTCATGTCCGCATCGTTCAGCCGGCTGCTCAGGGTGGCCTGGAATTTGGCGAATCCCTGAAGGTCGTTGCGCATCTTGCTGCCGATGCCCAGGTTGCCGTGAATGATGGCGTTGGCGACGCCTTCCGCCAGGGCCAGTTCGATATCGCCGATGATCGGATCCAGGTGGGGGAAGCGTGCCGCCAATGCCTGGGTGAACAGGTTCGCCGCGTCCAGGTCGTAGGCGGCACGGGTGTTGAGCGACAGGACATGGCCGCCCAGGGCGGCGTGTTCGATGCAGGAAGGCGACAAAGGCAGACCGTCCGACAGCGACCACTCGACGAAACCGCAGGACGGCGCCTGCAATCCGCGCAGAACCCGTTCGTGCGACGCGATGCCGACGACCACGCACGGCACCGGCAAGACGGGGACATGCCCGGTCAGCGGTTCCAGGCGGATGCCCAGCGCGTCGGCCTGCTCCACCAGCCGGGCCGATGGAACGGCATCGTCGACGAAGGCGATCAGCTGGTTGATTCTCGGCAATGGGTCAGGCCTGTGCGGCGGGGATGACGGGAAGCACCTTGTCCACCGATGCCAGACGGAGCAACTGGTCGACCTTGCCTTGCGGCGAATGCAGGGACAGCGTTGCCCCCAGGCGTTCCAACTCGTCGCGGACGATCAGCAGCATGGACAGACCGGCGGAATCCATGAAGTCCAGCCCGGACAGCCCCAGTTGCACCTCCTTGTGGGCATAGGTGCCAAGGGTGGCGACCAGGGTTTCGAACTCGGCGTGGTCGGTGAACGTGAAGCGCCCGGCCAGCTCGATGCGGACGGTGTGGTCGTCCAGGTCGGCCGGCGGCGACACCCACAGCCCGTGCCGTGCCGGGGTGCCGGGCTGGTGGGCCGCCTGTTGCGGCGCCTCGGTGCCCTCGATGTGCAGAATGCTGTCCAGCTTGGCCAGTCGGAACAGGCGGCTGACGCTGCCCTGCGGCCTTTGGATGACCAGGGTGTTGCCGGACCGCGCGGCCGCTTCGGCGGCCACCAGAAACAGTCCGATGCCAAAGGAATCGATGAAATCGAGATGGGCGATGTCCATGAACACCCGGGCATGGGACTGGCCCGCCATCTCGTCGATGACGGCCGAGAAGGCCTCGTTGTCCTTGTAGGTCAGGCGTCCGCTCAGCCGGTATGTCAGGGGGTCGCGGGCGACGGTGGATATTTCCATGACGATCCTTGGATTAGCAGGTTTTGGCCGACAGGTCCGCCGCAAGCGAGCCGATCGAGGTTTCGATGGCCAGCGCATTGTTCAGGCCGGTTTCCGCCAGTTGTGCCAGTTGGCGGTCGCGATCGAGCAGGATGGCCAAAGTCCGGTCGACCTCGTCCTTGACCTCGATTTCCCGGGTCATGTCGGTCGCCGCCACCGATGCCAGGGCTTCGTGACTTTCCTTGAGAGCGGTGGAGATGACCGCGATTTCAGTCTTGATGTTGCTGGCCAGATCGGATGTGGCGCGCGACAGGTCGCGCACCTCGCTGGCGACCACGCCGAAGGTCTTGCCGGCTTCTCCGGCCCGCTCGGCCTCGATCCGGGCGTTCAGCGCCAGCAGGTTGGTCTTGGCGGTGATCCGGTCGATCCCCTCGACGAAGCCGGTCAGGTGGGCGATGTTTTCCATCACCGAATCGGTGGCGCGCACCATCATCACCGCATTCTTCGAAAGCTGCAGGACCAGTTGGACGAAATCGCCCAGGGTGCCGCCCAGATGGGTCATGACCTGGGCGAAATCGACCTGGGCGCCGCCGGTCCGGACGGCGGCGGCGACTTCCATGATCTGCTTCATCCGCTCGGTCTGCTCCGATGCCTGGCCGGCCAGTTGCAGGAAATCCTCGGACATTGTCCGGGTCCGGGGGGCGCGGTCGGTCCCGGCGGGAGAACTGCCGGCGGTCGATGTCTGAATGTCGGTCATGATTTCTTTCCGGCTCGGCTGATCCACAGGACGGTCAGATCGTCTTCGACGCCGGCACTGTTGTGGGCGAAGAAGTGATCCAGCAGATGGTGCAGGCGCCGGCCGATCGCCGCCGAATGGGCGTTGGCCGTCAGCACGACGATTCCCTCCTGATCCAGCATGCTGCCGTCGGGGGCGCAGGTCTCGGGCAGGGCGTCGCTGTACAGAAGCAACTGGTCGCCGGGGGCGAACGGGGCGGAAAGGGTTTCGTAGGTGGCGTTCGCCGATATCCCCAGCGGCAGGCCGCGGGTATCCAGCGGTTCGGGCTCGCCCGACGAGCCGATGCGCAGCGGCGCCGGCCAGCCGCCGGCCGACCAGCGCAACTGGTCCGCCGCGCAATCGACGATGCCGTAGAACACCGTGGCGTACTGCCCGGTCGGCAGCAGCGGTTTCATGGCGCTGTTCAGGGCCTTCAGCAAAGCGCCCGGGCTGGCGGCGAGATGGGCATGGTCGTCGATCAGGGCATGCAGGCGGAAGGCGTTCAAGGCGGCCTGGACGCCATGCCCGGAAAAGTCGAAGGCCAGAAAACCGATGGCGTCGGGGCCGCAATCCAGGCTGCTCCACAGGTCGCCACCGATTCCGGACGAGGGCTCGAAATAGGTTTCGACCATCAGGCCCAGGGAATCCAGGCGCGGCCCCAGGCGGTCGGGGCGGGGCAGCAGGGCGAACTGCATGGCGCGGGCCGCGTCGATTTCCTGCAGCATGCGGCTGCGCTCGGCCTCCAGCATCGAAACCAGGGACTGGAAGGCCTGTTGGGTCTTCATGCGGGCGATGGCATAGCGGATGGCGCGGGCCACCATGCCGCTGGAGACGTCGCCCTTGACCAGATAATCCTGCGCCCCGACTTCCAGGGCGTAATTGGCAAGCTTGGGGTCGGACAGCCCGGTCATGACGACGATGGGCAGGGCCCGGGCGATGGCCTGGATCTTCCCCAGGGTTCCGATTCCCGCGGAATCGGGCAGGGTCAGGTCGAGCAGGACGGCGTCCCAACCTGGGGTTTCAAGCGCCTGCCTGGCGTCGGCGAGGTTGCGGACGTGAGTGACCTTGAAGCGGGCCTCGTCGGAATGCTGCAGGGCCTCCCACACCAGGCGGGCATCGCCGGGATCGTCTTCGACCAGCAAAACGCGGACCGGCCGGTCGGTGGCGAAGGCGCTGATGGAAAGGCTGGGGATGTCGCTGATATGGCTGCGCGCAGCCGTGGCCCGTGGAGGTGGCGGGACGACGACGTAACCTGTTTCGGGCAATACCGAGTGACCCATGCTCCCCCCCACCGCCGCATGGCGCCCGAGCCGGGCGGCTCAACCGCAACGCTTTACGCTTCCCGCCACAGGACTGCGTTTTCTACTGTCTTGACCTTAGGCGAGAATGCCGGAAAAATCCAAGCAAGAAGTTCGTTTCCGCCGTTTCTCTTGCTGTTAGCGGGACAGAACCCGAAAGACCTGCTCAAGCAGGGAATCGACCCGCTGACGCTGTTCGGCGGAAGGCCCCGTTCCCGGAACGGCAACGGCGACCGGGGCCGGGTCCGGAGCGGCGGACCGTTCATCGGCCGGCGACGGCGGCGGCGGTGTTCCGGCAGGTCGATCCGTTCCCAGCCCCAGACCGTCTTCCATGTGGCGCAGGCGGCGGTCGACGGCGTCGAGGAACGGTTCGAGGGCCGCCAGGTCGCCCCGCATTTCCGCCCGGCTTTCGACGGCGGCAAGCCGCGCGGAAATCAGGGTCAGCACCTCATGCAGCGCCCCCAGGCCCGCCGGCTCGACCGGGGCGGGGGCCGTCGGGGCGGTTTCAAGCCGCTGCTCGATACGCAGGACCCGCTGGGCGACGTTGTGCAGGACCTCGTTGAGCGGTCCCAGGTCGATTGCCGCCGAAGTGGCGGCAGGCGGGATGGCGTCGATCTTGTCCTCGACCCGCGAAACGTGCAGGGCGATGCTTTGCAGCTGGCTGTTCAAAGGGGTCAGGTCGACGGACGGGAGCATGGCCTCGGCCCCGTCTTCGATCAGCTGTTCGATATGGTTCAGGCGTTCGGCGATGGTGCCGAGGATGGCGGAATCGCCGGCCGTGACCGGGGAAGGGGCTCCGCTCCGCTGTTCAAGCCGGGCCAGACGCTGGCCGATATGGTCGAAGCCGGCCGCCGTGTCGTGGGCGCTGCTCTGGACGGCGTTGCGCAGTCCGGCCAGGTGCTGGCTTACCGTCTTCAGGGCGCTGGCGAAGGCCTCGATGGCCGCCAGCGCCTGCAGGTCGCGCCGCTCCATGCGGGCCAGGGTCTCAAGGATCGCCTCGGAAGCGTAGGTCCGGCTGCTGGCGTTAAGGGCTTCGAAGGTGAACGACAGGGATTCGAGCCGGTCCAGCAGATGCCCGACCGCACCGGGGTCCGGGGCGGTTCCCGTCTGCGGCACGGCAACCTGACCGGATGGCGATTGCGGGCGGACGACCGGGCTGCGCGCCGGGATCATGCCGGTGGCCCCCTGGTCCGCGCCGCTGGTGATCACGCGAAATGTCATGCTGCCCGTCGCCCGAAAAATCCTTCTCCCACAACACTATGCGCCCCTTGCTGCAGTGTGACAAGGGGGGCGGGGGGCGGCTTCCGGCGGGGTATCCTGGCTCTGGACTCGCTGTTCCCGCTGTTGGAAGAGAGGGGGGGGATGTTGAAGGGGGCTGAAGTGTCTGCCGAACCGATCGATCTGCGGGCGCCGGGAGCGCCGGGCCTTATGCGCTCGGCCTTCAACGAGGGGCGCAGCGCCGTGGCGATGGCCGCCGGCCTGACGGTTCTGTTCGTCCTGCTGCCGTTTCTTTCGCACGGGACCCTTTTCACCCGGCTGAACGACTATCTGGTCGCGCATCAGATCGGCGAGATCTTTGCCGCCATCGTCGCCAGCCTGATTTTCGGCATCGGCTGGCATGCCCACAAATACCGCCGTGCCGGCAATCTCAGCATTCTTGCCGTCTGTTTCCTGGGGGTGGCGCTGCTGACCATCGGGCATAACCTGTCCTACAGCGGCATGCCGGATTTCCTGACGCCCAGCGGACCGGAAAAGGGAATCGCCTTCTGGCTGGCCCTGCGGCTTCTGGCCGTGGTCGGGCTGCTGATCGCGGCCGTCTTGCCCTGGCGTCCCTTCGAACATCCGGGCTGGCATCGCGGTCTGCTGGTGGTGGTGCTGCTGTTCGTCGCCCTGGTGTTCTGGGCGGTCCTGACCCATCTTGAGGATCTGCCGCGGACCTTCATTCCCGACCGCGGGCTGACGCCCTTGAAGATCGTTGCCGAATCGGTCCTGTCGGTCCTGTTTCTGGTCGCCGCCCTGCTTTTCTGGCGGCAAAGCGGCTTTCGCCAGCATTACTGGCTGGCCAGCGGCAGTTGGGTGATGGGGCTGTCGGGGGCGTTTTTCGTCCTCTATTCCAATCCGTTCGACATCTACAATCAGGTCGGCCACCTGTATGCGGTGGTCGCCTACATGATGTTCTATCAGGGTCTTTTCATCGGCACCATCCGCGAGCCTTACGAACAGCTGCTCGAGTCCGAGCACCTTCTGAAGCGCAGTCATGAAGAACTGGAAGCCAGGGTCGAGCAGCGGACCTGCGAACTTCGCGACGCCAAGGACGAGGCCGACCGCGCCAATCAGGCCAAGTCCGATTTTCTGGCCTCGATGAGCCACGAGCTGCGCACCCCCCTGAACGCCATCATCGGTTTCACCCAATTGCTGCAGACCGGCCGGCCGGGGCCGCTGAACGACAAGCAGATGGGTCAGCTGAGCTATATCTCCAAGGGGGGGCAGCATCTGCTGGACCTGATCGGCGAGATCCTGGATCTGGCGAAGATCGAGGCCGGCAAGATGACCATGTCCATCGAGGTGGTGGAGCCTCGGTCGCTGCTGGAAGAGTGTCTGGCCCTGGGGCGGTCCTATGCCCGGCGGGGGGCGGTGACCATTGCCGACTGGCAGGTCGACGACCGGCGGCCGATCCTGATCGATTACACCCGCTTCAAGCAGGTGCTGCTGAACCTGATTTCCAACGCGGTCAAGTATAACCGGCCGGATGGGCGGGTGACGCTGGCGGTAACCCCGGGGGACGACGGGTCCGTGCGCTTCCTGATCAGGGATACCGGCCCCGGTATTCCGGCCCAGCGGCAGGGCGATCTGTTCCATCCTTTCAGCCGTCTGGGGGCGGAAACCTCGGAGATCGAGGGGACCGGAGTGGGGCTCAGCATCACCAAGCGCCTTGTCGAGGCCATGAACGGCCGGATCGGTTTTTCCACGACGGTCGGGGAGGGAACCTGCTTCTGGGTCGAGGTCCCGGCTGCCGCCGCCGGCCTGGCCGCCACCGGGGCCGGCGAGCCCGTTCCGACGGGCGAAGTGCTTTCCGGCGCTCCCTTCACCTTGCTTTATGTCGAGGACAATCCGGCCAACATCGTTCTGATGGAGGCGGTTCTGGCCGAAATCCCCGGTGCCCGGCTGGTCACCGTCCATACCGCCGAACTGGGGCTGGATGTCGCCTTGCGGGATCGGCCGGACATCATCGTGCTGGATATCAACCTGCCCGGGATGGATGGTTTCGCCGCCATCGCCGCCCTGAAGGCCATGCCGGAGACCGCCTCGATCCCGACCCTGGCCTTGACCGCCGACATCACCCCCAGCGCCATCCGCAGGGGATGCGACGCCGGTTTTCATCGCTATCTGGCCAAACCGCTGGATATCGCGCTGTTTCTTGCGACCCTGGGCGAATTGCGGGCACAATCGGGGCACCATCCGGGCCAATCGTGAGGAATGCATGTCCCATCCTGCCGTGCTGATCGTCGACGACAATGTCGTCAACCTGGAGCTTTATGGCGAATTGCTGGACATGACCGGGTATCGCGCAGTCCTTGTCGACCGTGCCGACACGGTGGTCGAGACGGCGTTGCGCGAGCGGCCGGCGCTGATTTTTCTGGACCTTCATCTGCCGGGGCAGTCCGGTCAGGCGGTGGCCGCTTCTTTGCTGGCCCAGCCGGTTCTGGCGGGCACCCCCATCGTCGCCCTGACCGCGGTCCGCCGCGACGGACTGGCCGACCACCTGCGCAGCCTGGGATTTTGCGGCCTGGTTTCCAAGCCCTGCGGCGTCGAGACTTTCCTGGCGGCGGTCGAATGGGGCCTGCGACGACAGGACAGGGAATTCCGGACGTTTTCCTGAAATTCGACCGGAAGGCCAAGGCCCGCGCATCAGCGGGCCAGGATATCCTGGGGCGGTTCGCCGTTGCGGCTGCGCAGTTTCACCGGCCTTTGCCGTTCGGGGCTCAGCCGGTATTCCACGTCCTCGGCATAGGCCTTGCCGGCCCCGCGGGTTTCGTCGACCAGGGCGCCCAGGATGGCGACCCCGCCGGTTGCCAGCATGAAGGCGGAATTTCCCCAGATCCAGCCGTCCGCCGAAGCGGTCAGGGTGTACGAGCTTTGGCGGAACCCGTCGGAACGGCAGGTCACGGTGACCGGCGAGGCCCGGTTGGGAATGGTCACCGTGGCCGGTGTCTCGACGGATGCGGTGAAATCCTCGTAGCCCCTGAGATCGCACCGGGCCTTGTCGGGAGTGGTGCGGATCTGGACCGTGGACTCGGTCGATCCCACGACCGAAGCACAGGCAGCCAGCAGCGCAACCGCCGTCAGGCCGGCCGCCCGTTTCCCCCAACTGCCGATCATACCGCCCCCCACAGCAAGAAACCCCCGTCACTATTCCAGAGGGAGGCGGTCTTGCGCAAGCCCGCTCAGCCCGGGCGTCCGTCGCTCCGGGGGCGGGTCAGGATCGGAAAATAGACGATGGCGAACAGCAGCCATGCCAGGCTCCATGCCGTGCCGCCGGCATGGGTCATCCCCATCTGGGCATTGCCCAGCAGCGGGGCCGCCACGCGCAATGCCGTTCCCACCGACAGCAGCCAATAGGCCGCCACCGTCAGCCGGGCGACCTCCAGCGGGCGGCCGGAATGGCCCAGGGCCGCCCGGCTCATCACCCCCAGCACCATCGTGCCGATACTGCCCGCCGTCAGGGCGTGGACCGCCGCGCTGGGCGGCAGGGCCGGCAGGAAACTGGACAGCCCCAGCAGGGCCAACCCCACGACCAGCCACAGATAGCCCAGATGCAGCACCCACAGGATCGGATTCGAGGCGGTGTGGATCCCGTGCCAGCGGGCCAGCCGCACGCCGTTGATGGCGGCGGCGGCCAGCAGCACCGCCCCCGCGGCCGGAGAGGTCGGGGCGAAGGCGGCCAGAACCGAACCGGCGATGACCGAACCGACCGCGCCGCCCTTCTCGATCCAGGCCACCGGCACCGCTTCGACCGGGCGGCCCTGCATGCGCAGCCAATTCTGGGTGAAGGACGGCACGATCCGCCCGCCGACAATGACCACGGTGGCCAGAACCAGTCCGATGGCCAGCCAGATCGCGGCCAGTCCGTCGCCGATCCCCAGGGCGATGTGGGCATGGATGGCGGCATCGATCGCCCACAGCAGGCCCAGAATGAACAGGAAGCCGATATTGCGCCACTTGCCGGCCGCCAGCAGCGGGCGGCCCACCAGGAAAGCCAGCAGCGGCAGATAGGTCAGGTCCAGGACGGCCACCAGCGGCGGCGGCAGCATCCCCCCCAGCATGAATGCCAGGCGGCCGGCCAGCCAGGCGGCGAACAGCGCCATCAGCGGCCTGCCGCTGACATGGTGGGTGTTGGTCCAGTTGGGAACCGCAGTCAGCAGGAAGCCGCCGATGGCCGCTGCGGCAAAGCCGTAGACCATCTCGTGGGCGTGCCACAGCGACGGGGCGTAGGTCAGCTTCAGGTCGATGCCGCCGACATAGACGGCCAGCCACAGCGGCAGGGCCACAACCGCCTGCAGGGCGGCCGACAGGAAGAACGGCCGGAACCCGGCTGCGAAGAAGACCGGGCCGTCATTTCCGCGATAAACGGGTTCCTGCAGCGGAATGGTGGCCATGCGAAATCTCCTGCTTGTGCTGATGCCGGCGAGAGTGGACAGGTCGGCCCGCATCAACCTTGATGGGTGTCAAGTCCGCACATCGAGCGGCTCGCCGCGGGGGGGAGGATGCGATAGGATCGGACGAACCCGGCGGTGAGGAGGGGATCGATGCGGGCCAATACGGAAATTCAGACCGGCATTCAGCCCGGATTGCGCTTTGCCGCCCTGCTGGACCGCAACGGCGGCTGCCGGGATCTGGATTGGGACGGCGTCCGGGCATGGCGTCCGGCCGATGGCTTTCTGTGGATCCATCTGGAACGCGACGATCCGGCGACGGCCCTGTGGCTGCGCAACGAAAGCGATGTCGACCCGCTGGTGGCCCTGGCCCTGCTGGCCGAGGATTCGCGGCCGCGGGTCGAGGATGTCGACGATGCCCTGCTGGTGGTGCTGCGGGGCGTCAATGTCGACGACGCCAGCGGCGAGCCCGAACTGGTGCCGATCCATATCTGGGCGGATTCCCAGCGGGTGATCTCGTTGCGCGACAAGGCCCACCAGCTCAATGCCCTGCGCAGTATCCGCCTGGCCCTGCTGACCGGAAAGGGGCCGCGCACTCCCGGCGGCCTGGTGGCGCAGATCGCCGAACGGATCGTCGAGCATCTGGAGATCGTCCTGGACACCCTGGAAGACCGGGTCGGAACCCTGGAAGAGGAATGCCTGGAGGAGATCGACGGTCCGGCGGTTCGCGGGCGGCTGGCGCAGACCCGGCGGCAGACGGTCAAGCTGCGGCGCTACCTGGGGCCTCAGCGCGATGCCCTTTACCGTATCCAGCACGACGACGCCTCGTGGCTGTCGGACGAGGCCAGGCTGCGCCTGCGCGAGGTCACCGACAAGGTCATCCGCCATATCGAGGATCTGGACGCCCTGCGCGACCGCGCGACCATCCTGCATGAAGACCTGTCGTCGCAGATCTCGGAACGGATCGCCAGCACGTCGAACCGTCTGACCGCCGTGGCGGCGTTGTTGCTGCCCCCCAGTCTGGTGGCCGGTCTGCTGGGGGCCAATGTCGGCGGCGTGCCGGGCAGCAACGATCCCTTCGCCTTCTGGGAAGTCTGCCTGATCATCGCCCTGATGCTGCCGGCCCTGTGGCTGCTGCTGCGCCGGATGCGCTGGCTGTGAAGCGGACGGGCGCGCCGGTCCGTGCCCGGCGCGCCCTGCCCGACAGGGTCAGGCGCCCTGGCGGTGATAGTCGGCGATGCGGTCGACTTCGTTCTTCGAACCCAGGATCACCGGCACCCGCTGGTGCAGGTTGGTCGGCTGCAGATCCATGATCCGGTCGCAGCCGGTCACGGCGGTACCGCCGGCCTGCTCGATGATGAAGGCCATCGGGTTGGCTTCGTACATCAGGCGCAGCTTGCCGCCCTTGGCGGCGTTCTCGCTGTCCTTGGGATACATGAAGACGCCGCCGCGGATCAGGATGCGGTGCACCTCGGCCACCATCGAGGCCACCCAGCGCATGTTGAAATCCTTGCCGCGCGGGCCGGTCTTGCCGGCCAGGCATTCGTCGACATACCGCCGCACCGGCGCTTCCCAGAAGCGCGAGCGCGAGGCGTTGATGGCGAATTCCTTGGTGTCCGGGGTTACGGTCATGCCGGGATGGGTCAGGAAGAACATGCCGACGTCGCGATCCAGGGTGAAGCCGTTGACCCCGTTGCCGGTGGTCAGGACCAGCATGGTCGACGGGCCGTACAGGGCATAGCCGGCGGCAACCTGCTGAACGCCGGGCTGCAGGAAGGCGTCGGCCTTGCTGGCATCGACGCCGTCGGGCAGGCGCAGGATCGAGAAGATCGAACCGACCGAGATATTGACGTCGATGTTGGACGACCCGTCCAGCGGATCGAACAGCAGCAGGTAGCGCCCGTCGGCCGAGCCGGTCACGGCGTGAACGTCTTCCAGCTCTTCCGATGCCATCGCGGCGTAATTGCCGCCCAGGGCGTTCATGTGCAGGAAGATGTCGTTGGCCAGGATATCCAGCTTCTTCTGTTCCTCGCCCTGGACGTTCTCGCTGCCGGCGACGCCGTGATTGCCGACCAGGGCACCGCGATTGACCTCGTGCGAGACCATCTTGCAGGCGGTGATGATGTCGGTCATCAACGCGGTGAAGGCGCCGGAGCGGCCAAGCCTGCGCTGCTCTTGCAGCAGGAAATGCGTCAAGGTGATCCGCTTGTAAGGCATCGTTCCTCCGTCCCTGGTTTGTTGCCGGCACCGCCCGCGCCGGCGGTCCGCAAAGACGGATTTCCCGGACAGGCCTGCCGCCGATGTGTCGAACAGTGTAGCGGTTCTTAGGATCGCATGATAATGCGGGTTTTGAAAACGCTGCACGGGCGCTTCTGCGGCACCCTTCATATTCTGCCAGA
>CAJANN010000283.1 GCA_903941095.1 uncultured Rhodospirillaceae bacterium | reverse complement strand
GGGGCTGCGGGCCGGGCACGAGGCTGCGCTGGACGCGGAATTCGCCGCCCTGCGGGCCGGCCGCCTGCAGGATCTGGACGCCGAGATCGAGGCGTTGCGCCGGAAGCTGGCCGACATCGACGTGGCGGGGCTGCGGGCCGGGCACGAGGCTGCGCTGGACGCGGAATTCGCCGCCCTGCGGGCCGGCCGCCTGCAGGATCTGGATACCGAGATCGAGGCGCTGCGCCGGAAGCTGGCCGACGAAGCTGCGGCCGGCATCGACGTGGCGGGGCTGCGGGCCGGGCACGAGGCTGCGCTGGACGCGGAATTCGCCGCCCTGCGGGCCGGCCGCCTGCAGGATCTGGACGCCGAGATCGAGGCGTTGCGTGAACACCGGACCGCCGAATTGGCGGCCAGCCTTGACGTCACCGACTTGCGGGCATCCCGCGAAGCGGCAATGGAGGCCGAACTGGTGGCCTTGCGGGATTCGCGGTTGCAATCCTTGGATTCCGGCATGGCCACCCTGCGGGAGCGCCGTCTGGCCGAACTGGACGGAGAAGTCGATGCCCTGGCCGCCGGTTTGCGGGCCGAGCGTGAAGCGGCTCAGGAGGCCGACCTTGCGGGCCAGCGCGAATTGCGCATGGCCGCCCTGGCCGCCGATATCGAGCGCGAGCGGCTGGAGCGGCTGGGCGCCCTGTCCCGCGAGGAAGCCGCCCGCAAGGAAGCGGCCCTGGCCGAAATCACCGACTGGATCACCCGCGAACGGGGTCGTGTGACCACGATGCTGGAGCGGGAATATCGCCTTGAACTGGATCGCCGCCGGGCGGTTCTCGATGGAAAAATGCTGTGATACGGGGGACCATGATGATGGAAAACGAAGCTTTGACCGTGATTGTGCCGGATGTCATGACCGAGACCGCTCCGGAAGTCGAGGCCGCCGCCGCGCCGGATCGCCTGCGGGAGGTGCCCGTCGAGGAATTCGGCGTCGGCATGCTCCGCCTTCTGAAGGACGGGCTGTGCGGGGTTGCCGCCGTCGGCCGCGGCGAGGTGCCGCCGCTGATCAAGACCGGGGTTTCGGCCATCGGCGCCACCATCGGCAAGGCGAGCCGCGGAGTCGGCGACATGCTGCACCGCTTCGCACCTGCCGCCAAAGAATGAGATAGGGGAGAACCACGATGCAAGATCTCGTCCTGATCAAGGTTGAAAGCGCTCTGCAATCCAGCCAGGTCGCTGCTCTCGCCGGCCAGACCGCCACGGTTTCCAAGGTGTCCGCGGCCACCAACCTGGCGACCCTGGTTCCCGATGGCGGGCAGGCCGCGGTGACCGTCAAGCTCGACGCCGCCCGTCAGGTGGCCGAAATGAAGGCTCTGCTGGGCAAGTCGGTGCTGGTCGGCAAATCGCCGGCCGCCCTGGGTGGGGCCGGCAACTGGATTTCCCTGCTGCCGGCCGCCCAGGCCAAGGCCGGGGCCGCCGCCGGTCAGATCGTGATGCTGCAGGTCGAAGGCGGCATGGCTGCCGCCCAGTTGCCGGGGCTGGTCGGCCAGACCGTCACCGTGGCCCAGCCGCAGGTCGCCGCCGGAACCCAGGCCGCCAACATGCTGTACCTGCAAAGCAACGGCAATCTGGTCGGTCTGAAGGTGCAGGGCGCGATGCAGGCCAAGGGATTGGTCGGCAACAGCTACATGGTGATGAAAAGCCCGGTGATCGGCGGGACCGTCGGCAAGTACGTGGTGCTGCAGCCCTTCTCGGCGATGGCCGGCAAGGCGGCGGCCGGTGGCGCCATTGCCGCCAAGTTCGTTCCTGCCGCAGCCACCACGGCTCCGCAGGCCGCTGCCGGGGCCGGTTTGGGAATGGCCGCCGCCGGTGGGCTGATGTCCACCGGGGCGGGCACGGTCAGCCCCATCGCCGCCGCCGGAGCCGGCAGCTCGATGCTGGGGGCCAAGGGCGTCGCCCTGGGTCTGGGTCTGGGCGCCGGGGCCTGGGGGCCGGTGGTTCTGGGCATTGCCGGCCTGGTCGGTGCGGTGTCGGTCTACAGCTATGTCAGGCGGCGGCGCCTGCACGACGTGTCCGACGACGAACTGCTGGCCGCTGCGACCGAGTGAGGACGCCGGGTCTGGACGGCTTCGGCGAAGGGCTGAAGCCGTTCAGGCCGGGGTGCCGCCCGGCAGAGCGCAGCGGCAGGCGTATTTGTCCGAGATGATGCGCCCGCTTTGCGGCGGGCGCAGCTTGCCGCAGGTCGGGCAGAAATTGTTGCGGTCCTTGACGTAGGGCCAATAGCGGCGGACCTGCTCCTGGATACCTTCGACCATGCCGGCCGTGTCGGCATAGCTGAACATTTCGGACAGGACCAGGGTCCCCCCGGTGTTGGCCGAGGTCGAGCCGGTATGGATCACCTGCAGGGCTGCCGCCGTCTGGTTGGTCTTGCCGTTCATGCGGATGGGCAGGACGATCCGCAACGCATACTCGGTCCCGGCGACGGGGCGAACCCACTTCCAGGCATTGTCCGGTCCGAACAGACTTTCCTGGAAAGCCAGTTTGGCCATCAGACCCGGCATGTCCAAGGACGGTTCCGTCATCGCTTGCGGCCTTCGGTCAGAGTTCATCACGTCAGCTGATAGCGCAAAACCCGCTTGTTTCCAAGTCTGGCCGAGGTGAAACCGTGGAAAAGAAAATCCTTTTTTGACGTTTTGAATGAAGAGTGTATCTTGGTAGGGAGCCGACGTTTAGGTTAGCGGTTGTCGACATGGGTAATGTGCATCACCTCCATCTGCTGGGCCGGGGAACCGGAAACTGGAATGCTTGGCGCAAGCAGGAGCCCGACGTGCGTCCCGATCTGACCAGCGCCAATCTGCGTGGGGCCGACCTGTCCGGCATGGATCTGGCCGGTGCCGCCCTGTCCCTGGTCAACCTGCGCAAGGCTTGCCTGGCCGGGTCGATCCTCAGGGACTGCAACCTTGCCGGCTCGAATCTGGAAGAGGCCGACCTGTCCGGTGCCGACCTGTCCGGCGCCAATCTGGCCGGGGCCTGTCTGCTGGCCGCCAACCTGTCCGGGGCGACGTTGTGCGCAGCCAATCTGGCCGGCGCCAACCTGACCGGCGGCCTGAACCTGTCCGGTGCCGACCTGTCCGGTGCCAATCTGGCCGGCGCCAAGCTGGACGGGGCCATTTTGTGCGGCGCCAACCTGAATGCCGCCAATCTCAGCGGCGCCAGCCTGTGCAATGCCGACCTGTCCGGCGCCAGTCTGGTCGATGCGGCGACGGCGGGCACCCGGTTCGACGGCGCCGACCTGTCCGGCGCCACCCTGCGCCAGATCGGGCGCCCGCTGACGGAAACCGCCACCGTCCTGGCCTTCGGCGACCTGCCGGGCGATCAAGGCGATTCGCCGGCCGCCGGTCTGCCGGACGACGGTCCCGAGTTCACCTTCCAGGACGGAACCACCGACGAGTTCGCCGCCGACGCGGCGATGGATGCCCTGTCCGGCCTTGCGCCCCTGTCCGACGAAATCGTGCCCGAGGCCGACCAGGACGAGGCCGCCGGCATCCTGG
Source organism: uncultured Rhodospirillaceae bacterium (assembly GCA_903941095.1). GTDB lineage: Bacteria > Pseudomonadota > Alphaproteobacteria > Rhodospirillales > Magnetospirillaceae > Magnetospirillum. The sequence goes on along the minus strand of CAJANN010000283.1, from coordinate 516 downwards.
ATGCCCCTGCCGACGATCTGTCCGGCGACGAGGCCGACGACGAGATCGCCGACGAGGTCCGTGCCGCCCTGGATGCCCTGGCCGAGGAAGCCCCGCTTGAGGATTCCCCCGCCGGGGACGTGCTGGTCCGGGAGGGCGAGACCGAGGACGAGTTCGACGCCGACCAGATCCCGCCGCCGCCGGACGAGGCTTTGACCGACGTCGACATCCTGGCGGAGCTGTCCTTCGCCGAGGCCGACGACGAAACCGGGGCCGACGACGAAGCCGGGGCCGACGACGAAACCGGGGCTGCGGCGGCCGATGCCACCGCCGAACCGGAATACCCGCCCGTTTCCGAGCGTCCGGCCGAAGAGGCTGCGGCGGCGCCGGTCGCCGTGCTTCCCGCCGCCGAGCCGGTCGAGGAAGACGCCGCCGCCATCGCCGATCACCGGATTTTCTCGTATGAAACCCGGGACATGGCCATCCTGGCGCTGTATTCGAACCAGATCGCCAGGAAAAGCAAGGCCGACAAGAAGG
>CAJANN010000282.1 GCA_903941095.1 uncultured Rhodospirillaceae bacterium | reverse complement strand
TCGGCAAGGTCGGCATCCCCGACAACATCCTGCGCAAGCCCGGCAAGCTGACGCCCGAGGAATATGCCGTCATCCAGCGCCACACCCGGATCGGCGACGCCGTGCTGGGACGCAGCCATTCGCTGACGATGGCCCGCCATGTCGCCCGCTCGCACCATGAACGCTGGGACGGCCGGGGCTATCCCAGCGGCCTGGCCGGCACCGACATCCCGCTGGCCGCCCGGCTGGTGTCCGTCGCCGACGTCTTCGACGCCCTGGTCAGCACCCGCCCCTACAAATCGTCGTGGGACGCGGCCCGGGCCGCCGAACAGATCGTCGCCGGCATCGGCACGCAATTCGACCCCCAGGTGGCGGAAGCCTTCCTGGGGCTGTACCGCGGCGGCCAGCTGGACGACCTGATCGCCGCCGCCGCCGACACCGACCCCACTCTGCCCGACGACCGCTGACCCCGATGGCAAGGGCGCCGGCCCAGGGTGATCGCATTCGGCGATCACCCTGCCTTGTTTCATGTCTGCCTCAATCGCCGGCGCGGGGGGGGGCATCAGCCCCCTTAGGCTTCCTCGCTTTCCCTCCGGCCGGTCGGGTCTGGACCCCGGCGCCCCGCTGCGGTTACTCTGCCGTCACCGGATGAACGCAGCTTTTGGGGTCAGTCATGCCGTCCTTCGATATCGTTTCCAAGACCGAAATGGCCGAGGTGGACAACGCCATTGCCGGCATCGTCCGCGAAATCGGCACCCGCTTCGATTTCAAGGGCTCGAAATGCACCGTCGAGCGCAAAGAGCAGATCATCACCATCATCGCCGACGACGGCTCGAAGCTGAAACAGATGCACGAGTTCCTGAAGGTGTATTTCACCCGCCGCAACGTCGATCCCAAGGCGCTGGACTTTTCGAAGGCCCCGGAAAAGGCGTCGGGCGACACCCTGCGCCATGAAATCACCGTCAAGCAGGGCATCGACAAGGATCTGGCCAAGATTCTGGTCAAGGTCATCAAGGACAGCAAGATCAAGGTCCAGGCCGCCATCCAGGGCGACGAACTGCGCATCACCGGCAAGAAGCGCGACGAGTTGCAGGAGGTCATCGCCCTGATCCGCAAGCAGGATGCCGAACAGCCGCTGCAATTCGTCAATTTCCGTGACTGATCCCGCCGGCCCGGCCGCCGCCGGGGACAAGCTCGTGCAGGCCTTGCTCCTGCCCTTCGACAGCGGAGTCCTGGACAGGCCGGACCGTGCCTTCCTGATGCGGGGCGAGGCCGCCCCGCCGCTGGAGCGGTGGCGATCCATCCTGACCTGCGAACAAAGCTTCAGACCGGCTTTCGACCGGCTGCGCGCCGCCGGCTACGACGCGGTGGAACGGCTGCAGGGACGCTTTCCCCTGGGCCTGTTCCTGCTGACCAAACACAAGGGGGAAAGCCGGGCCGGCATGGCCCGGGCCTGGACGCTGCTGCAGCCGGGGGGAACCCTGGTCTGCTGCGGCGCCAACGCCCTGGGAGCCGCCAGCCTGGAAAAGGAAGCCGCCGCCGCAATGGGGCTGGACGGCAAGCTGGCCAAGCACCAGTCGCGCATCTTCTGGTTTTCCCGCCGCGGCGAGGACATGCCGCCGGCCTTGCGGTCATGGCTTGCGGAAGGGTCGCCCCGGCCGGTGGCCGGCTGCGGGCTGGTCGCCCGGGCCGGCTGTTTCAGCCCCGACCATGTCGATCCCGGCTCGCGGCTGCTGGCCGACAGCCTGCCCGCCGAGCTGGCCGGACGTGGCGCCGACCTGGGGGCGGGCTGGGGCTTCCTGTCGTCCGAGATCCTGCGCCGCAGCCCGTCGGTGACCGCGATCGACCTGTTCGAGGCGGAAGCCCTGGCCCTGGACGACGCCCGGGCCAACATCGCCGATTCCCGGGCCAGCTTTCACTGGCACGATGTCTGCGCCGGCCTGCCGGAAACCGCCCCCTATGACTGGATCGTCAGCAACCCGCCGTTCCACGAGGGCGGCAAGGCCGACCCGGCCATCGGCCAGGCCTTCATCCGGGCCGCCTGGAAGGCCATCCGCCGCCGCGGCAAATTCCTGCTGGTCGCCAATCGCCACCTGCCCTACGAAGCGGAACTGCGCCGTTGCTTCCGCGACGTCGCCCTGATCCGGTCCGAGGCCGGCTTCAAGGTCTATCTGGCCAGCAACCGCGTCGACCGCATCGGAGGCCGGCCATGAGGGTGGTGCGCCTGGTCGCCAATCTGGGCTATGGCAGCCAGAAGGAGGTGCGGTCCATGCTGCGGGCCGGCCGGCTGACCTGCGCCGACGGCCGCATCCCCGGCCCGGACGACCGGGTTGCCCACGGCGACATCCGCGTCGACGGCGTCCCGCTGGACCCGCCGCCCGGACTGGTGCTGATGCTGAACAAACCGGCCGGCTACACCTGCTCCAGCGCAGATCCCGGCCGGGTGGTCTATGAATTGCTGCCGCCCCGCTTCGCCCGCCGCAACCCTGTCGTCGCCCCGGTGGGACGGCTGGACCGCGACACCACCGGGCTGTTGCTGCTGACCGACGACGGCCCGCTGCTGCATCGGATCACATCGCCGCGCAGCCACATCGCCAAGACCTACGAGGTCACCCTGGCCGATCCGCTGAGCGGCGGCGAGGCCGCCATCTTCGCCGCCGGGACCCTGGTCCTGCGTTCGGAAAGCACGCCGCTGGCGCCGGCCGAGCTTCAGGTCCTGGGACCGAAACAGGCACGGCTGACCATTCGCGAAGGCCGTTACCATCAAGTCAAGCGCATGTTCGCGGCGGTGGGGAACCGGGTCGAATCCCTGCACCGGGCGGGCATCGGCGGCCTGACCCTGGGCCAACTGCCGCAGGGGCAGTGGCGCAGCCTGTCAGAGGAAGAAATCGCCGCGGTTACCGGCTGATACCATCCCCCGGAAACGGCGTCGGATCATACGGAACCCGAATGATTCATTCGGGTTCCCAAGCCCTCGCCGGGCGGCCGCATCCGCGACCTTGACCGCGCCAATGGGCGCTGGATACGAAGCCCGAATGAATCATCCGGGCTTCGCATCAGACGTCGCGTTCCGGGTCGATGTCGTGCGCACGCTTGCCGTACTTGTCGGTAAACGAGGCGCCGGTGGCGATTTCGACGTGATCGCGGTGATATTGCCCGACCTGACGCAGCATCTTGTGCTGCATGTCGAACATATGCTTCCACATTTCCAGACCCTGGCGCGACGCCGCGACCCATGCCTGCATCCAGGCGGTCTGGAACTGGCCGAAATCCTTCATCATGGGATCAGACATCGCACTCTCCCGGTTTTGCGGTCCGTCGATGGACGGAGCCATCCATGACGCCAGTCTAGCAGAACGGCATGCCAACGGCCAGACCGGGACGCAGGGCTCCGAACTCAGGTTACGGAAGGGTAAATTTTTGACGTCATGCCCGCGCAGGCGGGCATCCAACCGACGGGAGCCGTCAGGCAATGTCTTCGCAGAGATCGCGCCACTGGGGGTTCATTTGTTGAATGAGAT
>CAJANN010000281.1 GCA_903941095.1 uncultured Rhodospirillaceae bacterium | reverse complement strand
CTGGCTGCGCCAGATCCATACCCACAATTACATCTTCGTCAGCCCCAAGGTCGGCACCGCCGGCGGCTTCGGCGACGGCGACTGGGTATGGGTGGAAAGCCCGTGGGGCAAGGTGCGCTGCATGGCCCGCTTCTCGGAATCGGTCGAGCCCGGCACGGTGTGGACCTGGAACGCCATCGGCAAGGCCGCCGGCGCCTGGGGGCTTGAGGCCGGCGCCAACGAGGCGAAGAAAGGCTTTCTGCTGAACCATCTGATTTCCGAGGAACTGCCCAACATGATCGGCGGGCGGCATGTCTCGAACTCGGATCCGGTCACCGGCCAGGCGGCGTGGTACGACGTGCGCGTGCGCATCACCAAGGCCGGTCCGGAAGAGCCGCAGGAGACGTCGCCGCAATTCGCGCCGCTGTCGAACGTGCCCGGCCAGACCGGCTTTTCGGCACGGGTGCGGGCCTTCTTCGCCGGCAAGGGAGGGCGCTGATCATGGCGAACAAGCAACTGGCCCTGGTCATCGACCTCAATGTCTGCGTCGGCTGCCATGCCTGCGTGACCAGCTGCAAGGAATGGAACAGCTCGGGCTGGGCCGGGCCGCTGCCCGACCAGAGCCCCTATGGCGCCGATCCCAAGGGCGTGTTCTTCAACCGCGTCCAGACCTTCGAATGCGGCACGTTCCCCAATACCGAGACCGTGCATTTCCCCAAATCGTGCCTGCATTGCGAGGAGCCGCCCTGCGTGCCGGTCTGTCCGACCGGGGCTTCGTACAAGCGGGCCGAGGACGGCATCGTCCTGGTCGATTACGACAAGTGCATCGGCTGCAAGTACTGCTCGTGGTCCTGCCCCTATGGCGCCCGTGAATTCGACGAGGTCCAGGGGGTGATGAAGAAGTGCACCCTGTGCGTCGACCGCATCTACGACACTTCGCTGCCCGAGGACCGGCGCAAGCCGGCCTGCGTTCTGGCCTGTCCGCCGGGCGCGCGCATCTTCGGCGACATCAAGGACCCGGATTCCGACGCCTCGAAGGCCATCCGCGACAATGCCGGTTTTCAGCTGATGCCCGAATGGGGCACCCAGCCGGCCAACCATTATCTGCCGCGGCGCAAGACCAACATCCGTCTGCACGAGGACGAACTGGTGCGGGCCGACAATCCGCTGAAGCTGGAAGCCGAGCTGCCCAAGCCCGTCTTCAGTTCGCCCACCGTCGACGAAATGTCGAGCTGGTAAGGAAGGGAGGAGCCCTCAATCATGCGTCCCGCATTTTCCGTCCTGTTCCTGACCACCCTGATCGGTGCCGGCCAGGGCTTGTTGATCGCCCTGGTCACCGGCCAGTGGTATTTCGTCATCGGTGCCGGCACCGCCCACGAGACCGGGCGGTTCTATGCCATCGGCACGGCGGTGGCCGTGGCCCTGCTGGGCCTGGGGCTGGTCGCCTCGGTGTTCCATCTGGCCAATCCCCAGCGCGGCTGGCGGGCGGCGGCCCGCTGGCGCACGTCGTGGCTGTCGCGTGAGGTCGTCGTCCTGCCGCTGGTCATGGGGCTGGCCTTCCTGTACGGCGTCACCCACTGGTTCGGCTGGAACCCGGTTCTTTATACCTTCGGCAACCAGAAATCCCTGGACCTGACCATGGCCGTGGGCTTCCTGGCCGGCGGCGCCGCCGGATTGCTTTTCGTCTGCACCGGCATGATCTATGCCTGCGTGCGCTTCATCCGCGAATGGGCCAGCTTCTGGACGGTGATCAACTACACCCTGATGGGGCTGTCGTCCGGTTTCGTCCTGGCGGCGGCCTATACCGGCACCGCCCGCTCGCCGCTGTTCGACCTGCTGGCCGGACTGGCGCTGACCCTGACGGCGTTGGCCCTGGGCGGGAAGCTCTATCATCTGTGGCTCAACACCCGGCTGAAGGCCAAGTCCACCATGAAAAGCGCCATCGGCGTGCATCATGAGCAGATCCGCCAGCTGACCCAGGGCTTCCTGGGCGCCTCCTTCAACACCACCGAGTTCACGGCGCCGGGCGGCAAGGATTCCGCCCGCGGGGCGAACCTGATGGGGTTGCTGGCCGGTTTCGCCCTGCCGCTGCTGCTGGTGTCCATCGCCTGGGGCAGCGCCGAGGCGCCGCTGCTGTGGCTGGCGGCGGCGATCCAGTATGTCGGCCTGCTGGCCGAACGCTGGGCCTTCTTCGCCGGCGGCAACCATGTGCAGAACATGTACTACCAGCGCATGGCGTGATCCGATTGACCTCTTCGCCCGACGGGCGAGACGAGGTACTGTGGGCGGGCGTCTTCCTCGGGGGGCGCCCGTCCGCATTTCAGGGGGATGACATGACCACCACCCGCCGCACCGTCCTGGCCGGTCTGGCCGCCACGGTCGCCAGCCCGGCCCTGGCCCAGTTCGACAATGCCATCCGTCCGCAGAACGATCCGTGGGCGCAGGTCGATCCCTATGCCGATCCGCGGAACGGGTTTCCGCTTGAGACAAGGCGGCCGGCGGCCGCCACCCCGCCGCCCGGTGCCGCCCCGGCTCGGGACGCTGCCGCCGGCGCGGCGGCGGCGAAATCTCCCACCGACATAGCGAAGATGACCCTGGCGGAATTGCTGGCCGATCCCGAATCCGTCGAAATCGGTTCGGGGCGATACGGCATCCAGAAGGCGCTGGCGGGGAAGAGCTCGCAAGGGGCCGTGATCCGCAACCAGGCGCTTCAGGGGGTGTTCCGGCGGTTCTGCGAACCGTTCCTGAAACTTGTCGAGCGTCCCCATCTCCCCTGGGAGCTTTACCTGACCGATTTTCCCACTCCCAACGGTCTGGCCTACGGGGGGGGCAAGATCACCGTTGCGGTGGGGTCGCTGATCTATGCCGACCATCCTGCCGAGTTCGCCTCCATCCTCGTCCACGAGATCGGCCACAACGACAGGCGTCATCTGGGGCAGGCGATCGAGACGGACGCGCTCATGAAACTGCTGGAAAGCGGCGACATCAATGCCCCGGGATCGGCCGGGGAGGCGTTCAGGAAACTGGACCCGATGTATGACGCGTTGCTGGAGAGCGGATTTTCCCGCCTTCAGGAGCGCGAGGCCGACGCCTATGTTCCGTTCCTGTATGACCGGATGGGCATGGATACCGGCCGTCAGATCGTGATGTTCCAGAAGATGATGAAGGTGTACGACATCTCGTCCGCCAGGAAGACCTGTCTCATGGATTCCCATCCGGCGATGCAGGAGCGCATCGAGCTGCTGCGGCCGATGGTCCGCAAGGTCCGCAACGAATTCGTCCCTCCCGGGTGGGAGGAACTGAAACGATATTACCCGACGCCGCCCGAATATCGCTGGGGTTGACCCGTCATGACCGATCTTTCCGCCATTTCTCTCGATCAGCTGACCGATCTGGCCATCCGCTGGACCACCAGCGGCTTCTGGGCCACGGTAACGCTGGTGGTCGGCTGGACGCTGGCCGGCTGGGCCGAACGGGCGGTGGCCGGCGGGCTGGCCCGCATCAAGGTCGCCGATCCGATGCTGCGGGGGTTCTTCGCCTCGCTGGCGCGCTGGGGGCTGCTGACCGTCACCGGCATCGCCGTGCTGGAGCGGCTGGGGGTGCAGACCACCTCGCTGGTCACCATCCTGGGTGCCGCCGGTCTGGCCGTCGGTCTGGCCCTGCAGGGCACGCTGTCCAATCTGGCCGCCGGCGTCATGCTGCTGCTGTTCCGTCCGTTCAAGGTCGGCGACAGCATCGAGGCCGGGGCGCTGTCGGGGTCGGTGCGGCAGGTGTCGCTGTTCCACACCCTGCTGGTCACCGGCGACAACATCCAGGTCATCGCGCCCAATTCCGTGGTCTGGGCCGCCTCGATCCGCAACATGACCCAGTTCCCCACCCGCAAGGTCGAGATCGTGGTGCCCCTGGCCTATGACGCGCCGGTCGACGAAACCATCGCCCGCCTGCGCCAACTGGCCGCCGCCGATCCCCGCATCGCCGCCGATCCGGCGCCGGGGGTGGCGCTGCTGCGCTTTGCCGAGAAGACGGTGGATGTTTCGGTGACCATCTGGGTGCCGACCGGCGAGATCGGCGCCATCCGTTCGGATCTGATCGCCGCCATCTGGCGGGAATGCCGGGTCGGATCGGGCTGAGGATGTCCCTCAGTTCACCCCTGCCGGCAGGCGAACGGTGACGCGGGTGCCGGTGCCGGCATCGGACAGCAGCTCGACGCGGCCGCCATGCAGGGCGACGAAACGGTTGACCAGGGTCAGGCCCAGGCCGGCGCCGTCGCTGGCGCCGCGGGTGAAGCTGTCGAAGACGCGGGCCTGATCCTCGGCCGGGATGCCGGTGCCGGTATCGGCGACTTCCAGCACCAGCTCGGCGCCGTCGCGTCCCGCCTTCACCGTCACCGCCCCGCCGGCGGGGGTGAATTTGACCGCATTGCCGATCAGGTTGAACATCACCTGCCGCAGGCGGCGCTGGTCGGCGATGATCCAGCCGATATCCAGCGGGCAGTCGAAATCCAGCGACAGCTTCTTCTCGCGCACCCGTTCCCGCACCAGCCCCAGGACCGAGGCCAGCATCGGGTGGACGTCGACCACATCCAGTTCCAGGGTCATCTGGCCGGCTTCGATGGCGGCCAGGTCCAGGATGTCGGCCACCAGGCTTTTCAGCGCCTGGCCGGCGTCGCAGACGCCGCGGACATATTCCATCTGCCGCCGGTTGAGCTTGCCGAAATATTCCGCCGCCAGCATTTCCGAGAATCCGATCACCGTGGTCAGCGGCTTGGCCACCTCGGCCGAGACGTTGGCGATGAATTCGCTTTTCAAGGTATCGGCGGCGGCCAGGGCCTCGTTTCTTTCGATCAGCGCCTGCTCGACCCGGGCGGTGTCGCTGACATCCAGGAAGGTCAGCAGGATGGCGCCGTCGGGCAGGGGGACGGCGCTGCAATCCAGGATGGTGCCGTCCTGACGTTCCAGCCGGGTGTTGCCGCCGGCCCGCCGGTTGATCAGCCCCACCAGGCGTTCGCGCGATTTGGGCCAGGTCGAGGCACGGTCGCGGCGGCCGTCGAAGAACGGCTTCAGGCGTTCGACGATCTCGTTGACGTGTGGCGCCGCGGTCAGGGATTGCGGTTCCAGGCCCCACAGCTCGGCGAAGACCGGATTGGACAGTTTCAGCCGGCCGTCGCCGCCGAAGACGGCGATGCCTTCGTGCAGGTGGTCCAAAGTCTCGCGCTGCACGGCCATCGCGGTGTTGAACGAACGTTCCAGCGCCAGCGTGTCGGTGACGTCCTCGTAGGTGAAGATCAACCCGCCATAGGGGTGCGGCGACACCACCCGGCGCAGGGTGCGGCCGTCGGGCAGGTGCATCAGCGTCTCGCTGGGATCGATCAGCGAGATGAAGCGTTTCAGTTCCTCTTCCTTGTGGGCGCGGTAATCGGCGGTTTCCGGCAGCAGCCGGCGCTCGCGCAGGGTATCCAGCAAGGTGGCGTAGGTCGGCTGCGCGGCCAGCCATTCCTTCTCCAGCCGCCACAGGCGGGTGAAGGCGGTGTTGAAGAAGGCCAGCCGGGTGTCGGGGGTGAAGATGGCGATGGCGGTGGCCAGCCGTTCCAGAACCTCGCCCTGGGCGGCGACGTGGCGGTCCAGCTGCGCCTGCAGTTCCTCCTGCCGGGTCTGGTCGTGGATCAGGCCGGCGGTCAGCAGGGTTTCGCCCACCGAGATGGGGATTTCGCTGACCTGGGCCAGCCGGCGTTCGCCGCCCAGGACCAGATGGAAGGGTTCCGAGCGCGGTTCGCCGGCGGCCCGGCTGCGCGCCGCCAGGGCGCGGGCTTCGCGGACCAGATTGTCCGACGCCAGTTCCACCTGGGCATGGACCACCGCCTCGGGCGAGGCGGCATCGACCGCTTCGGCATAGGCGCGGTTGACCGCCAGCAGCGACAGGTCTTCGTCGCGCAGCCACACCGGCATCGGCAGGGCGTCGATCAGGGCCTTCAGATAGGTGGCGTCCGCGGCCAGGGCCTGCAGCGACCGGGCCAGATCTTCGACCATTGCGGCGCCTTCGCTGACGTCGCGCAGCCAGATCAGGTCGGCGCGGCGCAGCCCGTCGGAATCGCTCGCCCGCGTGCCGGTCACCCGCACGGTGCGGGACGCGCCGGCCAGTTCCAGCTCCAGTTCGAAGCCCTGGCCTTCGGCGAACAGCAGGGCGACATGGCGGTCCAGGATGGCGGCATCCTCGGCGGCAAAGACGGCCAGCACGTCGGCGAAATCGGACTCGGTGCCCTTGGGCAGCCCCAGCAGCACCGCCAGCCGGCGCGAGCAGGTCTCGACGCCGCCGGGGCCGGCCATCCAGCAATAGAAGCCGTCGGGGGCCGAAGCCAGGCATTCCAGCAATCCCTCGGCCTCGGATTCCTTTTCGGTGGCGGTCTGGGTCAGGCGCGACAGGCGCAGGCGCTGCCAGGCGAACAGCGGCACCACCACCGAGGCCAGGACCGCGGCGCCCAGCACCATCGCCAGCGGGTCCAGCCACAGCGACGGCGGCACCTCGGCCGGGCCGGCCGGCATCTGCGCCCAGGCCGTGCCGGCTGCGGCCATCGTCGTCGTCAAGGCTGAAATCGCCGTTTTCGTCAAAGCCTGCGTTTCCCCGTCCCGGTGGCGGCAACAGTGCCGCTCCGGGGACGAAATGACAAGGCCGGACACGGGGTGCTGACAGCGGCCTCCGCGCCTGCTACACCACAGACGTTCAACCGGGTGAGGGTGGCATGCTGCAGAAGACCTACGACTGGATGATGGACAAGGCCGGGCATCGCCATGCCATCTGGTGGCTGGCCGCCATTTCCTTCATCGAAAGCTCGGTCTTCCCCATCCCGCCGGACATCATGCTGATCCCGCTGGTGCTGGCCGCGCCCACCCGCTGGTTCCGCATCGCCCTGATCTGCACCCTGTCGTCGGTGGCCGGCGGCTATCTGGGCTACGCCATCGGCTATTACTTCATGGACAGCGTCGGCCAGATGGTGCTGACGGCGTTCCACCTGACCGAAAAGTTCCAGGCCTTCAAGCCGCTGGTCGACCAGTACGGCGTCTGGGTCATCATCGTCAAGGGCGCCACCCCCATTCCCTACAAGCTGGTGACCATCACCGCCGGTGCCTTCGACTTCGACCTGACCAAGTTCACCTTGGCCTCCATCGTGGCGCGCGGCATGCGGTTCATCCTGGTGGCCGGCCTGCTGTGGAAGTTCGGGCCGCCCATCCGCGAATTCGTGGAACGACGACTCAAGCTGGTCACCACGCTGTTCGTGGTGGCGCTGATCGGCGGCTTCCTGGTGCTGAAGCTGTTCTAAGCCCTAAGCCCGAACCCTTAAAGTAGCGATACCAGAGCCGAGATCTGGGTGGTGCTCATGGCGGCCACCTGGGACGAGGTGAATGCTGACGCCTGGGTGGTGGTCAGGGAGAGAATCTGGGTCGTGCTCAATTCCGCCGCGCTGGTGGTGGCGATGGATGCGACCAGAGTGGCAGTCAGGCCGTCGATCTGCG